>CALXPK010000059.1 GCA_944390265.1 uncultured Alphaproteobacteria bacterium | reverse complement strand
ACACCCGCTTGAGAAGAACCACCGGCTAGGCCGGTGGGTTTCTTTTTTGCTTTGATTCCATATTTTAAGAATCGCATTTCTTTGCAAAGAATCGCTCTTACTTGTTGATAAATTTTTGCGGAAAGGCGCAGAAATCTGGGGATAACTCATAAAAAATGGCTTGATTGGGCTTTTTTTTACAAAAAATCCACTTTTTTTGCGCGCAAACTGTTTATTTTGTTTGACTTCCTGAAAAAAGAACGCTTAAATTTTCAATGTAAAAGCCACAGAGGCTTTGACATTTGGTTTATAACTTATATTTAGTGGGAGTTCTCACCGTGAATAAAAATGAACTTATTTCTAGCATTGCTAACGAAACCGGTTTGACAAAAACTGATTGCTCTAAAGCTGTTGATGCTTTCATCGCTTCTGTTACCAGCGCTTTGAAAGCTGGCGACGAAGTTCGCTTGGTTGGTTTTGGTACTTTTGCTGTTAGCAAACGTTCTGCTACAACCGGCCGCAACCCGCGCACCGGTGCCGAAATCAAAATTCCGGCTCGCAAACAAGCTAAATTCAAAGCTGGTAAAGCCTTGCAAGATTCTGTTAACTAATTAACAATCTGCTTTGATTTTTCATATAAGCCTCCGCATTTCGGGGGCTTATTTTTTTTAAGAATATTTTGACAATTTGTCGTTATACTCTTTTAAAATATTTTTTTGTTTATTTTGTCAAAAATATGTGCTATATTGATTATAACAATAACTCAAAGGAGCTTTTAAACATGACCAAAAAAATCTTTAAAAGAAATCTTTCCGATCGTTTGAAAAAAAGTTTGCTTATCGGTGTTGCCATGCTTGCTTTGGGTGGCGCACAACAAGCCAAGGCTCAAGGCTTTCTTGAAGGAATTACCAGAACGCTTGAAAATGTGAACCATAAAGTTAATCAGGTCAATATTAAAATTTCCAACTATAACATTCAAAAAGATCGCTTGAAGAAGAATATTGATCGCTTTAATTATAATACCGGTCGAGCCTTGTCTCCGGTGTCTGATATTGTTTCTTTGGTGGCCGCTCAGAAAATTGTAAAAACACAAGTTAAAAGAAGCGGCGGTACTTATGTGGCTTCTCCGCAAGAGTTTTCCGATAGCCCGTCGAATGCCAATGAAGTCTATTTTCACTCCGTGCAGAATAAGGTTCAAAAAAGAGCCCAATCTTCCGCTCAGACTCGCTCAACGGTGCAAAGCCAGTCCAAAGGCCAAAGAAATGTTTTGAACCCCGATGTGCAAAAAGTGCTCAATGCTTTGAATGAGGCCAGAAATTCCAGATAAAAGTCCAATTTTGGGCTTTTATCTGCCGGAAAAATCATCTTTTGCAAAAAAAAATGGTTTTTGTGAAAAAAAAGTACTTGATTTATTTTTTTTCTCAGTATATAAACTTTTCCTGTAAACAAGATGGGCGCTTAGCTCAGCTGGAAGAGCATCTCGTTTACACCGAGAGGGTCGGGAGTTCGAACCTCTCAGCGCCCACCAATTTAGAGCCTTAGGTTTTATGACCTGAGGCTTTTTTTTCTGTACAAAGGGTTCGAACTCCCTCGGGAGTTCTTCTGGCTCGTAAGCTCGAGCTTTTAGCTTTCGCTAACTCGCTGCAGTCACTCCATTTGTAACGTTTCTCGACTGCGCTGTCGCTTGTCTTAAAACTAACAAATGTTCGCCTGTCGTCAGAAAATTCTCCACCGGAGAATTTTCTTTTCTCC
Source organism: uncultured Alphaproteobacteria bacterium (assembly GCA_944390265.1). Lineage (GTDB taxonomy): Bacteria > Pseudomonadota > Alphaproteobacteria > RF32 > CAG-239 > CAJLXD01. The sequence continues at coordinate 8,026 of CALXPK010000059.1, read as the reverse complement.
AGCCATCTCAGCGTCTAGCTTGGTAAATTCGTTTCACTCATTAACCGCGCGTCGGTCACTTGTTTTGTAGATTTCGCCGCGCAAAGCTCACACTTTGCTTGCTCAATAACAAAACTGCGCCTCTTGCGGTATAAAACACCGGAGCATCGGTGTTTTATATCCTCGAGCACCAATTTGACAAGCCTTAGGTTTTATGACCTGAGGCTTTTTTTTGTCTGTACAAAGGGTTCGAACTCCCTCGGGAGTTCTTCTGGCTCGTAAGCTCGAGCTTTTAGCTTTCGCTAACTCGCTGCAGTCACTTTATATGAATATGTGGGATATTTCAGAACAAAAAAATAGCCTGAGTTTTTTCAAGCTATTTTGATAAAAATTTTTTTTGTTCCTATTTGGGGTATTCCAAATTGTTTTTATCTGCTATGTATAGCGTTTCATCCAAATATCTTTGGGCTAGAAACTTGGCCATGTTCAAATTCATATCCAAATAATTTCCGCAGTCATGCGGGGAGGCGCCGGGGACTTCTCCTTCAAAATTTTTGATAAATTCAAACAGCTCAATAACCAAAGGCAAAATTTCTTTTGAACTATATTCTCCGGCCAAAACCATATAAAATCCGGTGCGGCAACCCATCGGACCAAAATAAACGGTTTTGTTGGCATATTGCGGATGATTTCTTAAAAAAGTTGCACCTAAATGCTCAATTGTATGGATTTCGGCCGTGTTCATAACCGGTTCAAAATTGGGCTTGGTCATTCTTAAGTCAAAAGTGGTGATTTTTTGTTGGCCAAACGCATCTATGCGTGATACATAAACTCCGCGATTTAACTTCAGGTGATTTACCGTGAAACTTGCTATTTTTTTCATCATTTTCTTTCCTCAATTTTGCTTTGTTAAAAGAATATTTATCTTTTTTGCTTATTATATCTTTTAGTTTGTATTTTTAAAGGGGTTTTTATTATGGTTTTGTTCGGAAGTAAGAAAGGGTCTGACGGAGTTTTGGCCCAATCAAAAACAACAATTGCCGAAAAAAATTTGTCTCAAAATAATTCTGCCGCCGTTCGTGCCGCAGCCTTGAATTCGCCGCAAGTTACCCAACTTGATGATGTGATTAATAAGCCGGCACCTGTGATGGCTTCGGTTTCGCATCAGGTTGAAAATCCGTCTCAAATTATGGCTGAGCCGTTGGGCCCAATTAATGATGTGAAGTTTTCCGATGTTTATGTGACACCTGATAAAAAATGCTATATTTGGAGCGGCAAAACCGATAGCGGTTTAAAATGCGTCACTTTTCAAGATTTTCCCGAGTTTTTTGCTCAAATGGAAAGCCTGTTTGACGGCAACCGCAGCTATTTGCTCAATTATAAAAACCGAAACTATCGTGTGGAAAGAACCATCGCCCTTGAAGGTCCGCAATATTGCGCCCGCAAAATGCCGATTGAGGTGCCCGATTTGAAAAATTTGGGCTTTCCGAGCGGCGTTCTCAGCCATTTGATTTCCATTGCCGGATGCAGCGGGCTTATCCTTTTGGCCGGTGCTACCGGAAGCGGCAAAAGTACAACCGTTTCGGCTCTCTTAAAAGAATATTTGGAAAGAAAAGGCGGCTATGCCTTCACCATTGAAGACCCGATTGAAATGCCGCTTGACGGCGTTTATGTTACCAAAGAGGGGGAACTCGGACTTTGCAAGCAAACCACGCCGCCGGACGGTTCTTGGGAAGAGGGAATTAAGTCGGCCTTGCGCTCAAAGCCGCGTTATATTTATTTGGGTGAGATTCGCTCTCCCGATGTGGCCAGCGAGGCTTTGCGTGCCGCAACTTCCGGACACTTGGTTTTATCTACCATTCATGCCAATAACGTGAGTGATGCCGTTAACTCTTTGGTGAAATATGCTGCCTCCAGCGGTATTTCCGAAGAAATGGCCTTTGAACTTGTGGCTAACGGCTTTTTAGGTTGCATCCATCAGATTTTGGTGGGCGCCCCCAAACGTGCCGTTTTGTCTTATTTGTTTGCAAACCCCGATGTGAACGCCGGTTGTCCGGTCAGAGGTATGCTTCGCAGCGGCAAGCTCAATGTGGCTACTTTGATGGAACAACAGCGCGTTAAGTTGGAACGCGGTTTGCCGATATTCAGCAGATTTTAGAAGGAGATTTCTATATGACCGAGACTCGTGTGGCGATTGTTGGTATTATGGTGGAAGACAGAGATTCTGCCGAGGCTTTAAATGCATTGTTGCATGAATATGCCGCTTATATCATCGGACGAATGGGAATCCCTTATAAACAAAAAAATATCAATATCATTTCCGTGGTGTTGGATGCTCCGCAAGATGTTATCAGCGCTTTGGCCGGCAAAATCGGAAATTTGAACGGGGTATCTTCAAAAACCCTCTTTGCAAATGTATAATTTGTGATATTATCCTTTTCCGATTGTTTTTAACCTGACGGGAAAGTCTTTCTGACCCGAAAGAAAGAGAGTGAAAATGTATAATCCAAAATCCTTAAAAGCTGAGGAATTTATCAGCCATGAAGAAATTTTAGACACTTTGGCCTATGCCGATGCGCACAAAAACAATGTGGCTTTAATTGATGAAATTCTTGAAAAAGCAAAGAAATGTAAAGGCTTGACCCACCGTGAAGCCATGCTTTTGCTTGATTGTGAGATTCCTGAAAAAAATGCCGAGATTTTTGCTTTGGCCGAGCAAATCAAAAAAGATTTTTACGGCAACCGCATTGTGATGTTTGCGCCTTTATATCTTTCCAACTATTGCGTCAATGGTTGTGTTTATTGTCCGTATCATGCCATTAACAAACATATTCCGCGCAAAAAGCTCACCCAAGAAGAAATTGCCAAAGAGGTGATTGCTCTGCAAGATATGGGACATAAACGTTTGGCTATAGAATCGGGCGAAGATCCTGTGAATAACCCGATTGAATATATTTTGGAATCTATTAAAACCATATATTCCATCAAGCACAAAAACGGGGCCATTCGCCGCGTGAATGTGAATATTGCCGCAACCACGGTGGAAAACTATCGCAAACTCAAAGAAGCCGGAATCGGTACTTATATTCTTTTTCAAGAAACATATCACAAAGAAAGCTATGAAAAACTGCATCCCAAAGGGCCAAAGCACAATTATGCATACCATACCGAGGCAATGGACCGCGCTATGGAAGGCGGTATTGATGACGTGGGATTGGGCGTGTTGTTCGGCTTGGAGAGATATCGCTATGAATTTGCAGGACTTTTGATGCATGCCGAGCACTTGGAAGCCGTGCACGGGGTTGGTCCGCACACGATTTCGGTGCCGAGAATCCGTCGTGCCGATGATATTGACCCAAGCGTGTTTGACAATGGTATCGATGATGATACTTTTGCCAAGATTGTGGCCTGCATCCGCATTGCCGTGCCTTATACGGGCATGATTATGTCTACCCGCGAGAGCAAAGAATGTCGTGAGAAAGTTATTCATTACGGCATTTCGCAAATCAGCGGCGGTTCCAAAACCAGTGTCGGCGGTTATGATACACCGGAAGCCAAAGATGAAGATTCTTCCCAATTTGAAGTGAGTGACAACCGCACGTTGGATGAGGTGGTGCGTTGGCTGATGCAAATGGGTTATATCCCGAGTTTTTGCACGGCTTGTTATCGGGAAGGACGCACCGGCGACCGCTTTATGGCTTTGTGCAAAAATATGCAAATTCATAACTGTTGTTTGCCGAATGCCTTGATGACTTTGAAGGAATATTTGATTGATTATGCCAGCCCGGAAACCAGAAAGATTGGTGAAGAGCTCATTAAAAAAGAACTCAACAATATTCCCAAAGACAAGGTTCGCGACATTTGCAATGATAATTTGCACAAAATTGAGCAAGGCTCGCGCGATTTTCGTTTCTAAAAAAATGTTAAAAGCTCCGATAATTCGGAGCTTTTTTGATAATTTTGTATTGCGCATTTATTTTTTTCCTATATCCTCAGAAGCGTTGTTTATTTTAAGTTATGGGCGTTGAGATGACTTTGAAACAAAAAATTTTGCATGCTTTTTACAAAAATAAGGACAGATGGGGAAATTCCATCCTTTCTTGGTGTAATTTTAAATCTCCTTTAATCTACAAAAGTTCGACATTTGATAAAAAAGATGATGTTGATTTGATTGTGGTGGCTTTTAATGATTTGAAATTGTTGCAATATCAACATGAGTTGATGAAAAAATATGTTAAAAACGGGGCAACGATTATTTGCGATAATTCCAATAATCCCGAAAAAGCACAAGAAATTTATCAATTTTGCCGAGAAAATGACATTACATATATCAAAGTTCCGCATTTTTTGCGAGAAGACCCGAGCCGGAATCATGCGCGCGCTTTGAACTGGATTATGAAAAATGTGGTTTTCAAAAGAGAAAAGAACTTTTTGATTCTTGATCATGATATTTTTCCGTTTGCGCCGGTTGACGTGAAAGACTATTTTGCCAAACCGGCATTCGGAAAAATAGCCAGACGCGGTGAATATTGGTATTTTCCGCCGATTTTTTGCGGCTTTGCTTTTGATTTTTGGAAAAATTTTAAGCCTAATTTTTTGCCTTGCCGCATTAAAAAACACAGATTGGACACGGGCGGAAAAAATTATTTGAGAATTTACCAGCATCTTTCGGCCGATGATTATACTGAGTGTGTGTCCAGATACATCAATATTCATACCCTAAAGCCGTTTGATTTTTGCGATGCTTCTCAAGATGAATATCATGATCGGGTGGAGATTATTGATAATCGGTGGTTTCATCTTTGCGGCGGTTCTTTTTGGGGCGGAAAACACAATAAATTTGAATTGGCTCAAGATTATATCAAAACACTGGAAAAAAGAGGTAATTCTTGATGAAAAAAGAACTTTTGGCGCCGGCCGGTGATATTGAAGCGGGATATGCCGCGCTTTATTACGGTGCTGATGCGGTTTATCTCGGCTTGAAAAACTTTTCGGCACGAGCCACCGCGGCTAATTTTGATGAACAGCAACTCAACGAGTTTGTGGCTTTTGCACATCACCTCAAGCGCAAGGTGTATGTGGCCATTAACACCTTGGTGCAAGAGCATGAATTGCCGCAGCTTCTGCAAACTTTGGATTTGTGTTCAAAATATCATGTCGATGCCATCATCATTCAAGATTTGGGTGTGGCACGCGTTATCCACGAGCAATATCCCGAATTGGAAATGCACGCTAGCACGCAAATGGCCGTGCATAACAAAGAGGGCGCCTTAGCTTTGCAAAAAATCGGCTTTACACGCGTGGTTTTGGCGCGCGAACTGCACCTTTCCGAAATCAAAGAAATTGCCTCAATTCCCAATTTGGAGACCGAAGCCTTTATCCATGGGGCTTTATGCTATTCTTACAGCGGGCTTTGTCTGTTTTCTTCTTTTGAAACCGGCAAAAGCGCTAACCGTGGCAAATGTTTGTATCCGTGTCGTGCCTCGTTTGAAGGTGAGGCGGGCAAAAAGCACTATTTTTCAATGAAAGATATGGCTTTGCAAGAAAAAATCTTGGATATGCCGGTGACTTCTCTCAAAATTGAAGGACGCAAAAAGACCGCGCTTTATGTGGCGGCCGTGACAGATTATTATCGGCGGATTTTGGACGGGAAGGGTGCCGATAGCATTCGAGAAGAACATATCAAACAGATTTTCTCGCGTCCGTGGACGGATTTTCACTTCAAAGGCAAAAACAAAAATGTGATTGATAGGGATTTTGTCGGGCATCGCGGCTTGCTTATCGGTAAAATTGAAAAAATTGCCAAGAACAAGCTCTTTTTCAAAACCAATCATAAAATTGCCCGCTATGACGGAATTCAGATTGATGTGAGCGGAGATGAAAAGCCGTTTGGTTTTTCTTTGCAATTTTTGAAAGTGAACGGCAAAAATGTTTTTGAAGCTGAGAAAAATACGCTCGTTGAGATTTCTTTGCCGCCGAAAACACCGGAACTTTCTTTGGGCGAGAATATTTATTTGGCATCTTCGAGCGAAGTGAAGGGCGCTTATCCTTACACCAAGCCCAAACCAAAAGAGTTTATGCGTCGTGATGAGGTTAAGGTTGAAGTTAAAGTCTGCCCGACGGAGATTGTGGCCTCGGCCAACGGTGTTTGTGCCAAAGTCAGCGGCGAATTTGCGCCGGCACAGAATTCGGACAAAGTGAAGTCGGCGATTGAAACGGCTTTCGGCAAAACCGGTGATACGAGTTTCACGCTCGGCGGCATTCATATTGACAATCCAAACAATCTGTTTGCGCCGGCATCGCTCTTAAATGAACTGCGCCGCGATTTGTATGCGCAAATCAAGATTGAAGACAAGCATGGAGTTTTGCCTAAAATTTCCGCTCCCAGAGCGCAACTTGCGCCGCAATGGGTGATTAAGACCGATAACCTTGCCAAACTCTCACAAATCAATTTGGACAAGGTTACCGAGGTTGTTTGGTTGATTTCTCCAAGTTCAAAAGCAGAAGAATTAAAAGTTCTTCCAAAAAATAAAGTTCGTATTGCATTGCCTGCCGTTTGTCGCAAACCGCAGCTTTATGCCAAACTGATTGCCGAGCTTTTAGCACAAGGCTACAAAAAATGGGAAATCGGGCATTATTGGGGCTTGACTGTTTTGCCGGAGAAGGGCGTTGACATCAGCTTTGATGCCTCAATCTATATGCTTAACACGCAAGCGATTGAACAGGCCAAGGAAATGAATGCCTCACGCGTTACTTTGGCTTTGGAAGATGATTTGACTAATATGCAGGTGCTTGCCGATAAATCTCAATTGCCATTATCTATGGTGGTTTATCAAGACGCGCCGCTTTTCACCAGTGCCGACTGCATTCGCTCCAATGACTGCAAAAATTGTCCGCAAGGTGAAAAATGGCTGGAACTCAAACGCGACGGCAAGGCTTATCAGGCTCTTTCCAAAGATTGTCAGATTATGCTCTTTTCCGAAAACCCATATTGTGTGGCTCAAGAGGCCAAAAATATCAAGGCAGATTTTTATCGGGCAGATTTTTGCTACAAAAAATATACTCCCGATAAGGTTTTGAAAATATTTGAAAAATTAACCAAATTTGAAGATATTTTGCCTTGTAATAAAGCTAATGTGGCAAGATCTGGTTTAATGTGAAAAAAAATTTTGAACCATATTGAAACTCTCGTCGTTATAAATATATGTAAGGGAGGTAAACAATGGAAGATATTTCAAAATTACTCAAAGAAGCGAAGCCATTGTATTTTGCACGCAAGCGTCGCAACAACATTATAAAATCGGTTTGTGCCATGTTTGTCGGTGTATTTATGATTGGTTCTTTGTGGCCTCAGCCTCAAAGCGAGTTTGATATCTACGGATATTATTTTATGTTGGATGATAGCACCTTGAGCTCATCTAACCTTGCGGAATATGGCTTGCCCACAGATGATTACGGACTTTTGATGGTTGGCTAAATGAAAGAGATAATTGCGGAATATGGCGGACTTATCCGGTCCGTAATCAAAAAAATCACCGGTTCTTATAATGAAGATATTGAACAGGAAGTCTATATCAAAACCTGGAAAAATATGGAAAATTATAAAGAACAGGGAAAATTCTCAAGCTGGCTCAGTACCTTGACGGCCAATGTTTGCAGAGATTATTTCAAATCTAAGCAACATATTATGGAAAGCAAACAAGTCAGCGGAGAAGAGATTTTGGACAAGGTGAAGGTCGGCGGCAGACAAGAAGAGGTGATTGATGCCAAAAAACGGCAAAAAATCATTCTCAAGGCGGTTGATGACCTGCCGAGAAAACTGCGCCAAGTGGTGGTTTTGTTCGAGTTTGAGGAAAAATCTTATGAAGAAATTTCTAAAAAACTCGGCCTGCCGGTTGGCACGATTAAATCCAGATTGTTTAATGCCCGAAAAATTTTGAGCGAAAAACTTAAATTCTTGAAGGAGAACTGATATGAAAAAAACTTTTTTAACAATGTGTTGTGCCGCTGCCTTTTTGATGGGCACATCTTCCTCTTGGGCTCAAGA
>CALXPK010000058.1 GCA_944390265.1 uncultured Alphaproteobacteria bacterium | reverse complement strand
ATCAAAAGAGGCCGCGTCAAGCGCCAAAGCGTGATGACCAAGTCCCAGCAGGCAAAGCGAGCTGAGTATAAAAAAACACGATTTAAGCATGAATAGCCTCCTTTAATAATAAGAATTAAAGCCTATACCATTCATGATAAACGTTTTTTTTTTTTTGCAACTAAAATTAAGGATTCGCGTTAAATAATTTTGCTAAAGCGTTGTTTTTTGAAAGAATGTTATTTTAGTGCTGAATTTGCTTTTTAATCCATTGGAGCAAAACCTGCACGATATAATCTTGCTCCTCGGTGGAAAGCGGCCGCCCTTGCGGAATGTGCTGCCACTTAAACAAACAACCGCGGCAACAGCAAGCCGTGGCGTGTTGCGCTTTAAAAACAGGATGCCCGCGCATCGGCGTTTGCTTGCCGTCATTTTTCGGAAAAGCCGGTGCCAGCCTTTGTGCCACAAAATCGCGAGCATGGCGTTCAATGGTATCAAGCCCCTTTTGCTCAATATATTTCACATCATCGGCAGAAAGTCTGAATTTACTTCGAAAAGGCGAAGATTTAAGCCTTAAAAATAAATCTTCAAACATCATACAATCTCAAATTTTATCCTCGACTTTTATTATAAATTTTTATAAAGTTAAAATCAAACATAATAATCAAGGAGCCTTGGAAATGGACAACAAAAAGAAAATCATAGTTTTGATAAGCATTTTGATTGGTGCGGCCTTTTTATACTTTGGTTTTTCCGGCATGTTGCAGAAAAAAGCGGCAGAAGAAAAAGCCGCCGCCATTGAAAATACGGTTGTCAAAAAAAATATCACGGCCGATTCTTCCGATGGTTTGGATAATTTGACGGAATAAAACGAGCGGAAATACCTCATGTCTTTGTTAGATATTTTTTTGCTGGCAATAGCTCTGTCGGTGGATGCGGCTGTTGTCTCATTTTCTTATGGTTTGGTTCTGCGCAAGCAACGCCTGAAAAGTGCCATACTTTTGGCTCTGGCCACGGGCTTGGGGCAGTTTGTCATGCCCGTTGTCGGTTGGCTCGGCACCAACAGCGTCAGTGCCTATATCAGCCATTTTGACCATTGGATATCTTTTTTGGTATTTGTATTGTTGGGCTTGAATGTGATTAATGAGGCCTTGCACCCTAAAGAAGAAAATTTGTCCGGCAAAAAGCTCTCATGGAAGGTTTTGTTTGCACTTGGCCTTGCCACCAGCATCGATGCCTGCGCCGCCGGCGTCACGCTCTATTTCATCAACATATCCATTTTGGCAGCATCGGGCATCATCGGCATAACCACCTTCATCTGTAGTCTGGGTGCATTTTATCTCAGCCGGACACTGACCCGCATTCCCACCCAAAAGATAGAGATTCTCTCAGGCGTGGTTTTGATTTTGCTTGGTTTCAAGGTTTTGTACGAGCATTTGGCGTATTAGCAAAAATCTGCAGAGCTTTGAGCAAATTTTTGCCGGAAGGCCGAAACTTGAGTCTGGCGTTGCTCTTATAATAAGAAAGCAAAAACAAACGCGTGCAACAAGAAAGACCGAGCTCCTTATCTTTGCATTGCTCAACAAATTCTAACAATTTATTGCGAGAAATATTTTCAAAGCGGCAAATTTCATCCATAGCTTCCCATTCGGAATCTGCCAACCGCATACTGGTTCTGCGTTTATGAAGAGAAATGATTTTATTGATTAACTTGGTCATTTTCTTACCTTAAATTGTGGCATTGACGAATTACATAAATATTAATATAGCAAAAATATAAAAAATGCAACTTAAAATTATAAAAATATTTTTTTTCACATAAAAGTTATATTATTTTATGAAAATATAAATATCATTTTATGGTCAAGAACGGTCAGCAGATTTTTGTGCTGACTTTCTTTTGTGCAAAAACATTTTGAAGTGATTTTGGTTGCGTTTGTTGCTGATGGTTCTTTTGAGAAAACCTTCGCCGGAAGTAGGTTTTTGGGGCACTTCGGTAAAATAAGCATAGCCGGCACTGTAGGTCACGGCCAACCAAAGGGAAGCATTTTTTTGCACCATCCGACAGTTTTTTTGCGCAATTTGATATACTTCATTATTGACGGGGGTTTGCTCTATCAAATTGAGCTGGATAAACTCGGCCAATTCTCTAAAATTGTTAACAATATAGGAAGGACAATGAGTCGGAATAAAAGTCGGCCGACACAAAATTGAGTTCAAAAATTCATAATCCCCCAAAAAACCATGGCCGAACCCCTGCAAAACCGGATAGTCGTCCACTGAAACAAATTTGATATTGTGAGAATTAAATTGCCCTTTCAGCGGGTTGAAAAAAGTTTTGGCGGTGATAATGCCGAAACTGTTTTGCGGTGTGGCATCAAAAGCCAAAGACACATGGTTGTAGGTTCCGATAACCACATAATTGTTGTCAAGCGTGGCAATCTCATCGCGCTCATGGGTATAAATAACCTTGATGCGGTTTTGCGCCATATGGGTAAAAGAAATGCCATAATCGATAATTCTTTTGAGATAGCTGTAAAAATCGGGATTCCCGAAAAAGACAACATTTTTTTTGAGTTTGAGCGCGGCCAGAAAAGCAATAATATACATTTCCGGATGGGTGGGATAAACCGGCAAAAAGATTTTATCTTTTTTAGAAGTTTTAATAATTTTGACCAGTTTTTTGAAAGTATCAACTTCCTTGACGGCAAAACCATCATCATCAATGCCGCAAAAATCGGCCACCACGCAGTCAATTTGTGCAGAAAGGGCGGTCAGTCTTTTAATGTTGGTCGGCTTACGAAAATAGGTGCTGGAGTCAATTTTCATATCACCGGTATGATAAATTGTGGCGTGTTCGGAAAACAAAATAAAGCCAAAACTGTCAAAACAAGTATGAGAAGAAGCCACGGTCTCAATTTTGAGTGAGCCGAACACAAAGCTGTCTCCGTCTTTGATAATATGAAATTGGGGCCACAAATCGGGCTCAATGCCAAACTGCAGGAACAAGTCTTCCAAAATCATTTTGGTATATTTTCCGCCATAAATCGGCGGCAATTTATATCCGGCTTTAATATAATGAGGAATTCCGTTCATATGGTCGGGGTGCGAATGGGTGAGAAAAATGGCCTGCGCCTGCAAAGGTCCGGGTTCAAGCAAAAGGCGCACATCGGGAACGGCGGCACAGGCATGAGGCACACCCAAAGCCTGATAATTATCAAACTTGCCGATATCAACCAGAACGGTGGAAATGACGGGTTGATGAAGCGGGTTATAAACAATGTCTGAATATTGGTAGCAATGCCCGCTAATTTGGTCAATATTATTGCCGCCCAAAGGCTGCCAATAAAAACCGGCATTTTTCCAATATTCAGACATATGATGCCTTGTTAAAAAAACTAGTTATGACGAGCGCGCCATTCGGCCAATTTTGCCTCGCGCCATTGAGCGGCGGAAGAAGTTTGAGGCAGATTGTTGTCAGATTGAGCTAACTTAATTTCTTTGTTTTCCTTATCCGAAGCATTGCCGAACAGAGCTTTTTCCAATTTGAGCTGAGCTTGTTTGACAATCTCATAAGTGCTGACAATTTTCTTTTTATAAAGCTGAGCTTTGGTCGGCACTTTTGAATGATAAGCCATGGCCGCTTTAATCCAGTCTTTATCATTATTTTCATACAAAGACTTCAAAAACTTAGCGGCATATTGAGCATTTTTTTGCGGGTCGAAAGCATCTTCAATTGATTCGAAAGCATCGGGATGGTACACCAAATTGATTTGCATACACCCGACATCAATACTTTTCACGCCCTGAGCCTGCAAGCGTTTCACTTCGCGGACGGCTTCATCTTTAGAATCAAAAAACATACCTTTACCTTGGGCATTAACAGTCCAAGGCCAAGCGGTTTTTTGTTTTTTTTCGGCATCCCAACGACCGGTTTCAACATTAGCGATAGTTGTCAGTAAGTGTCTTTTAATCTGATACACTTTTTCCATTTTTTGGGTTGCGTAAGTACAAACCATGGCATCATCAATTCTGTCATTATATACTCTGGCCTGTACCGGCTGAATCAACATCAGCAATACTAAAAAAAACATAAAATTTTTAGATACGCTAAAACGCATTCCTCTTTTCCCTCAAAGTGTCACAAACATCCCTTATGCAATCAACATGCCAATTTCAGTTTGCTGAAAGACGACAGGCAAAAAACACGCCATCTTTGAGGTTTGTTAACCAACGATATCAAAAACATTTTGACATCGGCAAAAGTGTTTTAGGCTAATTATTAACAAAATATAAATGCCAAAACGAAGGTTTTATAGCATAGTTATTTCTTAAAATCCAGTAAAAATTTGCCAAGGGCGATGAGCGACTCGCAGACATTGGAGCTAACAGATTGAAAATTTGCATTTTTTTTGTACACATTTTCATCCATATAAAGGCTCCGATTCATCTCAATTTGCAACGTGAAGATGTTTTTTCTTGGCTGACAATAATTAAAAGTTATGAATGCACCGGCATAAGGGCGGTTAAATTCGACCCGATAGCCCTTTGTGGAGAGCTGTTGCCCGACAAACTCGGAAATTTCGGCCGGACAGCTTTCATCAAAAAGGTTGCTGATGCAAAATTCCACCGGCTTGGTTTCGTTCATGATATTGCAAATTTTGGAAGGCATGGAGTGGCAATCGACCAGCAAGCAGAAGCCGAATTTTTTTTGGCATTTATCAATGAGTTGTTTCAAGCGCTTATGATAAGGATCATAAGCAAATTTGATTCTTTCCTGCACTTCGGCAAAAGAGAGCAAACCTTTGTAGATGGGCTTATTTTGAGCCACGATGCGGTGAACAACCCCCAGCCCGACGCGGCAACGTCTGCTGCCGATGGCATTGGAAGGAGACTGCGGCGCATCAAAATACATAGAATTATCGAGCTCGATTTTATCGCGGTTCACATCAATGAAGGTACGCGGCAGATTCATGGCAATCATGGGGATTCCGGCTTGACTGGCACCGAGAATAATATCATCGACGAAGCCGTCTTCCGAGGAGCGGAGTTCAGCTTTGCTGAGGCAAGAATTTTTCAAAAATTCGGCCGGAAAATCTTTTCCGCTATGGGGAGAAGACAAAACGATGGGATAAACAAAATCTTTGGTATTATATTCATCAAAGATTTTGAGTGTTTTATAATTGATGCGAAAATCAATATGTTTGTCAGTCAAATTAAAACCCCGTTACAATGGTTGAAAACAGAAATAATATAGCGCCAATTCCTTAAATATTTGATAACTGAGGCGAGTTTTTTTGAAAAAAATAAAAAAAACACTTGCCAAAGCCAAGAGGATAAGATATAGAGAAAGACGTCGGGCGGAAATCGCCGCCGAAAACGGGTGTGTAGCTCAGCGGGAGAGCACTACGTTGACATCGTAGGGGTCACAAGTTCGATCCTTGTCATACCCACCAATAAAAAAACAGCCTACCTTGTGTAGGCTGTTTTTTTATTGATAGTATCAGCTTCAAGCTCGAACTTGTGAACCCGTGAGGGGCTTGAGCCTAAAAACAACCGTTGCTCCGGTTGTTTTTAGGCGAAAAGGCGAAGTTTTGTTAG
>CALXPK010000057.1 GCA_944390265.1 uncultured Alphaproteobacteria bacterium | reverse complement strand
CCAGCGTTCGTTCTGAGCCAGGATCAAACTCTCATATTAAATGGTTTGAACCCAGCCTAATTACTCAAACTCTAGAATTTTATAGGTTCCTTATTTGATACAATCAGACTTTATATTTTTATCTTTTCAGCAAAAACATAAAACCGTCTGCGTATCCTCTTAAATCTCTTATTTACTTTTTCTTTATAACCGCCTCCGCTCATCGCGGCGACAAACCGGTTTATATCCTCACCCAATCTTAAAGTCAACAACTTTTTTCATATTTTTTTGAGTTTTCTGTGGAGAACTTTTTAACCGTTTGTTTTAACGAATCATTAACATTTTATTTTTTTAAAGTCCAGCTTTTTTTTCATAAAAAATTTATTATATATTAATAGAATTAAATTTATCTTGCCTTTAAGGATTAGATTTGTATTATGTTTGGCAGTTAACAACAACTATGGAGGCTAAAATAGCTAAAGAAAATACCAATGCGCCAGTACGAGATGATGACGGGCCGCGCATTAATGAAAATATCAGAGTTAAAGAAGTTCGTTTGATTGATGAAACAGGTGAGAATCGCGGTGTGGTTTCGATTAAGGAAGCTCTGGCCGCTGCCGATGAGGCCGGCTTGGATTTGATTGAAATTTCTCCGCAAGCCAACCCGCCTGTCTGCAAGATTTTGGATATCGGCAAATATAAATATGAACAACAGAAACGCAAAGCCGAAGCTAAGAAAAAACAAAAAGTGGTGGAAATTAAAGAACTTAAACTTCGTCCGATGATTGATACACACGATTATGAAGTGAAAGTAAAACAAGCCAAAAAGTTCTTGAGCGAAGGCAATAAAGTGAAATTTACCATGCGCTATAAAGGTCGCGAGATGAATTCGGCTGATATGGGGAAAGATGTTTTGATGCGCTTGCTTGATGATTTGGAAGGAATCTGCAAGCTCGAATCGGAGCCCAAAATGGAAGGCAAACAAATGATGATGGTGATTGCACCGGAAAAATAATTGTCCTTGCTGCTTTTTTATAAAAAAAATCCTCTGCTTTGTTACGCGGAGGATTTTTTTTGTTATTTTTTGGCTTCATTTAACATTTGTTGCGGGCGGCGTCTGTCCCAGTTGATGTTTTCTTTGACGACCTGCGCCGGATTGCCGGCAATGACCACATTGGGCTTTGCAAACTTCTTGGTGACGACACTTCCCCAGCCGACAACCGAATTGTCGGCAATTTTGGTGTTTTTGCCGATTTTTACACCGGCGCCTATCCAGACATGATTGCCGATTTCTACCGACTTGCCGATATTTGTCAGGCGGTTTTGCGAATCTAATATACTATGCGTATCCGAACACAAAATTGAAACTCCGCTTGAAAACATGCAATCGGCTCCGATATGAACAAAACTATTGTCCTCGAGCAACATCATATCCACATAGCCGGCCGTTGAATCGTCTCCGATTTTGACCTCACAATTGTTTACCGGACAATCTTTGGTGCCGATGCAGATATGGGCTTGGAAATTTTGCAGATTTTTTCCAAATATGATTTTATTGTTATTTCCGTAAATTTGCCCCTTCACTCTTTTGGGAAAGTCTCCTTCCCAAAGGTTATTTTGCCCAAATATATTTTGCGAAAACTCCACCTGACGGCGATATTTTTTCAAAGGTATCAAATTTATCAGCAATCGTTTCAATTTTTTCATTTTTAACCTTCTAGATTTTTATTTTTCCCTATTATAACAAAAAAACGGCTGATACAAAAATCAACCGTTTTTTATCCACTAATTTCTTCCCCAAACAAACATCGGAAGTGCCTGATTGCCATCATCTTGCTTCCAAAGTTTCATGACCATGCCTTTTTCACAACTAAAATTGCTTCCGACCATGTAGGTTTCATCTACGATGCAATTTTCTTGATGACATTTGCCTAAAATTTGCTCTGCTTTGAAATGGTTGCAATAGCCATATTCGCTATAAGCATCAACCAATTCTTGCGCGCGAACAAACATTTTGTTATCAAGAAAATAAACCGAAGCCGTTTTGTGATTTTTCACACCTGCCATTTCTCTCAAAAGGTTGAATGATGTCGGCTTTGTTTGTTTTGGACTTTTTGTGCTTTTTTCTTCCATGATAATAAATTAATAATGATTAAGTTCTTTCATAACTATAAGATTTTGCCTGCTTTGTCAATCTGTCAAAGCGCCAAACTTTACACAATTTGTTTTTTTTCCGAAATTTTTGATGATTTTCGCATCTTGGCGCTTTAATATAAGCGCAGATTTAATTTGTACGGATTTATAAAATGTTGACTATTGATGAACTGACCGAAGAACAGGCAAAAACCGAGCTCAAGCGAATCGCTGAAGAAATGGCTAAGGCTGATATTGCTTATTATCAAAATGATGATCCTTATTTGACCGATGCCGAATATGATGCCCTCAAACGCCGCAATGAACAAATTGAAGCCAAGTTTCCGCAGCTCAAAATTGCCAATGGTCCGTCTGTCAAAATCGGCGCGCCGATTAAAAGTGAGTTCGGCAAGGTGGAGCACAAAATTCCGATGCTCTCGCTCGGGGATATTTTTTCCGAAGCGGAAGTGGTTGAGTTCACCACTTCAGTCAACCGCTTTTTGGGATATGACAACGATAATCAAATCACCTATTCTGCCGAACCGAAAATTGACGGCCTTTCCTTCTCTGCCCGCTACGAACATGGAAAATTTGTGAAAGGCGCCACCCGCGGCGACGGTAAAACCGGTGAAGACATTACCGAAAACCTTAAAGTTATCAAAGACTTGCCGCTCACCCTCTCCGCTCCCGACGTGCCAGAAGTTTTGGAAGTGCGCGGCGAGGTTTATATGTCCAAAGCAGACTTTTTGGAGCTCAACGCAAAATGCGAATCGGAACACAAAAAAACATTTGCCAATCCGCGCAATGCCGCGGCCGGTTCGCTGCGCCAACTTGATGCCAATATCACCAAAGAGCGCAAACTTTCTCTCTTTGTTTATACTTGGGGTGATGTTTCAAACATTCCATGGAAATCA
The DNA here is from genome assembly GCA_944390265.1 of uncultured Alphaproteobacteria bacterium. Classification (GTDB taxonomy): domain Bacteria; phylum Pseudomonadota; class Alphaproteobacteria; order RF32; family CAG-239; genus CAJLXD01. Next base: position 8,279 of record CALXPK010000057.1, on the reverse strand, counting down.
CAAAGCGCGTTTTTGCAAAAAGTGCGCGATTGGGGCTTCAAAACCAACCCCTACAACCGAATCTGCCACACGACCCAAGATTTGATTGACTATTTTAATTATCTGCAACAAGAACGCGCCGATTTGCTCTATGATATTGACGGTATTGTCTACAAGGTCGATGACCTGGCTTTGCAGAATCGCTTGGGCTTTTTGACCCGCACGCCGCGTTGGGCTATTGCCCATAAATTTCCGGCCGAGCAGGCTTTTACAAAAATCAATAATATTCGCGTGCAAGTGGGACGCACGGGGGCACTCACGCCGGTGGCCGATTTGGAACCCATCAACGTCGGCGGGGTGATTGTTTCTCATGCCACGCTCCACAATGAAGATGAAATCAAGCGCAAAGATATTCGCATCGGCGACACCGTAATCATCCAGCGCGCCGGAGATGTGATTCCGCAAATTGTCGGTGTGGTCTTAGATAAGCGACCGGCCGGTTCACAAGAGTTTGTTTTTCCGCACGTCTGCCCGATGTGCGGGGCGCATGCCATTCGTGAAGAAGATGAAGCGGTGCGTCGTTGCACCGGCGGCCTCACCTGTCCGGCACAAGCCATTGAGCGATTGAAACATTTTGTCTCCCGCGAGGCCTTTGATATTGAAGGCTTGGGCGCCAAGATTATGGAAGAATTTTATAACGAAGGTATTATCAAAACGCCGGTTGATATATTCACTTTGGAAAGCCGCAACAAGCGCTTGCGTGATGACCTTTTTGCCGCACTCGACGATGGCTCAATCTATCTGGAAGCGCGCGAAGGCTGGGGCAAAAAATCGGTCGAAAATTTGTTCAAAGCCATTAACGAGCGACGCCGCATCTCCCTGCCGCGCTTTATCTATGCTCTGGGAATCCGTCAAGTGGGAGCCGCAACCTCGCTTTTGATTGCCAAACATTTTGGCTCGTTCAAGGCTTTTGAAGAAGATATGCTGAACCATGACACGACCAAACTTTTAGAGATTGACGGGATTGGCGAATCGATGGTCAATGATATTGTGGAATTTTTTGCCGAAGAGCATAACCGCCGCACCATCAACGAGCTTTTGCAACAGGTGCAGGTGGAAGATTTTGTCGACACCACCGATTATTCTTCCAAGCTGGCCGGCAAGACGGTTGTCTTCACCGGAACACTGGAACATCTGACCCGTGCCGAAGCTAAAGCCAAAGCGCTCTCACTTGGGGCAAAAGTTGCCGGTTCGGTTTCTAAAAACACCGATTATGTGGTGATGGGCGCTGATGCCGGTTCCAAAGCGACTAAGGCCAAAGAACTCGGCGTGACCATTCTTTCGGAAGAAGAATTTTTAGACCTGGCAAAATAACTTAATCTTCTACAAAGAAAAATTCATAACAGCGGGCCATGACCACGTTGGCATAGACAATCAGCGGCGAGACCAACAGATAAAATATATACGTCGGAAAAGCAAAATATTGACAGATTTGCTCCAAGATGACAAAAGGAATGTTCAATATCAGCAACAGGCACACGATTTGCTTATAGTTGCCCTGAGTATGGTAAAAGGCAAATCTCAGGCTTTTGTTGTAACCCAAAGCAGAAGCAATCCACGCAAAAAACGGACGGAAAAACATGAAGGGAGCCAAGAAGATGCTGACCACGCCGGCCACGGCATTCAACATTTCTTTGTCGTTCAAAAACTGCATATAATATTCGGTATCGCCCAGACCTAAAAACGGCAAGATAAACGGCAACAAAATAAGCAAGGTCATGATGACAAAGCTCAAAACCAAAATTTTGGTTGACGGTGACAAAGAAGATGTCATCGATTTAAACTCTAAATAAGGTTTTTTATCAAAATAAAAACGGAAAAAATAGCTCCACAAAGCATAGGCAAAAATGAGCACCACAAAAAAAGCCGCCGTGCGCCATGTGTATACGCCAAGCAAAATGCTGATATAGTTGAGCAAGCTAAACACCGTCATGGCCGCGAGCTTGGATTTGAAATAAGCGCCGCTGCTCAACAAAATGTTAAATACCGGCAGATATTTTCTTTTTTCATTTTTCATAATAAATATACCTTATTTTTTTCCTCTTGTTTTTATTGATAAGGATATCAAAGCCGTTTGTCAAGATTTTATATGTTTGATTTTATTTGTGAAAATAGCGTTTGATGGCTTCTTTGATGGAAGGCAGGCCAAAATCTTCCAGCCTGATTTCTTCCGGCGGCAAAAAGGCAAAATCACTATTTTCGGACAAATCAACTTTCATTGCAGACATATCAATGATTTTGCATTTAAAGAAGAAATCCAGCGGGTATCTTTCAATTCCCCGATATTGATATGAGTTGGGAATGGAAAACAAATATTCTTCAGCCTTGACCTCTATATTGAGCTCTTCCTTGATCTCGCGGGAAACGGCTGCTTCAATTGTTTCACCCACCTCAACAAAACCGCCGGGAATGTGCCAGGTGTCTTTGGCAGGCTCTTTGCTGCGGCGCACAACCAGCAACCGGCCTTTGTCATCAAAGACCATGCCCACCGCCCCAATTGAAGGGTTGAGGTAGAGACGATAGCCGCAAGTTTGGCATTGCGCCAGATGATTGTTTTCTTTTTTCAATGTCGGTTTGCCGCAAATCGGGCAAAATTTGTAGGCGTCAAGAATATCCATGGGAACCTTTGATTTTGATAAAGCTATTTGGTTATGCGCAAATTGACCATGCCGTTGTTGATATGGGCTTCAACACGCAATTGTTCAAGGTTGAAAATATCTTCGTCACGAGCCGAATTCATATCCGACAATTTGTCTTCCAAACGCTCGGCCGCGGCTTTTTCATCGGAAAGTTTTCCGGGGAAGATTTTGTTGGCCACGCTGATAATTTCGGCAACATCCTCTGACTTTGCCGAAGTGTCATAATCGAAGGCGATGATGATTTTGGTGATTTCTTTCGAATCGGCCTGAAAAGAGAGACGCAAATTGTTTTTGACGCCGGAATAAGTGGAAATGCCATTTTCGCTTCCGGTCAACAGAATTTGATAATCTGCCAATTGATTGAACGGAACAATTTCCGCCGGTTCCGACATTTCCGGATTGACGGAGGCCGCATCAACGGAAATGATGGCCACGCCCGAACCGATAAACAATGCACTCAAGATATATAAAAAAGCCTTTTTCATTATTTGCCTCCCTCGGCCATTTTTTATATTATATATTATTTATTTTTATCAGTAAATATTTTAGCGAAAAAATATCCTCTAAATTTTATGATTATCAGTATGTAAAAAGGGAAAAAACCTTTGTTGTGTCAGCCAGTTTTTGACGGCCGTGCAAATCGGCCAATTCTATCAGAAAAGCCGCAGAAACAATTTTTCCACCCAAGCGACTGACCAGCTCGCAAGCTGCGGCAACTGTGCCGCCGGTGGCAAGCAAATCATCTACAATCAAAACACGTTTGCCTTTTTCAACGGCATCTTGATGAATTTCCAAAGCATCGGTTCCATATTCCAACGCATATTCCACACGCTCAACTGCAGCGGGGAGTTTTCCCGGCTTGCGCACGACGACCAGACCGGCACCCAGAGCATAGGCCAGAGGAGCGCCCAAAAGATAGCCGCGGGATTCAATGGCCACAACATAATCTATTTGTTCCGAGGCAAATTTTTGCACAAAAGCTGCTATCACATCATGAAACGCCTTGGCATCTTTTAACAAAGGGGTGATGTCTTTGAACTCAATTCCTTGTTTGGGAAAGTTTGAAATATTGCGGATTTTTTGTTTGGCTTGTTCTAACATTTTTTTATCCTTGTTATTTTTTTTGAAGTTTAAATGCAAAATCTTAAAATTTGTTTATAAAAAATGCTTGCAAGTTTATAAAATTTATATTATCAAAGCTGATGTCACATGGTCCCATCGTCTAGCGGCCTAGGACACCGCCCTCTCACGGCGGTAACGCGAGTTCGATTCTCGCTGGGATCACCATTAAAAAAAGCGCCTAAACGGCGCTTTTTTTAATGGTGATGCGCAGACTTGTTAAGCGCCAAGGCTTGCGACAACCCCAAAACAAATTTTGATTGTTAGTGATTTTTATTGTATTTAAGGTAAATGCTAAATATACTTAGAAGCAAATTTAACCGAAGGTGCAATTATGAAAAAAATTAAACTGATACCCTTTTATCTCCTGTTGATTATTAATTTTTTGGCAAGCGTGATTGTAGCTTCGGACTATCCCAGCACGATGAGCTATGACATGCATTGGGGATATGAAGGTTGTGGTTGGGCATATGAAAATAGGTTTAATTATACCATCATGACATTATCAATATTGCTCATAATAATTATCCCTACGGTTTATGCTTGGAAGAAGCGTAAAACAAATCTTGCAAAAGCCTATATCATCTTATCCATTCCGGCGCTTTTATATTTGGCGAGATATATCTACTTTATCAACTTTTTCAACATATAAATCTCGTCATCGTGATGACTATAAATAACTTGCGATGAGAGGAGATTTCTGCAATTTTAGGTAAACTGCATTACCATTAAAAAAAGCGCTCTTTTTGAGCGCTTTTTGTTATCTTTGTGCTTGCAAGTTTTTCAAATGCTGAATTTGCAGGCTCAAGTTGGCATTGTCAAAATTGCTGGTTTTAACGGAATTATTATCCGGTCTTACACCTTCACCTTTTGCTTGAGCTTTCATGACCAAGCGGTTTATTAAATCCGGATTTTCATTGCCGCCGGCAAGCAGATTTTGAATGGCCTTGTTTTCGGCCGAATTCGGTCTTATCAGATTATACATCGTGAACGAATGCGCATATCTTTTGACGCTTAAACCTTCCACTAATTTGATTTTGCCGCTTTGAGCCAAATTATCTATCTGATTATACAAATTTTGTACGGCTTCTTTGCTCCCCAAATGAATTTGCAATGCCGTATCATAATAATCTTTTTCAACCGTTGTTTTGCTACTTGAATTTGACGGTTTGGCCTGTTGTTTTTGCACGGATTTTTGCCGTGCCTCATCAAAATGGATTGTTTGGGCGGTCTCTTGCGCCTTGGCACTGCTTTTGCTGACCTCGGTCTGCGGGGCAAAACGAAGCCCGCTTCCGCCTTCCGTGGTTTTGATGGCTTTCCAACCAACAAGGCTGATAACAAGCAAACTGCCGACCGCAATTGCCGGCTCATATTTATAATAAATTTTTTTAAACATATGTTTCATGCTTTGAAAACCGGCTTTGATATGATTGGCCCATGAGGTAAAAATGTTAAACGAAGACTTTTTCTTGACCGATTCTTTGCCTTGATTGAGCGTGTTTTTGAGCTCGGCTTTCACCTTGCCGAGGTTGCCGGCCGTCTTTTGATAAGCAAAATTATATGCCGATACAAATTTTTTGTAAGGCTCAAAATTTTTATCGCAAACTTGTTTCATTTCTGCATATTTTGTTAAAGCATAACTTTGCAATTGTTGAATGGCGCGTTGTTTTTGCTTTGACGAATGTTGCGTATCTGCCTCAATGGTTTTTTTGGCCAGCATCAGGTTTTCCATGCTCATTTTGCGGGCTTGCTTTTTGTTGTTCAACAAAGACACAACCTTTGCAAAATTGGCATATTTTTGTTCTTCTTCTTTTATTTTTTTGGCGCTTTCTTTAACTTTTTGATACAACACAAAAACCTTTTGATACATGGCGCCTTTGACCTTATGCAACAAACCTTTGGCCATTTGCTCCAACATGACAATATCGGCATTGGCAATGAGAAGCTCGCCTTTAACATAGTCATTCAGCACATCAATGCTCTGCATGACAATGGCATCTTCCACATCATTATGCCCGTGTTGATATGAAACGCTCACACTTTGTTGTGAGCGGTTAAACAACTCCAGCTCTTTTTTTGACAAATATGATTTTTGCACGATTTTTTCCCTTTCTTGTTTTTTTGTACAAAATAATATTTTTTCGATATTTTGTCAATATAATTTCACCTAACCGCTTATAAAAAAATGTAAAATTCTTTCGTTTTTTTGAAAGAATTTTACATTTTGTCAAAATTTTATTTTTTTGCCGATGGGCTTTTATTTCTTTCATCTAGTGATGAATGTCACCCACTTTGTCGACGATGATATGGCTTAGCTTATGTATGTCTTCTTTTTCTATGTCATATAACGGAATGGAAAAGGCACCAAAGCCTATTTTTTCACAGCGTTTTTGCAAAAAATTGTATTTATATTTCATTCTTCTCGGTGTTCTCAGCGTGATGACCGGAAATTTCTTAAAACAACAGTTGACTTCTCGATATTCCGCGCCAATAACATTGTTCCATTTTAAAATTTGGTTGTGGTCTATTTTTATGCCTTTTTTGGAAACCTCTACAACCTGATGTTTGAGCAAATATTTATAGCACCACATCAGCAAAGTCACGATAAACGTTATTATCAAAATTTGCATCTGCCACCAATATAAACATGCCGGAAATTGGATACAACAGCTCACCAATAAGGCAATCATTAATATATTGGAGATTAGCCAGAAATAATTTTTTTTGAATGAATAATAAAATTTTTGTGTATGAGGCATGGTTCTTTCCTCCTTTTCTTGATTATTACAAAATTTATTGTATCATAAATTATAACAATTGAATAGTTTTAATTCTATTAAAAAATGGATTTTAATATTTCAGACATAGGCTACGTGATTTTGGAGGTCGTTCTCGGCGCCGCCGCCCTCTATTTTTATTCTTCCAGGAAATAATCCCCTTGGAAAAACATTTTTCAGACCTATATTTTTAGCAAAGGAGACAAATATGAGTGTTGCACATGCTATTTTTGCCGCCGGCTGTTTTTGGGGCGTTCAAGCCACATTTGACAATGTTCCGGGGGTGATTTCCACCGAAGTCGGGTATACCGGCGGGAGAATCGAAAATCCGACTTATGAGCAGGTTTCCACCGGCAAAACCGGCCATGCCGAAGCCGTGGAAGTGACGTATGACCCCGATAAGGTGTCTTATCAGCAGCTCTTGAATATTTTCTTTCAAAGCCACAATCCGACCACGCTCAACCGCCAAGGTCCCGATGTGGGCGAACAATATCGTTCCGCCGTGTTCTACCAAACGCCGCAAGAAAAAGAGCAAATCGAGCAAACCATTGTCCGCCTCAACCAAAGCGGAAAATATAAAAACCCGATTGTGACGCAGATTTTGCCCGAACAATCTTTTTATCCGGCCGAAGAATATCATCAAAAATATTTGGCCAAAAAAGGGCTGGTTTCTTGCCATGTGCCAACCTTGGAAGAAGAGGAAGAAGAAAACCTGCCGCAAACCGAGGCCGAGTGGCGCCGCAAGCTCTCGCCCGAACAATATCAGATTTTGCGTCAAAGGGGCACCGAACGCCCCTTCTCCGGCAAGTTTTTGCATAACAAAGCCGACGGAACTTATGTTTGCGGGGCTTGCGGCAACCCGATTTTTTCATCCGCGGATAAGTTTGATTCCGGCAGCGGTTGGCCCAGCTTTGACAAAGCCCTTCCCAACAGCGTGAAACTTTCCACCGATTACAGTCACGGCATGATTCGCACCGAAGTGACCTGCGCCAAATGCGGCTCACACCTCGGCCACGTGTTTAATGACGGACCGACGCCAACCAAAGCCCGCTTTTGCATCAACTCCGCCGCTATGGATTTTGAAAAAGAATAGACTATTCCGTGATGTCGGCCAGTTGAAGTTTGACAATTTTGCTCAAATCTTCAACCGATGTTTCTACCTGAAAACCGATTTTGCCGCCGCTGTATATTATGGCGGCAAAATTTTTGGCACTTGAATCTAATGTTACCGGAAACGGCTTTTTCATGCCAATCGGCGAACAGCCGCCGTGAATATAGCCCGTGGTCGGCAACAGCTCTTTGGATTTTAACATTTCTACATTTTTTTCATTGACTGCGGCGGCGGCTTTTTTCAAATCCAGCTCTTTTTCTACCGGAATCATAAAAACATAGTTCTTTTTGCTTTTGCTGACCGTGACCAATGACTTGAACACTTGTTGAGGATTTTCTCCCAGCGCTTCGGCCACTTCTACGCCGCTGACCGCCTGACTGCCGTCATATGTGTAGCTTTTATATTTGATTTTGTGGGCATCTAAAATGCGCATGACGTTGGTTTTTATTTCTGCCATTTCTCTCTTCTCACCTATTCACAAAAAAACCGCTTATTGCGGTTGTTTTTTGTTTTTTTGTTCCAACATGAGTTCATCCCACGTTTTTAGGCCGATTTTTTGCCAATCCAGCGGGATATTGTCTACATGCTGCATAC
>CALXPK010000056.1 GCA_944390265.1 uncultured Alphaproteobacteria bacterium | reverse complement strand
CAATGTCGCCTTCGAGCTTGACTTCGGCATTATTTTGCAAAGTGAGCAAGTCCCAACCATTAACGGCCTGCGCGCCGTCGCCGATATCATAGTGACCATCGGTCAAATGCAACTTCTTGCCTTCGGTCGTGTTGGTAAGAGATGTTTCATCCAAAGCCCCGTTCAAGCCGCCAACCAAAGTCAAAGAACCATCATCGGTCACTTCATCTTTGAATATTTTGCTATAATCATAAGAGCCGCCCATCGTCGCACCGGCATGGATGACGATATCACCAGTCAAAATTGAGCCGGCGTTGATGTCCAAATTGGCACCGTCATTAGCGAGCATATTGTTGACCTTGGCTTGGTCTTCAGCTTGCAACGTACCGCCGGAGTTGACCGTGGTGTTTTCGGCTGTTCCACCTTTGGCTACGTGCAAAGTACCACCGTCATTCACCACGTTATCAATAACTTCCGCCGTGTTTGCTACATTTATGGTACCACCGACATTAATAACATTGGCTTCCGCTTTCGCCCCCTCATTGATGTTCAACACACCGCCGTCATGGGTCACGATTCGATAAATCGTTCCGACACCTTCATTCACCTCAACATTGGTACCGGAAATATCAATTTTAGTCACATTCTCAATCGCATTATTGAAAACAACTTGGCTCGAATTATCACCGGTAATGGTCATAGTTGAAAGCAAATTGGTAAATGAATCTGATTCTGTCCAGCTTGTCGTTTCAATTTTAGCATAGGTTCCATCACTTTGTTTGACATATTGCGTAAGAATGGTTTTGCCATTTTTTTCTTGAGTATAGCTATAATTATCCCCATCTTGCACAAGCTCAATATTCTGCTTTTTCATTTGTTCTATCTGTGCTTGCACACTTTCGGAGCTAATCCCATTTTGCTGCCCAACAGGCATAGCAAAGCCATTTTCAGTTTTGCTAAGATGTATTGTTTGTGCTCCCATTTCCACAATATATCCGCCATTGCCATCATCTTTTACGGTAGCGCCTCCACTTTCAGCTTCTTGTAACAAAGCATCAATTTGCTCAGAGGGGTAAAAAGCACTTTGGATTACGGTATAACTTCCGTCATCTTGTTTGACCATTTCCATCATCATATTATTTTGAGTAACAACATAGTTATCGCCTTCTTGCTTGATATCATAATTTTGGTCTTTTATTTGCTGAATTTCTTGTTTAGCTTCTTCTTCAGAGAATTGTGTTTCATCTTTTTCCTCTTTATCTTCATAATATTGATAAGTAGAACCAAATTTTTTATAATGTTTTGTTTCTCCGTTTTTTTCAACATAATATCCACCTTCACCATCTTCGGTAATGGTGGCATTATAAAATTTAGATGATAAGATATCTTTAGCATCTTTAACATAAGCCGAAATTTTATCGTTAAATTCAATCTTACCACCATTTTTGGCGTCAAGTTTGAGCTTATTTTTTAAAATTCCACCCAAATAAATACCGGAAGATTCTTCTTCTCCATCTGCCCATTTGACCTTGTTGCCTTGGAAAATAGATTGCCCCGCATCAGCTTTGATGGTTAAATTCCCTGTTGAATAAATGGCGCCACCAAGAGTTTTTTGCCCTTCTTCACTATCTTTTGCTGCATTTGTTTGCACATAGTTATTTTTAAAACTGCTGTTTACAAAGGTTAGAGCTTTACCATCATTATAAATCGCACCGCCTTGGGCATAAGAAGAATCGGCTTGAGCAGAGTTGCCTTCAAAATTGCCGGTAATATCGCCGATGGTGCCTGTATTATAAATCGCGCCGCCTAGGGCAGAAGAACCCTGAGCATAGTTATCTGTAAAATCGCCGCTGATATAACCAATGGTACCAAATGAATTATAAATCGCGCCGCCATAGGCAGAAGTCAGATAATCCGTTTCAGCATATTTGACGTAGTTGCCTTCGAAATTGCCGCTGATATAACCAATGGTACCAAATGAATTATAAATCGCGCTACCAGAGATGCCAGAGTATCGAGAAGTTAAACCGAATCCTTTGAACTTGACATTCTGCACAATCAAATCAGTTTTATCGGATGAATCAAAATAAATAAACTGTCCTTTAGAAGTACCTTCTTGACCGGTGATAGTGTGACCGCCGCCGTCGATGATGATACCGGAACCGGCAATGGTATCAATAGAATTGTTTTTATCAGCTTGAATATCTCCGGTCAGAATAATAACTTTACCGGTGTTGTCGGAATCCTCAACCGCGGCCTTGAGCTCGCCCCAAGTCCCGACTTCAACTTTTTTATCATCAGGGTATGTCGAAATATCAACAACAGCCCATGCCGGAGCGCTGCCCAGCATCAAGCTGAATAATAAAGAATAAAGACCAAATTTAGCGTTTATCATTTTGACCCTCCTTTTTCTAAGGACAAGTACATAACAAATTATATCTGATTTTGGGTTTCAAATCAAGCCGGAAAGCGCGATACTTGTACCAAGGCGGCCGAATCGTCCCAAACTGCCTCTTATTCTATTAATGATACTCCGTTTTTTTTTTTTGCAACCGAAAATGCGCGTTTCGCTTTAAAAAAATGATATAACCGGTTGTATTTAAAGCAAAAAGCCTTGTTTCTCTCTCAAAACAAGGCTTTTGCTTTGCAAGTTATTTTCTTTAGTTCAAGCAACTATTGGCAATTTCTTGGCCGTCTTCCGAGCAAACAATATGGTCGCTGTTTTGCACGCAGGTGCCGCAAAATTTTCCCGAATATCCCCAATTGCCCTGACCGGCACATTCGCAACGATAAACCTTTGTGCCGTTGCGTTTGACACAAGTTTCGGCCACCTTAATCACCGAGCCATGAACATTGTCATAGCAATTGGCAAAACCTTTGTCGCTCAAGCCCTGAAAAAAGCCCATATGGCATTGCGGGGTTTTGCGACGGCATTCCAAAGTTTTTCCGCCTCGGGCATAAAACTGCGAACCCAAAGCCCCGTTGCAATTTTCATTATAAGTGCTCGGACAGTCGCATTGCGTATATAAGGTCACATTATTGCCGTGCCCGTTATAAAATTTGATAGATTCCCCGCCCACCTCATAGGCCGGATTTTCATTTTTGCAAGAATATGAGTCATATTTATATTTGGTGTCCACCGCACATTTGAAAGCAATTTCCTCACCATAGTTTTGGCAGGTTAAAAAGTTGTTTTCATTGCCGCATTGCTTGGCCACCTCATCCAAAAAAGCCTGTGAGCGGAGTTTTCCCGTAAAACTGAAAGGATAAACTGCCGGGTTGCATTTGCAATTTTCATAGCGAATCTGGCCATTGTTTTCTTGGCAATATGAGCGGGTATCAACCACCTTTTCGGGGTCGGCACAGCTGGCATCATTGGTATAGCGAAAATATTTGCAGTTGCACTCGGTGGCCAACAAAGGGCTCGCGGCCGAATTTTGGCACAATTTTCCGGCCAATAAACGATTTGGATTTTCAAAATAGGGGGATTGCGCCTGATAATGGCAAGTTCCGGAATCATAAACATAAGCACTGCTGTCACAACTGCAATATCTGAACTTGCGCGCATCTTCGGGGCAGGGTTCAGACGGAGTGCGGGGCGCCGGACAATTTTGTGCCGTAAAAATATAGCCGGCGCAAAGGTCAGAATTATAAATATTGTCATCACCCGCGCCAAAATTGAAGTCTTTTGCCACATAATCAGGCAAAAAAATTGCTTCCGCGGTTTGATAACTTTGTGACAACTCGGCAGACAAGCTCGCTTCAAGCGAAGCCCCCTGAGCCGAAAAACTCAAGCCGCCGCAAAACAAAACTGCCAAAGAAAAAAGTTTTTTCATAGCCAAAAAATCCTCAATAACCAAATTTTAAATGCTTATAGCGGAAAAAAGCCTCAAAATCAATGCCTATAGCATGACAATTTTGTGAAATTGCAGCCAAAGAACCTATTTTTTTGCAAGTTTGCTTTTTTCTTGCATGGCAAACATTTTGCTGTATGAGGATTTGATATCGCTGACCATCAGTTTGAATTTTTTCAAATCTTTGCCGGCCAAATTATTTCCGGTTGCGGCACGAATGGTTCTCGGGTTGACGCGTTTTCCGTTGCGGATAACCTCATAGTGCAGGTGCGGTCCGGTAGACAAGCCGGTTGAGCCGACATAGCCGATAACCTGACCCTGTTTAACGCGTTTTCCGGGCTTGATTCCTTTGGCAAACTTCCACATATGACCATAAGCGGTAGAATATTCAGAGTTATGACGAATTTTGATATAGTTGCCGTAACCACCGTTATATTTTGCCACTTGAACCACCCCGTCGCCGCCGGCAAAAATTTTGGTGCCTTTGGGTGCGGCATAGTCAACGCCCCAGTGGATGATCCAGCGTTTTTTAATCGGGTGTCTTCTTTTGCCGAAAGGAGAAGAAATGCGCGCATTTTGGAAAGACAAAGGCTTTTTGTGCAGGGTTTTCTTCATGGCCAAGCCTTTTTCCGTATAATAATCGGTATTTCCCTTAGAATCGGTATAGCGATAAAGAGCAACTTTTTCTTTTCTGAGCTGCAAACCGGCATATAAGATATTGCCGTAAGAGGCAACTTTGCCGTCTTTGGTGATGTTATTTTCAAAAATAATCTCAAATTTATCGCCTTTGCGGACATCGCGTCTGAAATCAACCGAATAAGAGAAAATTTTGATAAATTCTTGCACAATTTTGTTGGGCACGCCCTGACTGTTCATGGATTTTGACAAAGAACCGCTGATGGAGCCGCTGACGCTGTTGACCTCGGTGATGAGCTCTTCTTCAAACGCCTGAGGAACAAACTCGCCTTGGTCATTTTTGGAAAGAGAATAGCTTTTGATTTTGTTTTCATGAATGGTGATGCGGCGCAAATCGGAAAGTTTTTTCAACTTATTATCATAAGTGCCTTCAATGACAATTTTTTGCCCGATGCGGATATTGGCCGGATTATAAACCTTTTGGAAAGCCAAATACAATTTATGAGCCTCAGAATATCCAAGACCCATAGATTGCAAAATAGAAATAAAACTATCGCCTTTTTGAACAACAAACTGTTTTTGAATGTCTTTTTCACGCTGATAATTATTGACCATATCAAACAAAGAGCGGATGTTGACGATTCTTTCTGCCGGATAAACCGAATTGGTATCTTCAACATTTTCGCTGATGGCGTTTTCAAGCATAAGATAGTCGGTTTTGTCCTGATAGGAAACGGAAGCATTCACATTTGTGTTGTTGGCCAAAGACAAAACAAAGGCCAAAGTCACGGCAACAGCATAACCGAGGGTGATAACTCGATGTTTGTGCTTGGGTTTAATATTATTAATAAGTTTTAACACCATACAAAACCACACCTAAAACAGAGTGAAAAAAAATAATGTCAGTTTGCACCAACGTTTCAAAATATAAGATTAAATTTGCAAAGTTCAAACCAAAATTAGTTAAGAATGTGCATAACTAACCATGTATAAAGAAGCCATAGCACCAAACCTTTAATATTTTGATAACAAAAATATAATATCATAATTTTGCAAAAACAGGAAGTTATAAAAAAACAAAGCGAGAAGAAAGGAAGAAAGCAGAAAAAAATATTCAATAATGAAAAAAAGTTCTTGCAATTATTTTTTTTGTTATGTATAAGATACGACGTAAAGCCCACGGGGGTGTAGCTCAGTTGGTTAGAGCGCCTGCCTGTCACGCAGGAGGTCGCGAGTTCGAGCCTCGTCACTCCCGCCATTAAAAAGCCTGTCTGAAAGACGGGCTTTTTTGTTATGTGAGGTATGAGGCGAGAACGAGCGACCTCGGTCGCGAGCTCGTGAAATAAAAAACACCGATGCTCCGGTGTTTTTTACCGCAAGAGGCGAAGTTTTCTTATTGAGCAATAAAGCGAAAGCTTTAAGAAGCGAAATATAGAAAACGAGTGCCCGAAGCGAAGTTAGTGAGCCAT
>CALXPK010000055.1 GCA_944390265.1 uncultured Alphaproteobacteria bacterium | reverse complement strand
GACACGCCAGACTTAGGATCTGGTGCCGCAAGGTTTGAGAGTTCGAGTCTCTCCGCTCGCACCATCTCTTTGGAGGTGGTTTAACCCTTAATTGAAGAGAAAATGATGAATATTAAAGAAGTCAAATCCGAAGGATTGAAAAAATCTTTCAAAGTCAGCGTTTCTGCCGCAGATTTTGCCAAAGACGTTGATGCCAAAATCAGTTCGATTGCCAAATCGGTTAAAATGCCGGGTTTCAGAGCCGGTAAAGCTCCTGTTTCCATGATAAAACAAAAATATGAGGCTTCTGCCAAAGCCGAAGTTTTGGAAGATTTGGTGCAAAAAACCGCTCAGCAAGTGATTAAAGAAAACAATCTGCGTCCGGTGATGATGCCTGATGTTAAAATCACTGCTTTCAAAGACGGCGAAGACGTTGAGTTTGACGTGAATGTCGAGATTATGCCGGAAATTAACTTTGACGGTATTAAAGACATTGCTCTCGAAAAACAAATGGCAGAAGTTCCGGCTGAAGAAGTTGAAAAGGCTTTGAGATATTTGGCCGATGCTCGCAAAGAAACCACCAAGGTTGAAAACGGCAGAGCTTCTCAAAAAGGTGACACCGCCGTTATCGACTTTGTCGGTTCGGTTGACGGTGTTGAATTCCAAGGCGGCAAAGGCAACAACTATCCTTTGGTTTTGGGTTCTAACTCTTTCATCCCCGGTTTTGAAGACCAATTGATTGGCAAAAAAGCCGGTGAAAAAGTTGATGTTAAAGTCACTTTCCCTGAAAATTATCATGCTAAAGATTTGGCCGGCAAGGCTGCCGTGTTTGCTTGCGAAATCAAAGAATTGCGCGAGCCCAAAGAAGTTCAAATCAATGACGAATTTGCCAAATCTATGGGTGAAGAAAACTTGGATAAGCTCAAAGCCGTTATTGCCGAGCGCATTAAGAGCGACTATGAAGCTGCTTCCAAAATGAAACTCAAAAGACAACTTTTGGATATTTTGGACAAGAACTATAATTTTGAAGTTCCCGAGTCTTTGGTTGAAGCCGAATATAAAGCTATTGTTAACCAATATGAACAAGCTAAGAAATATAATCAGCTTGATGAAGAAGAAAAAGCAAAATCTGAAGATGAGCTTTTGAAAGAATATAAAGACATTGCCGTTCGCAGAGTGAAACTTGGTTTGCTCTTGTCTGAAATCGGTCAAAACGCCAAAATCACCATTTCGGCTGATGATATCAACAAAGCCATTATGGCAGAAGCTCGCAAATATCCGGGACAGGAAAAAGCTGTTTTTGATTTCTATGTCAAAAACAAACAAGCGGTTGAGAATTTGAAAGCTCCGATTTTTGAAGAAAAAATCGTTGACCATATCATTTCTCAATCTAAAGTCAGCGAAAAAATTGTTTCGGTCGAAGATTTGTACAACTTTGATGAATCTGCCAAACCGGCCAAGAAAACCGCTGCTAAAGCTAAGAAAGCCGATATGGAAGAAAAAGCTAAGAAGACAACTAAAAAAGCCTCTTAGTCTTTTCAAAATCTTTTGTTTAAGAAAAAAGCCTAATCGTTTGATTGGGCTTTTTTTTGTGTATAAAATTTTTTTGGCTTTTTAATTCTTTATCTAACAGCTATCTTGTAGAGGTCAAGGAGTTGTTTTTATGAAAATTGATTTATCTAAAGTTTTTGTGAGCCAAAAATTTGTTTGCTTGCTTTTTTTGCTGTTTGGCGGCCTTTTGAGCAGCGTTTTGCAATATGAAATTGTCTGGGATTTTATCAATTATCATTATTATAACGGCTGGGCTTTTGTGAACGGACGTTATAATCAGGACGTGTTGATGGCCGGCCTCAATGGCTTTTTTAACCCACTTCCCGATGTGCCGCTCTATTTGATGGTTAAATATTTTAATGATTATCCGGATTTGATTTGTTTTATGCAAGGGTTGTGGTTCGGAGCCTTGATGTATGTGGTTTATCGGTTGGAACTTTTGTTCTTTGATGTATCTTCATGGCAGGGAAAAATCGGTGCTGTTGCTTGCTTTGCCATTGCCTTGACCGGAAATGCCACTTTTTTGCAAATCGGCACATCCAGCAACGAAATTGCCTTGGCCTTTTTTTATCTTTTGGCTTTTTATTGGCTGATTGAGGAAATTTTCTTCCGTAAAACCGGAAACAAACTTCCTTTTATTTGTGCCGGATTTTTGCTCGGCGCCGCCATGGGCTTGAAGCTGACCGGTGTTATTTATTGCATTGTCAGCGGTGCGAGTTTGATTTTGTTTTATAAAAAAATTAAAAATCCGTGGCAAAATATTGCTTGGTTTACGTTGTTTGGTTTTTTGGGCTTTATGGCTTTTGCCGGTTTTTGGATGTGGAAATTGTGGCAAGAATTTCAAAACCCGTTTTTCCCTTTCGGCAATTTTATTTTTAAATCGGATTGGATGCCCGAAAAAAGTTTCTTTGATCAAAACTTCAGACCCCAAAATTGGAAAGAGTTTTTGATTTGGCCGCTTATCACCTCTTTTACGCTGCGTCGGGACGAAGGGGATGATATGTTTGTGTCTGATTTTCGTGCCATGTTTGTTTATTTGATTGCGGTGGCTTGGGGTTGCAAAGTTCTTTGGACTCTGGTGCGGCGCAAAAAATCGGTCTTTGAGGACAAGTGGGCTTTTCTTTATTGCTATGCTTTTTTGGCTTATGTGATTTGGGCATATTTTTTCTCTATTTCCAGATATTTTGTGGTAGGTGAAATTGTTTTTGCCTTTATTATCGTTAAGGCGCTTTGGGGCAAAAATCCAAAATCTTTTATTGCCGCCGGGCTCTATTACGGTTTTTTGTTGTTGGTGATGTTTGTTTTGCTCAGCACGCCTTATTTTTCTGAAAAATGGGGAACCCGAGGAAATTGGAAATATTTGCACTTGCCTCAGGATAAGTTTGTGGCGGTTGAAGATGTGCATATTCCCGATAATGCTTTAATCCAAACCTATAATTATCCCAGTTCGGCTTTGTTTGTTTATTTTGCCGAAAAAAATCCGACCATCAGCGGGGTGAATGTCTATCAGCAAGTTTATCGTGCAACCTATTTTGATAAAATTTTTAATATGGATTATTTTGATTTTAACGAACATTGGAAAAAATTGCGGCAAGAAGCATTGGCTCGACATAAAGGACCAAAGCTCGTTTTGGCAACAAATGCCAGATATGTTCCGGGGGCGCCGTTAACGCTTGATTTTTCCAAAATCAAAGAAATAAAAGGAATGGAATGTTATTTTCTCTTTAATAATATGTTGCCTTTTATTTCTTTGTGTGCGCCCAAAGAAATTGCCGATGAGGTTTTTGTTCACAGTAAAATGAAGATTTATGAAGATGGTGACGAAAAATAAAAAAATAGCTATTCTTATTCCGTGTTTTAACGAAGAGGTGGCCATTGCCAAGGTGGTGGCCGACTTCAAAAAATATGTGCCGGAAGCCAAGGTTTATGTTTATGATAACAACTCAACCGAATCAAGTATATTATCCTTATCAAGGAGGTCAAAATAAACGTGAAAATTTTGAATTTATTCCATCATCAAAAGTTTCTCTTTTTATTGTTTTTGTTATCAGGTGCTCTTTTGAGTGCTTTTCTGAAATATGAGATGGTTTGGGATTTTATGAATTATCATTATTATAACGGCTGGGCTTTTGTGAACGGACGTTTTAATCAGGACGTGTTGATGGCCGGCCTCAACGGCTTTTTTAACCCGCTTCCCGATGTGCCGCTCTATTATATGATTAAGTATTTTAACGATATTCCGACCATAATTTCTTTTTTGCAAGGGTTGTGGTTTGGGGCCTTGATGTATGTGGTTTATCGGTTGGAACTTTTGTTCTTTGATGTATCTTCATGGCAGGGAAAAATCGGTGCTGTTGCTTGCTTTGCCATTGCTTTGACCGGAAATGCCACGTTTTTCCAAATCGGGACATCCAGCAACGAGATTATGCTGGCGTTTTTTTATATGCTTTCATTTTATATTTTGGTTGATGAAATTTTTGTAAAACAAAGCGGAAACAAACTTCCTTTTATTTTGGCCGGATTTTTGCTCGGCGCCGCCATGGGCTTGAAGCTGACCGGCGTTATTTATTGCATTGTCAGCGGTGTTGCTTTGATTGTTTTTCATAAACAAATTAAAAATCCGGGAAAAAATATTGCTTGGTTTATGTTGTTTGGTTTTTTGGGCTTTATGGCTTTTTCTGGTTTTGGATGTGGAAATTGTGGCAAGAATTTCAAAACCCGTTTTTCCCGTTTGCAAATTCATTTTTCAAATCAGATTGGTTGGTACATAGCAATTTTTCCGATAAGAGCTTTGTCCCGCAAAATTGGAAAGAATTTTTGCTCTGGCCGTTTTTCTTGGCCTTGACTTTGCATCGAGAAGAGGGCGGCGGTATGTTTGTTGCCGATTTCCGCTTACTTTTTGTTTATTTGATTTTTCTTTATATGTTGCTTAAGGGCGCGTATCTGCTCTGTCGTCGCAAAAAAATCTGCATGGATAAGAAGTGGTTGTTTTTGAGTTTTTATCTTTTGCTTAGCTATGTGATGTGGGCTTATCTTTTTTCAATATCGCGTTATTTTGTTTTGGGTGAGATTTTGTTGTCTTTTGTCATTGTTAAAGTTTGGTTTTCACTCAAACCGGAATCGGTTTTGGGAAAAGGTGTATATTATGCTTTTCTTTTGTTGGTCTTTTTTATGTTGATATCAACCCCGTATTTTTCTGAAAATTGGGGAAAAATAGGAGATTGGACCAAGTTGCATTTTGACCATGATGCTTATATCGGTATTGAGCCGGTGAATATTCCCGATAATGCGCTCATCCAAACATATAATTATCCGACTTCGGCCATATTTGCTTTTTGGGCGGATAAAAACCCCACACTGCAAGGAGTGAATATTTTTCAACAGGTTCACAGAGCCATTTTTCCTGACGGTAGTTTCCGGAAAGATTATTATGAAGTTAATTCAAATTGGCAAAAATTGCGTGATGACGTTACGACTAATCATAAAGGGCCGAAGTTGCTTCTGGTCGCGAACGGTTTTGACGGAATCAGGCTGAATATGGATTTTTCCAAACATAAAGAAGTTAAGGGTATGAGATGTCATTTTCTGCGCAATAATCTTCTGCCTTTTATTTCTTTGTGTGCGCCCAAAGAAATTGCCGATGAGGTTTTTGTTAATAATAGAATGAAGATTTATGAAGATGGTGACGAAAAATAAAAAAATAGCTATTCTTATTCCGTGTTTTAACGAAGAGGTGGCCATTGCTAAGGTGGTGGCCGATTTCAAAAAATATGTGCCGGAAGCCAAGGTTTATGTTTATGATAATAACTCAACCGACAAAACGACGGAAAAAGCGCGTCAAGCCGGCGCCATAGTGCGTTCGGAAACCTTGCAAGGCAAGGGAAACGTGGTGCGGCGGATGTTTGCCGATATTGATGCCGATGTCTATGTGATGAGCGATGGAGACGAAACCTATGACATTAAACGCACGCCGGATTTGATTGCCAAATTGATTGATGAAAATTTGGATATGGTGGTCGGAGCCCGCAAAGAGGTGGATTTGGCCGCTTATCGGGTCGGGCACCGTACCGGAAATATTGTCTTGACCAAACTCGTGCAGAAATTTTTTAAGCATGATTTGGTGGATATGCTGTCCGGCTTCAGAGTTTTTTCCAGACGTTTTGTAAAGTCTTTTCCGGCACAATCTGCCGGATTTGAGATTGAAACCGAGCTCACCGTGCATGCGCTTTCTTCCCGCATTCCGATGGCGGAAGTGGAGACCGATTATTTTGCCCGACCTTTGGGTTCGGAGAGTAAATTGGCAACCTATAAAGACGGGGCGAGAATTTTGCTCATGATTATCAACCTCATCAAAGATGAGCGGCCGATGCTTTTCTTTAATGTGTTTGCCGCAATTTTCTTTGTTTTTTCTTTGTGGTTCGGCATTCCCGTGATAGAAGATTTTTGGGTCACGCATCAGGTTTTGCGCTTTCCGAGTGCTTTTTTGGCCATGGGATTGATGATTTTGTCGGTGATTTCCATGCTGGTCGGTTTGGTTTTGGATAGTGTTGCCAAAAGCCGAAAAGAGGTGCGCCGCATGGCTTATTTGAATTATCCTACCGTGGGAGAAAAATGAGTGCAATATGGCGGTGTGGATAATTTAGATATTTTGCGTTTGGCTCAAAATTATAATGCGTTTTTGGTCAAAAAAATATGTTCCGTGATTGCTTCTCCGGAAGAGAAGGTTGTAGATTTCGGCGCCGGTGAAGGGTATATGGCCAAAGAAGTTGAAAAGCAAAGCGGATGCCGGGTTATCTGCATTGAGCCGGCCGATAATTTGCAAAAGTTTTATGATGCCGAAAATCATTATAAATCTTTGTCGGAAATTGACGATGGGACAATTGATTATATTTATTCTTCAAATGTGTTGGAGCATATTGAAGATGATGCCGCAATTGTTGAGGCGTTTTATCAAAAGTTAAAGCCAAACGGCAAATTGTTTTTGTATCTGCCTGCTTTTGATGTTCTTTATTCTGCCATGGATAAAAAGGTGGGGCATTTTCGCCGCTATGATAAATCTATGTTGCGGCAGCTTTTGTCCGATGAAAATAAATGGCAGATTGAAGAACTTGCTTATGCCGATTTTGCCGGTTTTTTCGTGACGCTTTTATATAAACTTATCGGCAGCAGACAAGGTGATATTGCGCCGCAGAGCCTCAAATTTTATGATAAGTTTGTCTTTCCTCTCAGTCGCTTCTTGGATAAGCTGACTTGCGGCAAAATTTTGGGCAAAAATATTTTGCTTTGCGCTAAGAAAGTTGGTGAAAATGATTAAAAAAGAGCAAAAATCGATTGATTTTAGAAAAAAATTTTTGAATTTTACAGTGGAGGTAATATTTCTTTTTTCCGTTCTTTTCTCTTTGTTTTTGTTTTTTGTTGATTGTTTGTTTGCCAATGTGACTATGGAGCAAATTATTTTTCATTTTCGCTATGCGCATGAAATTGCCGAGCTCCAAGGCATATATGTTCAAATTTTTGGAACGTTTGGCGTCGCATTTGTTATCGGAGCTTTGGTTTTACGCTATTTTCTCAAAAAACTGGGCAGAAAATTTTTTATCGGTTTTAGTTTGTGCTACATGCTTACAGTCATAACTTATGCTTTTGTGCGTTTTGATGTGTGGGGTTATGTTCAAAAGCAACTTTCATATTCCGATTTTTATGAAAAAAATTATGTCCATCCCGATTTGAACGCGTTTGCACTGACGCCAGATTCAAAAAACGTGGTGATTTTGTTTTTGGAATCGATGGATGCCGCTTTTGCCGATGATAAGATTTTTGCCGAAAACTTGTTGCCGCATTGGTCAAGTTCACCCCGAAAACTTGGTGAATATTATCAGATATATGGCAGCGGCTGGACCATTGCCGGTATGACGACCGCTTTGTGCAGTGTGCCCCTGACCGTGAGCCTGATGAGAAATTTTTATGATTCTCAATATGATTTTTTGCCCCACGCCGTTTGTTTGCCTGATATTTTTTCTCATCTCGGATATGAAAATTATTATATTTCGGGGAGCACATCTCATTTCGGCGGAATTGATGCTTTGCTCAAAAATCATGGCTTTCCGCAAAAAAATGTTTTTGATTTTTCTTATTTTCATAAGAAAAATCAGTATCAAATTTGGGGTAATGAATGGGGATATCCCGATGAGCAGATTTATGCTTTTTTGAAAGAAAAAATTCTTTCTTTGCAACAACAAAATCAGAAATTTTTTATTGTGGCCAATAGTATTGATACGCATTATCCTTATGCTTTTTTGAGCAAAAATTGTGCTCAAAAATATGGCGATTGGCGCGATGTGGTGCTTTGTGCCGATCAACAAGCGGCTGAATTTGTGCAGTGGTTTGAACAAAGCGGCGCTTCGCAAAACACCGTCTTGCTGGTGATTGCCGATCATGCCTCTATTGATGAAGATATTGTCAAAAAGTTTTCAGCTCAGGTCAAAGAAAGACACATGGTCAACTTGCTCATAGCTTCAGAAAAAAATGTTCCTTCGCGTCGGTTTAGCGGACTGGATATTATGCCCACAATTTTAGATGCCGGACATATTCAATATGCGGCGCCCAAAATGGGGCTGGGTGTTTCCGTCTTTGATAAGACACAACCCAATCTGCTTGAACGGCTTGGACTTGAAAATTTGGATGCTCAATTGCAAAAAAAGAACAAAATTTATGATAGTTTTCTTTAATTTCTAAAGTTTTTCTTGCCTTTGTTTACTTTTTGTTGATGATATTGTTATATGCTTTTTCCAAAATTCGGAATTTATTCTTTAAGGAAAGTTAAATGATGGAAAATATTGTAAACAGCAATCTTGTGCCGATGGTCATTGAGCAAACCTCAAAAGGTGAGCGCTCTTTTGATATCTTTTCCAGACTTTTGAAGGAAAGAATCATCTTCTTGACCGGCGAGGTTAATGATGAAATGTCTTCGCTCGTTTGTGCTCAACTTTTGTTCTTGGAATCGGAAAACCCCAAAAAAGATATCTTTATGTATATCAACTCCCCAGGCGGTTCGGTGACTTCCGGTATGGCCATGTATGACACCATGCAATATATCTCTTGCGATGTGAACACGGTTTGCATCGGTCAGGCTTGCTCCATGGGTTCTTTCTTGCTGGCCGCCGGCACCAAAGGCAAACGCTTCTCCTTGCCAAACTCCATGATTATGATTCATCAGCCGAGTTCCGGTTTCAAAGGGCAGGTGACCGATATTGAAATTCATGCCCGCAATTTGGTTGAGTTGAAAAAACGCATGAATAAATTATATTCTCAACATACCGGTCAAAAACTTTCAGTCGTGGAAAAAGCCATGGAAAGAGATAATTTTATGACACCGGAAGATGCCCTGAAATTTGGCCTGATTGACCAGATTGTGGCTAACCGAGCTGAAATTGTTGCCAAATAGGATGATGAAAAATGACAGATGATAAAGATAACGGCGAATTGCATTGTTCCTTCTGCGGCAAAAGCCAATCAGAGGTGAAAAAACTCGTGGCCGGCCGCGGCGTGTATATTTGTGATGAATGTATTGAAGTTTGCATCAATATCGTGGCTGACGAAATGGCTGAAGAAGCCAAACGCGAAGGCGGAATTGATGCCGAAAATTTGCCGACCCCGTCAAAAATCAAAGAGTTTTTAGACCAATATGTTATCGGTCAGGAAAAAGCCAAAAAGGTGCTTTCCGTGGCCGTTTATAACCACTACAAACGCTTGAACAATTTTGACAGCAAAAATGCCGATGTTGATATTGCCAAATCTAACGTTATTCTCATCGGTTCTACCGGTTCCGGCAAAACATTGCTTGCGCAAACCTTGGCCAAAATCTTGGATGTGCCTTTTGCCATTGCCGATGCTACAACCTTGACCGAGGCCGGCTATGTGGGCGAGGATGTTGAAAATATCATCTTAAAATTGGTGCAAGCCGCCAATTATGATATTGAAAAAGCACAACGCGGCATTGTTTATATTGACGAGATTGATAAAATCACCCGCAAAACCGACGGTCCGTCCATCACGCGTGATGTGTCAGGTGAGGGCGTGCAACAAGCCCTTTTGAAAATTATTGAAGGTACGGTTGCCAATGTTCCGCCTCAAGGTGGTCGTAAGCATCCGCAACAAGAGTTTTTGCATGTTGATACAACCAATATTTTGTTTATTTGCGGCGGTGCTTTTTCCGGTTTGGAAAAAATTGTGGCGCGTCGCGGCAAAGAATCTTCCATCGGTTTCGGTGCCGAAGTCAGAGGCCCGGATGAAAGACGCGTCGGTGAAATTTTGCAAGAAGTGGAGCCTGAAGACTTGCTCAAATATGGTTTGATTCCTGAGTTTGTCGGCCGTTTGCCGGTGATTGCCACTTTGGAAGATTTGGATGAAGAGGCTTTGATAAAAGTTTTGACCGAACCCAAAAACGCTTTGGTGCGTCAATATCAAAGTTTGTTCAAAATGGAAGATGTCAAACTCACTTTTACCAAAGAGGCTTTGACCGCCATTGCCAAAAAAGCGATTGAACGCAAAACCGGTGCGCGTGGCTTGCGTGCCATTATGGAAGAGAATTTGCTCGAGTTGATGTATGATATTCCCGATAAGAAAAATGTTGAGGAAATCATCATTGATGAAAAAGTTATCAATGATAAAAAAGCGCCGAAATTTGTTTATCGCAAAGAGGGCAAAAAATCAACCGATGATAAAAAAACTTCCGATGATCAAAAATCGGCATAAAAAATAAGGAGAAAGCCGCAAGCAATTGCGGCTTTTTTCATATCTTGTTTATCATTGATTTGGAGAGGGCGATGACAGCGTCAAAATTGTCTCCCTCACAAACTTTGTTGCGGCGGATGTGACCGCATTTTTGGCACTTTTGGGTGAGGATATATTCGCCGTTTTTCATTTCCACCGCAATCGGCTCCATCAGGCCGCCGCAATCTGCCGCTCTGTCTCCGGGATTGATATCCACGTGTTTGCTCCACAAGCAATTCGGGCAATGGTTGGTATAACCGTTGCCGTGGACATGTGTGCCGCAGTGTTCGCAGGTAAAATCTTCAATTCGGCGATTAAATTTTTTCATCATTTTCTCCTCATCGGCCAAGTTAAACGCAATCTTATGTTTTGGCAAGAAAATTTTGACGAAGCAGTAATTTTGAGCTATACTTGGAAAAAAGGAAGAATATATGGATAACATTTCTCAATATGCCGAATTTATTGTGCAAAATTTGCCTGCAAACGCAGCGCGTTTGATCGCATCAGTTTAGCTGTCGTGTCGATGGTGCCTCGAAACCGCGATGCTATCAATGTTCAGGGCTTGGTATTGTGCCTAGTTTCAGAAAAAAGTTTTTTATGGCTCCGACTCTAGCTTGGTAAATTCGCAAAGCTCATTACCAAAGCGTCGCAAACGCAGCGCGTTTGATCGCATCAGTTTAGCTGTCGTGTTACCGTGCCTTGAAACCGCGATGCTATCAATGTTCAGGGCTTGGTATTGTGCCTTACCAAACAGGCGCCCATCGGTCGCCGCTCTTATCAGACAACAAAAGCATAAAAAAAATCCCTTCGCAAGGAAGGGATTTTTTTTATGGCTCCGGCTGCCTGATTCGAACAGGCGACCGATCGGTTAACAGCCGATTGCTCTACCGCTGAGCTAAGCCGGAATAATGCGGTATTGAATGAATTTGGAGGCCGGTACCGGAATTGAACCGATGTACAAGGATTTGCAGTCCTCTGCATGAGCCACTCTGCCAACCGGCCAATTGATACCTCAACTTGAGTTCCTCATTCACTCAACGAAAACTATATATACAATCTTTTCGCCGATAGTCAATAA
>CALXPK010000054.1 GCA_944390265.1 uncultured Alphaproteobacteria bacterium | reverse complement strand
AAAGGAGTTTTTTATGTGTAAAGCTATAAGCTCTCCGGAACTACCGGCCTAGCCGGTAGTTTTCTTGTTACAAAAAACCGACAGTATAAAACTGTCGGTCAAAACACAAAGTTTTGTAACTATATATAAAAAAAAGAGCATCATTTTTTTTGGCTCAACCAATGCATGGCATTAGCCAAAAAATCATGCGCTTTGAAATAAGAAAAATGCCCGTCATCGCCCTTCAATTTGCCTTCGGCATCAATAAAGAACTGAGCATCTTTCGGCATGACCAGTGCAATTTTGTCAAGCTCGGAGCAAATATTATCCGGAGAAAGCCCACCGGCATAACCTTGCACAACATGAGCAAACACCGGAGCATGTCTTCTGGCCGGCAAAACCCCTTCCCCGAAAGAATCATCAAACAAACAATCAAATTTCACTTTTTGATTCTGATACATATCTTGAATCAATCCGGCATTACTTTGATTATAAGACAAAATAAAGCGAACCTCGGGAAACATCAGCATACTTTGTTCCAACATTTTTTGCTCTGGAGCCTCATCTCGACCGATTTTAAAATTGAGCTGAATTCTTTTAAACATCGGCCGTTTATGAGAATCCTGATAAGAAAGCAGCATACGCAAATCAATAGGCAAATCGCCCTTACAAAAAGCACTCACCCAATCTCGATTAAGATGCAAAGCCAAAGGCAAATCAATTCCGCGAAGCAAAATCAATTTATGCAAATTTTGCAACCAAACAAAGCGCTCTGAACCTGCATAACATTTTTCTCCCGAAACCTGAATACCAAACTCAATCAACGGAAATTCTTCATAAAGAGAAAACAAAGTTTCGATGCTGGTAAATTCATTGGCACCGGAACATGTAATATAAACCAATTCCATAAAAAGATAATTTAATAGTTAAACATAATCTTAATTTCAAACGGAGCCATAATACTATAATATTCAGCAAAATCAAGATTTTTGTTTAACGAGAAAAGCCATAATTAATTTTTCCGATTCTGCCGCCGGAAGCCAAGCAATAATCCGGCAAGCGGACATAATCATTCGGGGTTTTGTCAGAAGAGATATACATGCCGCACACACCTTTTTGACCGGAGACGGACAACAAGTCAACAAATTTTCCTTGAGCATTTTTGACCTGCAAAACCGGCATCTGCAAGCTCAACTTTTGACCCGCATTGTAAGCCTTGCGCAAAGCGTTAAAATCCATCAGGCGCAGTTTTTGGTTTTCATCTTCCAGCAAAAACTCTCCGGCCGTATCAAAAACGTGCACCATTTGGTGTCCATCCAAGTTCCACGGGTGCTCGCGCGCGGTTTGCACATAGTTCTCGGGTTGGTTTAAGTCTTCATCAATAAAAGCATTATATTTCAGCGCGTGAAAATGATGCTTGGAGGAAGAATCCGCCTCTGCAATACCTAAGGCCGCCAATTTTTGCTTAAAAGCCTTTTCTTGTGCTTTGGCAAGCAATGTTCTTTTGTCTTCCTCAAAAGCGGCACGGTCAATTTTAGCTTGTTGCTGAGCCGAGGCAATAGACATATCCGGCGCTTTTGTCACCGGGGTTTTATCAAACCGAATATTAAGCCCGAGTTCATTCAAGAGCAAGTTCATATTTTTGAGTTTATCGGCATGTGTATTTGGAGTCATGGCAAAGTTAAAAATACCGCGCGCCAAAACCTCTGCCGTTATGGCGTTGGCAAGCATAGGCGTTGCCAAATTTTTCACTTTTTTGGACGCCGTTTTCAGCTTTTCTTTCATCTCTTCCGGAGATTGAAAATCATAAATATTTTTAAAAATATCTCCGTTTTCGGCAATAAGATTATTCATCAAAATATCATAGTAGGCAAAGCGGCTGTTGCCCTCTTGGGTTTTATTAAAATAGTTCCACAGGTTTTCTTTATCCGGCTGAATTTGCGTGCGGATAAATTCATCTTGAATCTCTTTGGCACAATCGAGCATACCGGCTTTTTCAAACAAAGCCCCGAGTTTTGCGCGGTCGGCAATGAGTTTCAGCGGATTTTTTTCTTGTTGCAACGCGGCAAAAAAGTCTTGATGGCGGCTTTGTTCCAGTTTTCTTTTTTTAACCCCGACAATAAAGTTGTTCTGGTCAGATGCTGAAAGAGAATTTAAGATTTCCAGCTCCTTTTTCTGCTCGGCAGAAAGCTCTTCTTTGGCGCCCAAACCAAGATAAGTTTTATATTGTGACGGAGAATATTTTTTACCCACATTTTCCACTTCATCGGCCGTTTCCAGAGCAAAGCCCTTATCGCCGAGTGCAGATAAAAACTGAAAAGTTTTTTCATCAAAACCTTTTTTGGCAAAAGCTTTGTCCGACAAGGCCTTAACCCCGAGCAAAGAAAAATGTTTGCCTTTGTTTTGCTTGACCGGAAATTGCAAGGGTTCCGACCGACCGACCATTTTCACGGTAAAATATTGTTCATTTGCCGCAATATTTTCAAACACGGCATTTTCGGGAACATCGGTCATTTTGCCGCGTGATTGCTGATATTGAAGCTCTTCTGTAATTTGTTTTTGCAGCAAAGCGG
This sequence comes from uncultured Alphaproteobacteria bacterium, assembly GCA_944390265.1. GTDB lineage: Bacteria > Pseudomonadota > Alphaproteobacteria > RF32 > CAG-239 > CAJLXD01. The sequence continues at coordinate 11,365 of CALXPK010000054.1, read as the reverse complement.
TGGCTTTGTTTTGGGCCGCCGATTTTTTAACTGCCTTTTGTTGCTTTTTATCTTCATCTTCGGAGGTGGTCTTAAAAGCATATGGGTTAAAAGCCACATCTGCCACGCGTGAAGCAATCATATCATAAATTTTGGCAGACAAATTTTCATCTTCACAAAAAACCGAATATCCTTCAATCAAGCCCTGACAAACTTGCGGCGTGTTATGTCCGGCCGCATATTTTTGCATACCGGCACGCACGTCTTGCAACAAACGCAGGGTGGTGATTTTGTCTATTATGAGTTTATTTTCTGCCATGTTCCATGCTTTCAAAAACTATATAATCTGTAATAATATTAGCATATTGTAAAGATTTTGTTAAGTAAAAAAAGTGCTTGCAAGATTTTGTTTTTTGTGCTATATATTTTGTCCAGAAACCCTATTAAAAAAAATAATTATGGAAAAGAAGAAAAAAAATGCGCCCATTCGCGCTGTTCAAATCATGAGACTGGAGTTTTTTGCCAAACGCTTTAACGTTCCGGTCAAGCGTCTTTCCTGGGGCTTAATTGTCTCCGAAAACGAGGACGCAGAAGTTGAAACCACAGCCGGCATTTTGGTAGAAGGCAATGAAAATATCTTTATCGATATTCTGCATGACCGCTTCACCCCAAAGATGAATATCTGCGGCTGCAAAACCACCGCATATATTGCCACTTTCAACCGCGTTAAATGCGGATATAAGTTTGTGGCAGGTGATGAAGAAAAATTTTTGAGCAATGAGGAAATTGAAAATGCCTACCGCTCAAAAATTTATTCCCCTTCATTGAATGATGAGGCCGGAAAATTAAATTAAAAAAGAAACACCGCTTTTCTGATATATCGGAAAACCGGTGTTTTTTTGTACCTAAAAGAAGACACAAAAAAAGAGGGAAGAAAACTCCCCTCTTTTTTCCTCACCGGCTTAGGTTTTATTTTGAACCTTACCGGCGAGAACTTAGTACCATTTACCACCACCTATCGGGCGTGTTGCCCCGCATTTAGGGCAATATTCGTATCCATAATTATCTTGGATACGACGTTCCCAAGAATGCGAGCAAGATGCCCGCTGGGCGGCAATCCGCTTACAAGCTTCTTCGTTATCTCGAAGAGCTTGCTTGCGAGCTGCGTCTTCTGCCTCTTTCTCAGCCACATAGGTAGCATAAGAGGCTTTACCACCGAAGTAACGGCCAATTTTAATTGAGCCGGTTACTTCAAAACCGCAGTGGCGGCAACGTGCATTGCACTGCACGGGATTCATCCCGCCGCAATACACGTCGGTCGAACCACATTTTGGACATTTCAAATCTGCCATATGTCTTACCTCCGCACCAATTATAGGGCTGGTTTGGAGGATTTAGTTTTAACCCAATAATATTTTGCCGAGTTTCTGGACAGGTATCAGCAAATTCACCTGTTTTGAGAAAGGAAGAGTGAGCATACGCCCCCTCTTCTTACCCTATCCTGACACTGATATTATTCTGCGTCTTTAAGATAGTTGAAGCCGACTTCCGCAAAGGAAGGAGTCTCTGCCCCGATTTCGGCACAGATAGATTCTACTATCTTTCTCCAGGCCTCACGGTCTGAAACGAAGGCCGGATTGGCCTCCGCGGAAATCAAAACTTGACTTCCGATTTGCGCCATACCGCAGGAGACGTAAGTCCCTGTTTCTGACATATAGCGCGCTGCGGCCTCTTGCCAAGCGGCACCAGCCTCCAAGAGAGGCATGTGCACATTGGCTTCGAAGCCAATGGTAGGTTCACCGTACCCCGGCAGACCAACACTGAGTGTCGTCTGCTTCAAATTCTTGCGGAGCTTCTCAGCTTCGGCAAGAATTTCCGCTGGAGTACCTTGGGCGCGATAAGCACCAACCGGTTCTCCTCCCAGAGGGCATCCCCAATCAGTGTGATATACACAAACTGCGGGATATACCGTCTGTTCGCCACCAAGAGCGGCCTTAACGGCCGTGGCAGCATTCTGCGGGGTTGCAGTGTTATTCTCTCCTTGATATCCGGAAACCAATCCGCAATATACATAGATTATTTTGTAAAGATTTTGAATTTTTGGAATTTTTTATCAATTAATAATTTTAGAATCGACTTGTTGGCCGATGGAAAAGCCTTCAATTTTACGTTCGAATCAAAAACCTTATCATCATAAAAACCAAAAACATATTGTTTTTGCACGCAAATATCGGCCAAGCGCTTGCAATAATAGCGTTTGCCGGAAAGATTGTTGCCCTCATACACCATGGTTCTGAGCTTCAAGGCCAGCGCATCGGAAATATATGCAAAATCGCCCATGGTCCCGACATAAACCCCGTTTTGCTTCAAGGTGCTCAAAATGGCCGGATACATATCACCGCTTTTTTGCTGTTGCAACATCAGCTCATGGGCAAACTTGCCATCATAGCGCAATGCCGGCTCACCGGTCATCAGGTTTTTGCGGTTATAAAACAACATACCGTTACGCCGGCAAAAATCAAAAATAAAATCGGTCACATCGGTCGGCGTGGTTGGCTGGTTCATAAATATCACCTTAAAGCCGGACATGGCAAAGTCAAGCGCACGATCAGAAAGCCGCAACGCGTCCGCCACATCAAACTTAATCTGATAATTATCTTGCACGCCGCCCAACATAAACAACACTTTTTTAGGATAAGCCTGCAATTTTTCAAGTTCAATCGCCTGCTCCGGTTGCTCTGCCGCCTGCAAACACATTTCCTCATTTAACCGAAACGGAATCCCCACCGAAAGCTCGGATTTTTCTTTCAAAACCTTGTCCTGCTTCCATTGATTTTCCTCTTCTTCGGTCAGCAAATATTGCGCATAATCAACAAAATCCACGTTTTTATAGAGATAAAATGCACTGCCGACCACCTGCACCAAAGGCTCTTTACACCTTTTTTCTTTATATATTTTTTTCAAAAAATAAGCAATTTTATCCAAACACTCCGCCTCATCCATCAACAAATTTTGATAAGGCAAAACAAAAATTTTCGGGGTAGCTTTAAGTTCTTTGGCAGATGTTTCAATATTTTCGCTCAATTGCTGACAAAAGCGCACTTCATTGCCGTTCAAGAGTTTATAATCGGGAATATCAAATTCAAACACACGCTCGGTCAGGGCCTGAGATTGCAACACCTCCACCCAGTTTTTCAAACGTCCGTCTTGTGTCGCCCAACCCCGGGCAATTCCGATACATAACTTCATGGCAAACATTCCTGCAATAAAATCATATATACAATATCACATTCTGCTTAAAAAATATTTAATTCTTTACTTTTGGGCTTTTTGCCGTTATAACCTTGGCATTAAGGAAAAATAATGACCAACAACCAAGCCAAAACCATAAACACGCTGGCAGAAGTTTTTCAAATCTGCCAAAGCAATTCTAAAGCGCCCACACCGGCCGCCTTTTTAAAAGAAAGCGGCTTATCCAAACTTTTGACCGGCGCCGACCTGCAACGTCTGGCTGATGGCAGAGCCTGTTTTCCCAAAGAAACCGTCATGGCAATTTATGGACTGCTTCCGCTCAAGTTTCGTTTTAACGGCATAGAAATTAACCTTCTTCCACAAGCATTTTATCGTCTGAACTACCGTGCAGCCAAGCAAGATGAGGTCGCCTTTATCAATATCAGCCTTCGTCAGGCTGAAGCCGTTTATCAAGAAAAAACCGTTGCCAAATTAAAATACATCAAAGAAAACATCAACCGCCTGCGTTATGAAAATCAAAAAGCCAAAAATCCGGAGCAGTTAAAAGCGTCCTACCAACGTTATTTTGCCAACCTTTCACCGGAAAAAAAGGCTCTGTATTTGGAAAAGAAAAAACTTTATACGCGTCAACGCCGCGCCGAACATCCGGAAATCATAAAAGAAAGCAATCAGAAAGCCAAAGAAAGATATGCCCAACTCCCCGAGATTGAACAGTTAAAACTGCGCATCAACAGTCGCCTAAGCAATAAAAAATACCGAGAAACACATAAAGAAGTCATTGCCGAAAGGAATAAACGTTATCGCCAAAGTCTCGATCCGGAAATTGTCCGTCAAAAAAGAAAAGCCTATCGAGCAACCGGAAAATGCAAACAAAACGACAAAAAATATTATGAAAAGCACAAGCAAGAAATTTTAGCCAAAGCCAAAGCTAATCCCAAAACCAAAATCACTCAGCGCCGATACAAGATAAGAAAACGCTTTCGAGAAAAAACCGGTTCCAAAGTTCTGGCTCTGTTGCAAGCGCTTATTAACGCCAAAAGCAAATAAAGTTCAAAGACGTGTCTTGATAAAATCAACTTTAAGATTATTATATAAATATCTTAAATTCATTAAACAGGTTTCATCATGCTGAACATTTCTTTTGACCGTTTGCAAAAAATTTTCATTCGCGACTTCAACCTTTGCTTTTTTGTGGGGCTTTGCTTGCTTTCTTTGCATCCGCAAATTTTGAGCAAATTAAATCTCACCTCGGATATCATGCTTTATTGGGTGTTGCCTTTTGCCGGCGGACTGCTGATTGGGCTTCTCTTCTTGTTTTTAAACCGCAATCTCGCCAAATTGAAATATACCAAGCGTTATTACAGTGATGATAAAAAATGCCTGTTCATTGTGGCTTTTTTGTCGGGTTTCATGGCAGTGTATATTTCCGTTGGCCCGATTTATACCTATCTGATAAGTGCTTTCATCATTTTTTTGGCTGCCATGAATATCAAAGAATTTATTGCCGAACTCAAAAATATTTTATCGCCCAACACCTATGCCACGCCTCAGGTCATTGGCGACTTTTTCAGCTTTTTCATCAATTTGGTCATATCTTTCACGGTCATCAATTTGTCCATCAACAGCTTGCATATTTACAACAACGTACCGCAAGCCTTTGCCTTTGGCAATGGACCTGCACATGTGATAGATGCGTTTTATTTCACCGTCATCACCATGACCACGGTCGGCTATGGAGACATCACACCGCAAACGCTGATAGCCAGAGTTTTGGTTTCTTTTGAGTGCCTCACGAGTTATCTGTTGCTGGGTATTATGATTGGCATTGTTACTCGAGGTATTAATTTTGACAATAAACAATAAAAAAAGAGAGGCTTAAAAAGCCTCTCTTTTTTATTAGGAGTACTATTGTAATACTGTTAATTACTTTTTGAGGCTTTCCTCAATAGCAACGGCAACAGCAACGGTTGCACCAACCATCGGGTTGTTACCCATACCGATTAAGCCCATCATTTCAACGTGAGCCGGTACGGAAGAAGAACCTGCAAATTGAGCATCACTGTGCATTCTACCCATGGTATCTGTCATACCGTAAGAAGCCGGACCTGCAGCAACGTTATCGGGGTGCAAAGTACGACCTGTACCACCACCGGAAGCAACAGAGAAATATTTCTTACCATGTTCAACAGCCCATTTTTTGTATGTGCCGGCAACCGGATGTTGGAAACGTGTCGGGTTGGTTGAGTTACCGGTAATGGAAACATCAACACCTTCTTTAATCATAATGGCAACGCCTTCAGATACATCATCGGCACCATAGCATTTTACTTTGGCTTTATCGCCGTTTGAAAAGGCTTTTTCTTCAACAATTTTCAAGTTGCCTGTGCTGTAATCATATTCTGTTTCGACATAAGTAAAACCGTTGATACGAGAAATGATGTAAGCAGCATCTTTACCCAAACCGTTCAAGATAACTCTCAAAGGTTCTTTTCTAACCTTGTTGGCAGAACGCGCAATACCAATAGCACCTTCAGCAGCAGCAAAAGATTCATGACCGGCCAAGAAGCAGAAACATTTTGTTTCTTCTCTGAGCAACATAGCAGCCAAGTTACCATGACCCAAGCCAACGGCTCTTTGGTCGGCAACAGAACCCGGAACACAAAATGCTTGCAAACCGATACCGATTTTTTCAGCAGCTTCGGAAGCGTTTTTAACATTTTCTTTCAGAGCAATAGCGCAACCCAAGGTATAAGCCCAAACCGCATTTTCAAATGCAATCGGTTGAATACCTTTGACCAATTTTTCAACATCAACACCTTTGCTCAAACAAAAATCTCTGGTTTCTTCAATTTTAGAAAAGCCGTATTTTGCCAAAACCGGAGTAATTTTTTCAATTCTTCTATCATATCCTTCAAATAACATGGCTTACTCCTTTCTCGGGTCAATAACTTTGACGGCTTCATCAAAACGACCATAAGTTTTGATATTGTTTTCAAAAGCGGTTTTCGGATCGGTTCCGTTTTTGATTGCTTCCATCATTTTGCCTAAGTGAACAAATTTGTAGCCGATAATTTCATTATTGGCATCAACACCAACATTCAAAACATAACCTTCGGCCATTTCCAAATATCTCGGACCTTTAACTTTGGTAGAATACATGGTACCGACTTGAGAACGCAAGCCTTTACCCAAATCTTCCAAACCGGCACCAATCGGCAAACCGTTTTCAGAAAATGCGGTTTGAGTACGACCATAAACAATTTGCAAGAACAATTCGCGCATAGCAACGTTGATTGCATCGCAAACCAAGTCTGTGTTCAAAGCTTCCAAAATTGTTTTACCCGGCAAAATTTCTGCAGCCATAGCAGCAGAGTGTGTCATACCAGAGCAACCGATGGTTTCAACCAAAGCTTCTTCAATCACACCTTCTTTAACATTCAAGGTCAATTTGCAAGTACCTTGTTGCGGTGCGCAGCAACCACAACCATGGGTCAAACCGGAAATATCGGTAATTTGTTTAGCCTTAACCCATTTTCCTTCTTCAGGAATAGGTGCAGGTTCGTGTCTTGCCCCTTTATACAGCGGGCACATCTGTTCAACTTCATGTGAGCATTGATGTTTGCAAGTCATATAAAAACTCCTTAATTTAAAAACAAAAAACTTCTCCCATGCTCCAAAATGGTAGAAGTCATCAGCCTTGCGGCGGTTTGGTTAATATTAACCAGGGAGAACATCATTCCCTTGAGCATTTTATAAAATACAAACAGATAAATTACAAGTTTTTTTATATCTTTTCGCAAAATTTTAGGCATAAAAAAAGCCTCCGCTTGGGAGGCCTTTTTCTTACTTACTCAAGGGTTTAAGCTCACTACTTTCACCAAAATTGAAAGAATAATTGAAACCGTTGTCAATCAAACCGTCAATTTGCTTGCCGAGCTTTTTGGAGCGTTTAAGCAAACGCACGGCATCATATTGTTTTTGCATTTCACCGAATTTTTCCAAAACCTTGGCAAAGTCATCGGCATCAGAATAGATGAGAATAACTTTTTGTGCCGGTTTGGTTTGCAAGTTTTCATCTTTCAAAATTTCGCAAACGCGTTCAAAGCCAATGGAGAAACCAACAGCCGGAACCGATTCGCCCAAGAATTTGCCGATCATCTTGTCATAACGACCACCGCCGGCAATGGAAGAAGAGAATTTGTTGCTGCTGATTTCAAACACCATACCGGTATAATATCCCATACCGCGAACCAAAGACTTGTCATAAACAATGTTAAATTTGCCGTTAGCAATGGTAGAAATGGTTTGCAAAACTTTCTTGATATTGGCCACAACTTCTTTATCGGTCACATAAGGCTCAACCGCATCAATTGAAGAAAGGGCATCGCCGGACAAAAGGGTCATAAATTTATCAACCACGTTTTGCGGATATTCTTTTTCGGTGAGCTCAGCTTTCACGCCCTCTAAGCCGATTTTATCGAGCTTGTCAAAAATGATGCAAACAGCCGGAACATCTTCATCGCTAAAACCGGCATATTTGATGATGTCGGATAAAATGCGTCTGTCGTTGATACGAATGGTAAAATCTTCAAAACCAATGTTTTGCAAAGCCTGCGAGGTCACAAAAATCAGCTCCATTTCGGCATTGACGGAAGCATCGCCGATAATGTCGATATCACATTGATAAAACTCGCGCAAACGGCCTTTTTGCGGACGTTCGGCACGAAAAACCTTATCCACCTGAATGCATTTGAAAGGCAAGACCAAGTTTTGACGATTGTTGGCAAAATAGCGCGACAAAGGCATGGTCAGGTCATAGCGCAAACCGCTGTCGACCAAATCGTTTTCGGTCAGATTTTCTTTTGTTAAATCAAGTTTTTGACCGCGTTTCAAGAGCTTGAAGATGAGGCTCAAGTTCTCGCCGCCGTCACTTTTGTTCAAACGCTCAATATCTTCCATAATCGGGGTGTTGATGCGCTGAAAACCATATTTTTTGTAGGTATTAAGAATGGTATTTTGAATATAATCTCTGAGCTCCACTTCATTGGGCAAATAATCTCTTGTACCGCGAACCGGCAATGCACTGATGGCCATTTTTTCCTCACTTAAAAAAATTCTGTAAAATTCAGTTATTAATACAACAAGATAAATTAAAAATAAAGACTTTTTTTGTTGCGCAAAAAGAAAAAACAAGCTATACGTTTTTATCTTAACACTATTATTAACCAAATTTTATCATTATGAGCACCAAAGAACAACTTGAAAGATTGAAACAGATGCCGCATGACATCAAGGCTTATTCTGACATTTTGGCCACGCTTGAAAAATTGCTTCAGCAAGAAAACGCCATGTCCCAAAAAGAAAGATTGAGCTATGCCAAAAAAATCAAACCTCTGATGCGCGGAACCTCCGGATATGTAGAATTGGGTCCCCAAACCAAAGCCCAAGAGCTCTACTGGATTCCGGCATATCCCATCAGCACGCAGAGTTTTGCTTTTTCTTGCCACTGTCCGCTGAAACCGGCTAAAGGATTAAAGGAAATAGGCCGCATTACCACTTATCATCGCTATGGCGGTTATTACGGTTTACTTCGCCCCTCCACCGATGAAGCCATCATTCAATGTCCTAAAGAAATTTTGGATAAGGTTTGCGCTTTTGAGTTTCAGACCGACACCTTGGAGTTTCGAAAAGTTTATCATGCCGGATTGGATCGCCACATCTTGACCACGGTCTATTATGAAGGCTCTCTTCCCGAAGACATTGCCGCCCAAGATGTTCGTTGGTAAAAAAATTTTTATCTTAAAGGCTTTGAGATTTTGTTCTCAAAGCCTTTTTTTCATCGGCTTAACCAAAAATTAAAAATAATCAGATATATAAGGTAAAAAAAGAGATTTAATAAGGAATAAACAAAATGGAAAAATCTACTCTGATTGGTGTTTTTGGCGGTGTTGCCGCCGTTGGTGTCGGTATGGCCTTAAAAGGAGCAGACCCCAGCGCACTGATTAATCCGGCCGCCTTTTTGATTATTATTGCCGGAACCATTGCCGCCATTTTCAATGCTTTTCCGATGGAAAGTTTGAAAAAAGTACCAACCCTGTTCAAAATCATCTTCTGCGGCCGAAAATTCATCAGCAAACAAGAAGTTTTGGAGCTTTTCTCGGCTCTGGCAAAATCAGCCAAACATGATGGCGTTATGGCCATTGAGAAAAAAGCCAACGAAGTTGATGATCCTTTTTTGAAAACCAGTTTGTCTTTGGTGGCCGATGGTTTCAGCGCCGATTTCATTTATGAAACTTTGGAAGATGAAATCAAACAAATGGAAGAAAGACACCGTGCCGGCGCGCTCATTTTTGCCCAATGCGGTATGTATGCCCCGACTTTGGGTGTGCTGGGTGCCGTGATTGGTTTGATTGCGGCCTTAGGCAACTTGTCCGATATTGAAAAGCTCGGCCACTCCATTGCCGCCGCCTTTGTGGCAACCCTTTTGGGTATTTTTACCGGATATGTTTTGTGGCACCCGTTTTCAAATAAACTCAAACAAATTTCGCAAGAAGAAGTAGATGTCAAAAAGATGATTATGGAAGGAGCTTTGGCCTTGCAATCCGGCGCCTCATCCATGGCCATGGAAGCCAAATTACAAGCCTTCATTCCGCCATCACAACGTCAAAGCCAAAAAGCAGATGAAACCGAAGGAAAATAATCATGGTCAAAAGAAAAGCACCGGAAGCCCCGCATGAAGAACACGCCGACGAAACCTGGCTGATCCCGTATTCAGATTTACTGACTTTGCTTTTGGCCCTGTTTATTGTGCTGTTTGCATCATCAAGTTTGGACAAAGACAAAATGGAAAAAATTGAATATGCTTTGGCCGCCGCGTTCAACGCCATCCCCGGAGAAGAAATGAACGGCAGCGTTCTCAATTTTTTGGAAGATGTCAAAGACTTGCATTTGGGAGATGATGTCGGTTTGGGCTCAGATGAGAAAGGAGCCGTCATCAACATTGCCACCGTCAATTTGTTTGACGGCAAAACCGCCACCCTCAAAGACAATGCCGACGAGATTTTGCAGCCTTTGGCCGATTTGTTAAAAACCAACAAATACAAACGCTATCGCATTGTCATAGAAGGCCACACCGATGACCAAGCTCTGGTCAATGCATCCTATCCGTCCAACTGGGAGCTGTCTTCGGCTCAGGCCGGCGCGGTGGTTCGCCGATTTGTAAAATTGGGCTTGGATGAAAACCGTTTTCAAGCAACCGGCATGGCAGGCATATCGCCCGAATATCCCAATTATGATGCCTACGGCCAGCCCATTCCCAAAAACCGCCAGCGCAACAATCGCATAGAGATTCACATTGAAATCTAAGCCAGCAAAAGCATAGTTTATCAGACTATGCTTTTTTCTTTTTCAACATTTTTTTGCCGAGCAAAACGGCCAAAGCACCGCAAAACATACTGAGCAAAGCCCCCATTTTGGCCGCCGATTTAAGAGCTTCGTCAACATAGGCAATATCTGCCACAAACAAAGAAACCGTCAGCCCGACCCCTGCCACCATACCGATAAGAATGAGTTCCGCCGAGCTGATTTTTTGGCTCATTTTCAAACCAAGCGCCATACTGATTTTGGCAAAAGCAAAAATGCCCAACGTTTTGCCGATAAACAAAGATAAAAAGATAATCAGCGTCAAAGCCGAAAGGCTGGAGAAAGGCACGCCGGCATTGGCCAGCCCAAAGAAAAACAAGCCAAAATCCACCACCGGCTTGAGGTCATGCTCAAATTTATCAATCGGCGCGGATGGCGCATGAGGAGAGCGCATAAAAGGCACAATCCACACCAGTGCCAAAGCCGGATGCAAACCGGTTTTGAGCATGCCGAACCAAGAGAGAAGCGTCGGAAACAAAAACCAGACATAAGATTTTACTTTGAGTTTTTGCATGGCATAACTTAACAGCATCGCCGCAAGGACCAACCACAAAAACTCAAACTGCACCGGCTTATCGGGGTTGGGATAAAACACGGCAATAATCCCCAGACCGGCAAAATCGTCAACTATCGCCAAAAAGAGCAAAAAAGAAAAAGCCGCATGTTTTTTGGGAAAAATAAACTTGGCAAAAAGAAACGACACCGCAATATC
>CALXPK010000053.1 GCA_944390265.1 uncultured Alphaproteobacteria bacterium | reverse complement strand
TTTAATATGGCATTTTTGTCTGCAAGGTCTTTGGAACATCTTGTTGAGTTAGGCTATGAAAATAGCCGCAGCGAAACTAGATGCCTAAGCGGAAGAGGTACATGGATTTTTCGAGACGACGCTAAATCGCTCTAGTTTACCGTTTAGTAAAGGCTTGGAGAATGAGGCGAGTAGTAAGAAACCAGAAAAAATTTGAAGGAGTGTACAAAATAGTACATGACTGAAAATTTTATTCGCAGTTTCTGCCCTAATCGCCCATTATACAAGCCTTTAATCTTTGCCGATATTCATATTCCTATTAATATACACACACAAGATGATGCCGAAAGAAGACATGACAGAGAGCATCACCGTGCCGCCGTAGGAGATAAGCGGGAGCGGAATTCCCACCACGGGGAGCATGCCCAAAACCATGGAGATGTTGATAAAAATATATAGAAAATAGTTGCAGGCTAAACCAATGGCTACGAGCTTGCCAAAATAGCTGGTACTCTTCATCGCAAAAGAATAGGTATAGGCAAGAATCAAAAAGTTCACAATCACCACAAACACGGCACCCACCATGCCGAATTCTTCAGAAAGCATGGTGAAAATGAAGTCGGTGTGTTTTTCCGGCAAAAAATTGAGGTGGCTTTGCGTGCCTTTCAAAAAGCCTTTGCCGAACACGCCGCCCGACCCCAAAGCAATTTTGGATTGAATGATGTGATACCCCGCCCCCAAGGGATCACGCTCGGGGTCAAGAAAGGTGAGGATTCGGTTTTTTTGATAATCGTGCAAAAAGTGCCAAGCAATCGGCATCGTCAAAATGCCGGCCAAAATCACCACCCCAAACTTCCAGAGCTGAACCCCCACCACAAAGAAAATCATGCCGGCCGTGAAAAGCAGCATCAAAGCCGTGCCCAAATCGGGCTGAATCATCACCAAAAAGGCCGGAAACAACGTCATCAAAGCCGGCGGAATAATACCGCGGATACTCTCAATGGCTTGCAGTGAAGAGGTGTGAAAATAGCGCGCCAAAGCCAACACAAGCGCAATTTTCATCAACTCGGACGGCTGAATTTTGATAATTCCCAAATTAATCCAGCGTTGCGCACCCATGCCGATGTGGCCTTCCACTTCCACCACAATCAGCAAAAAGAGAGAAGCAAAATAAAACAGATAGGCATAGCGCATGAAGATTCTTAAATCGAGCATGGCCAAAGCAATCATGATGCAAAAACCAAAAGCAAAACGCACCAAATGATTAAGCGCCCACGGGCTCCAGCTTCCGTTGGCGGCCGAATAAAGCATGACAACACCGGTGGCCGCCATCAAGGATATGAGCAATATATACATAAAGTTCAAATTGAAGAACTTTTCGGTTAAGCTCATCGACTGCGTTTTGATGGTTGTTTCGTAAAACTTATACATTTTAACCTCTTACTCTGAAGGAACAACTTCTTGATTAAGATTAATCGGGGTCATCACCTTTTCCGGCTGAATTCCGTGCAAGCTCGTATCCAGTTTGACGGCTTCCAACAAAATTTTGCTGGCAATCGGGGCCGCCGCTTTGGAACCGCCGCCGCCGTGTTCCACCAACACCGCCACGGCATATTTGGGGTTATCGGCCGGAGCATAACCCACAAACACACCATGGTCACGATATTTCCACGGCAGTTCGTCTTGTTTTAAGATTCGGGTTTGACGCTCTTTCATGGTAATGCGGCGCACCTGAGTTGAACCGGTTTTACCGGACATTTTAATGCCGTGATAATCAAATCTGGAGCCATAGGCCGTGGCACCGGGAATATTGACCACCTCATACATTCCCTCCTTAACCATATCAATATAATTTGGATTAACGTTGATTCTTTTGATATGGCTTTTTTCATTCTCGGAAAGTTTGGTAAAAGTGGGTTTAACCTCATAGCCGCCGTTAGCCACCCGCGCCACCATGGTGGCCAGTTGCAACGGCGTGGTCAGAATATAGCCTTGACCGATGCCGGAAATGAGGCTTTCACCTTGTTGCCAGGGTTCGCCGAAGCGTTTGAGCTTCCATGCCTTATCGGGAATAAGTCCGGCTTTTTCGTTTTCCAGACCGACGTTGATTTTGCTACCCAGCCCGAAACGGCGCGCCATGTCGGCCAATTTTTCGATTCCGAGACGCAACGCTGTTTCATAAAAGAAAATATCACAGGAGTTTTTCAACGCCTCAACCACATTCAAATAGCCATGGCCGATTCTCTTCCAGCAGTGGAAAGCATGCGTTCCCAAGGTCATTTTAGCGGCGCAGAAAAAGCGGGTGTCGGGTTTGATGGTTCCGGCCTCCAAGGCGGCCAAAGCCGTGATGATTTTGAAAGTTGACCCCGGAGAATATTGCCCCGAAATGGCCTTGTTGCTTAAAGGATTTTTCTCATTGGAAATCAGCTCTTTCCACTGCGCGTTGCTAATGCCCTGAGAAAAAACATTGGGGTCAAAAGAAGGAGCCGAAACAAAAGCCAAAATCTCTCCGGTTTGCACATCCAAAAGCACGGCGGCACCGCTCTGGTCTTTTTCGGCAAACAAATCATAAGCCTTTTCCTGCAAGCGGGCATCCAAAGTCAAATCCACTCTCTCTCCGGGGATTCCGTCCGTTTTCTCAATTTCTTTCATCACACGGCCGTAGGCATTGACCTCAGACTTGAGGTTGCCGCCCTTACCGCGCAATTTTTTCTCAAAAAGTTTTTCAATCCCCGATTTGCCGATTTTAAAACCCGGAACCTCCAACAGCGGATCATCTTTCACGTCTTTTTCCGAAACGGCGGCCACATAGCCCAGCACATGAGCCATTTTTTCACCGTAAGGATAGTAGCGCGACAAGCCCTCATCAATAATAACTCCGGGCAAATCCGGCGCATTGAGCTGAATTTTAGACACTTCTTCCCAAGAAAGATTATCCTTGATTTTGATGGGCACAAAACTCTTGTTCGATTTCAAATCTTTTTTAATGCGGGCTTCTTCGGCCTCGCTCAAAGGCATGATTTTTTTAAATGCATCAAGCGTTTGTTGCAAATTTGGGGTTTGTTCGGCCACAATCAAAGCCTGAAAATTTTGCCGATTGGTGGCAATCACCACGCCGTTGCGGTCATAAATCAAGCCGCGCGGCGGCACCAACAAACGGGTGGAAATGCGGTTTTCATCCGCCAAAGTTTTATATTTATCGGCCTGATAAACCTGCAGATAATAAAGGCGCCCGATGATGCACAAGAGCAAAACAAATTTGCCCAAGCCCACGATGAGCGAACGATTAATCAGCACTTTTCCTTTATCATTATCGCGGTTCATCTCAAGCCTCATCCTGAATCAAATAACTTTGCACAAATGCATTCAGCAGTGACAAAATCGGATATGCCGCCACCGAGAACAAATAGCTGAACAGCACCTGCACAATGGGCAAAAACTGGCTATAATAAACCGAAACAATCAGCCATTTGCAAAAGAGAGTGAGCAAAGACAAAATGGCAAAACCATACCAGGTCACAATAAAAGGTTTGCCATTGAAAAAGCGCCCCAGGTTCAAAAGCAAAACATATAAAACCAGCAAAGAAAAGATATTGGTTCCCATCGGCACGGCGCTTAAAATATCTTCAATCAAACCCAAAATAAACACCGAAAACAGGTTAAAAATATCGGGCCGATGAATAATCCAATAATAAACGCAAACCAAGCCGACCGCCGGCCGAATATTAGACGAGAGCAAAAAGTTGAGCGGCACATAAGACAACAAAATCAAGAGCAGAGAAAAAAACATCGGCAACAGGCGTTGAAAATAGCTTTTGACATTTTCTGCCATTTCATCTTGCAAAACCGTTCTGTCGTTGATGGATTGGAGTCTTTTACTCATTGTTGATGATGCCTTCCAAACCATAATCGACGATACGCACATATTCCAAGCTGTTCAAATTGCTGTAAGGCCGAATGCTGACCTTGTTTTTTTCAATTGCGGCAATTGTCCCGATAGGCAAACCGGAAGGAAAAACACCGGCCACGCCCGAGGTGATGATTCTGTCTCCGACGTTGAGTTCGGCATCAAGCGGAATAAAAACCATTTGCGGCACGGAAGTATTATCTCCGGCCAAAATCCCGCGCACGCGGTTTTTCTCCACCATCACCGGAATTCGCGAGTTAATATCGGTAATCAGCAAAATTTTGGAATACATATTGCCCACCTTATCCACACGGCCGACCACCCCGCGGTCACTCAAGACCACCTGCCCTTTTTTAACCTTGTCGGAATTTCCGGTATAAGCAATCACGGAATGAGAAAAAGCATCGCCCTCTTCGGCAATAATTCGCGCCGTAACATAATTGGCCTCAGGCGGCGTAACATAATTGAGCAAGTTTGAAAGCAGCTTATTTTCCACTTCCAAAACTTTCATCTTGTCATAGAGGTTCAAAAGTTTTTTGTTTTCTTCCCGCAGTTCCTGATTGTCTTTGTAAACTTCTTTGATTTCGCCGAAATAGTCATACACACCGGCAACGGCGCGCGCCGGCACCACCAACAAATCCACCACGGGGCTGACCAAATCCGTGGCCAGAGAAGAGGTTTTTTCCAAAATCACGCTTTCGGTCTTGTTCAAAAGCATCAAAGCAAAAGCCGTAATAAACAAAATCACAATCGCAAATTTTTTGGCCAAAATGCGAATATAACTCAAATGAATAAACAAACTTCTGCGACGTTTCATAAAGACCACGCTATAAAAAAAATTTCAACGCAAAAAGGTTCGTTCAACATTGCCGCGGCACCAAACCGAACGGACAAGGAACGAACCTTTGTCACGCAAAGATTAATACATTGTAGATAAAACAGACTTAAACTTGTCAATATTATCCAGAGCCTTACCGGTGCCTTTGACCACGCAAGCCAGAGGTTCTTCGGCAATGGAAACCGGCAAACCGGTCGCATTGCGCAAAACTTGGTCCAAATTGGTGAGCAAAGCACCGCCGCCGGTCAAGACAATGCCTTTATCGACAATATCGGCTGCCAACTCAGGCGCAGTGTGTTCCAAAGCCACTTTAACGGCTTCCACGATTTGAGCCACCGGCTCGTTCAAACTTTCGGCCACCTGACGTTCGGTAATGATAATCTCTTTTGGCACGCCGTTCATCAAATCGCGACCTTTAATCTCAATGGTGCGACCCTCGCCGTTTTCCGGAGCGCAGGCAGAACCGATTTCTTTTTTGATTTTTTCGGCGCTGCTTTCACCGACGAGCAAATTGTGGTTGCGACGAATGTAAGAGATGATGGCGCTGTCCATTTTGTCACCGCCGACGCGAACCGAGCGGGCATAGACAATGCCGCCCAAAGACAAAACGGCCACTTCGGTAGTACCACCACCGATATCAACAACCATACTTCCGGTCGGCTCGGTAACGGGCAATTCGGCACCGATAGCGGCAGCCATAGGTTCTTCAATCAACCAAACTTTACGAGCACCGGCTGCTTCGGCAGATTCTTGAATGGCACGACGTTCCACGGCGGTAGAACCGGACGGCACGCAAACAACCACCAAAGGAGAAACAAAAGTGCGGCGATTGTGCACTTTGCGAATGAAATATTTAATCATTTCTTCGGCAATTTCAAAATCGGCAATCACACCGTCGCGCAACGGACGAATGGCGTGAATATTACCCGGAGTTCTGCCGAGCATTTGTTTAGCCTCGTTACCCACGGCCAAAACTTGTTTTTTGCCGCGATATTCTTCAATTGCCACCACCGAAGGTTCATTGAGGACGATACCTTTGCCTTTGACATAAACCAAAGTATTGGCGGTACCGAGGTCAATGGCCATATCGGCAGACAGCCAGCCCATTAAATTTGCAAACATAAATAACCTCTCTCGTCGATAAATTTAAATTTATTAACCTAGTTTTATAACCATATGCAAGCAAGTGCAACAATTATAATATCTTTTTAACATTATTTATTAAAAAATTTTTATCCCGATAACACGCATTGAGCAAAAAGTCTTGCGGAAACCGATTGATGAACCATGTTCTTTGGCGTTTGCAATATTGTCTGGTGTGCAATTTTGCCAATTCGACGGCCTCTTCCAGCGAGCATTTCTGCCGCAAAAAAGCCATCAACTCGGGCACACCCAAGGCTTTCATCACCGGCAGGGTATCGGGCAAATTTTTCTCGGCCAATTTAACCACTTCGGCCAGCGCCCCTTGTTGCAACATTTTATCAAACCGAACACGGCAAAGGGCATCCAATTCTTCTTTGGGCGGGTTGACCTTAATGGCAATAAACTTAGCCTCGGGAAGCCTTTTCACCATAGGCTCTTGGCGCCATTGCGAAGGAGAAATCCCCGTCTGCATATAGATGGCATAAGAGCGCAAAACACGGGTTGTATCTCCGGGAGCAATACGGCTGGCCGTTTGCGGGTCAATTTCGGCAAGTTTTTCATGAATATGTCTGGTGCCGATTTTTTTGCAAAGAGCATACAATTCGGCACGTGTTTCGGGGGTTGTTTCGGGGATGGGGGTTGTCCCGCTCATCAAATGTTCCAAATACAATCCGGTTCCGCCGACCACCACCGGCAGTTTATTTCTCCGCCAACAATCGCGAATAACTTTCTCGGCCTGATCAAGCCAAGCAACAACCGTACCGTTAAAATCGGCATCATAAATTTGATACAGATGATGCGGCACTTTAGCCATATCTTCCGACGTTGGGCAAGCAGACAAAATCGGAATATCTTTATAAACCTGCATTGAATCGGCATTAACAACCTCACCGTTGCAAGACCAAGCAATATCCAAAGCCAAAGCCGATTTTCCCGAAGCGGTCGGTCCGCCGATGACAATAACCTTATTGCGCTCACTCATGTTTCTCTCCTAGCGTTTAAAGGTTTCAAATTTCCGACAAGTTGCGGCCTCGACCAAAGCCGCGCACAAATCGGCATAAGAAATGCCGCAATATTTGGCCTGTTCCGGCACCAAAGACAAAGGCGTCATCCCCGGCGCGGTATTAATCTCCAGCAAAACCACGCCGTCTTTTTCATTATAGCGAAAATCTGAGCGCGAAACCATATTGCAGCCCAATTTTTGGTGCAGTTTTTCGGCATAAGCCATGCAGGTTTTGGCGGCCTCATCGGGAATGGGCGCCGGCAAAATATGGTTGGTCATACCGTTTGTATATTTGGCGGTATAATCATAAAACTTGCTTTTGGCGCACATTTCGGTCACGGCCAAAGCCTTGCCGTTAAACACGGCGCAAGTCAGCTCATGTCCGTCAATAAATTCTTCAATGATAATTTTTTTGTTTTCATCGGCATAAGAAACCTTGCGGGCATCCTCATCGGTTTTAACAATAAACACGCCAACGCTGGAACCGTCGCTGGCCGGTTTGACCACATAAGGCATTTTGATTTTGGTGCCGAACTTTTGATATTCACCGAAAGTTTTTTCTTCACCTTTGGCCACCTTGATTCCATTGTGTTCACACACAAGTTTGGTCAAAGCCTTGTCCATGCCCAAAACCGAGGCTTTCATACCCGAATGAGTATAAGGCACCTGCAACAAATCGAGCAAGGCTTGAATTTCGCCGTCTTCGCCCCAGTTTCCGTGCAGAGCATTAAACACGGCATCGGGTTTTTCTTGTTGCAAAACGGCAATCAATTCTGCCACATCATTCAAGACAAAAGGAACAACCGCATACCCTTTTTGCGTCAAGGCCTCAACCACGCCTTGCCCGCTTATCAAACTGACTTCCCGTTCTGAGGAAAAGCCGCCCATCACGACTAAAACTTTTTTCTTCATGGTTATTATTTTCCTTTATAGAAATAATTTTTATGATAATATACGCGCAAAGTTTTGAATATTTATTAAAAAATAAGGAAAAAAATGAAAAAATTCTATTTATTTTTCTTACCGCTGATTGTTTCGGCCGAAGCTCATGCCGCAATGGTAGAACACGACTTCACTGCCATCTTGGGGGTGTTCAATGCCAGCGACACCAAGTTCACCTATGAGCTCTCTCCCCAAGATTATGCCATCCGCTCCGAAGTCAAAACCGCCGGCGTGTTTGATACGCTGTATCCGTTTAAGGCCATCTATTCCACCACCGGCAACATCAAAGACAAAGACTTTGAAACCACCAGCTATAAATATAAATCGCAATCACGTTTCACCAAACGCACCAAAGAGCTGGTCTACAATGACAAAGGCGAGCCGATATATCGCTTAAGCTCCAAAAATGATGAAAGTAAAAGAGTGGATATCACCCCCGATGTCAACAACAAAGACACCACCGATTTGCAAACCGTTTTTGCCAAGCTCGCCAAACAATATAATGAACTCAAGTTTTGCGATTCGCGGATGGAAGTTTTTGACGGCAAGCGCCGTTTTGACGTCATTTTCAAAGATGAAGGCCAAGACACGCTGATAAAAAATGAATATTCTGCCTTTGAGGGCCCCGCCGCCAAATGCTCCATGTATATTGACAAGCTCAATTCCAAAGACGATGATTTAATGTGGGAGCTCACCTCGCAGCATCCGGTATATTTCTGGATTATGGAAGAAGAAAAGAGCAAAATGCCGTTCATTGCCCGCGTTTCGGTAGAAGACACGCCGCTTGGTCGCTTGGACGTATACACCAAAAATATTACCGTAAAGGATTAAAGAAATGTTAGAAAAAGCAGAATTACTTTTGCCGGCCGGTTCACTGGTCAAATTAAAAACCGCCATCTTGTACGGAGCAGATGCCGTATATGCCGGCACGCCGGATATGTGCCTGCGCGCCCAATCCAAGTTCACGATGGAAGAGTTGAAAGAGGGCATTGAATTTGTCCATACCCATGGCAAAAAAATCTATCTGACCTTAAACTTGTTCATGCACAACCGCGATGTTGAAAAACTGCCCACCTTTGTTGAAACTTTAAGACACCTTCGACCCGATGGCGTTTTGATTGCCGACCCCGGCGTTTTTCAATATGTGAAGGACAACGCGCCCGAGCTCAACTTGTTTGTCTCCACCCAAGCCAATATCTGCTCTTGGCTGGCGGTTAAGTTTTGGCAAAATCAGGGGGCAAAACTCTGCGTTTTGGGTCGAGAAGTCACCTTTGAAGAGATGAAAGAAATCAGAAATAAATGTCCTGATATTTTGCTCGAATGTTTCATGCACGGCGCCATGTGTATGTCTTATTCCGGCCGTTGCTTAATCTCCAACTATCTGGCCGACCGTTCCGCCAACCAAGGCAAATGCGCCCACTGTTGCCGCTGGCACTATAAACTGCACCTGCGTTTGAAAGACGGCACCATCAAAGAGCTGGTGATAGATAAGCACAACAAAGACAGCTTTGAATTTTTGTTGGAAGAAGAGTTCCGCCCCGGCGAATATTATGAGGTGATAGAAGATGAGCACGGCGGCTATAGGCTCAACTCCAAAGACATGTGCCTGATGCCGCGTCTGCCTGACTTACTTTCAATCGGCATGGATTCGCTCAAAGTTGAGGGTCGAAACAAAACCGAATATTATGCCGCAACCGTTGCCCGCACCTATCGTCAAGCCATTGATGATTGGTACACCTCCCCCGATACTTGGGACTATAACAAATATATGCCGGATTTATACACGTTGCAAAACCGCGGCTATTGCTTGGGCTTCCACGATGGCAAACTCACCAACATCAGCCAAAATTATGAATATACGCGCACTTTGGGTGATTGGCTTTTTGCCGGCTCCATTGTGGAGTGGCAAGGAGATGATGCCATATTTGAAATCAGAAATTATATCAACTCGGGCGAAGAAATCGAGTTTTTAATCCCCGGCTCGCTTGAAAACATCAAATTGAAGTTATCCGAATTTGAAGATGCCGTAAGTGGCGAAATCACAGCAAAAGTTTCTGCCGGACAAGAGAAAAAAATAAGAATTAAACCGGAAAGTTGGAATCGACCGATAGCAGAAATCAAAAAACTCTTGCCGCAATATGTCATTGCCCGCAAATTTGCCCCCTTAACCGGTGAAAATGCAACTATGCTTAATCATAAAAAAGCCGAATTTGACATTCTCTGCGAGCATAAATAGTTGTTTTATAAGCAAAAATCAAAAGAGTCCGTTTTTCGGGCTCTTTTTTTTGCATATATATTATTGACAAATTTTGTCCATGGAACTACTTTACTCAATATTTTATATTTTTTTATTTTATGTTTAATTTAATTATTAAAAGCTATGGAAGAAAAACAATTAATTTATGTAAACAGACACGCTTACATTGTAAAGAATGAAAAATTAATTGATGCACAAACGCAAAAAGAAGAAAAAAAATTGCCGTATAAATACATACGCAATTATATGAATGATGACATTTGCTATATCATCATTCAAAACCGCTTTTTCGGGTGGAACAAAAAAAGGCAATCGGCCGAAGAACTTGGTGTTGAAATATTATGTCAAAACCCCCGTTTTACATATTATTACACCTTGGGCAACATCAACTTTGTTTTTGCCACGGCGGAAGACGGAAAATCGTTTGTTTTGGGCAAGTCTTTTCAACCCATTTATGACAATTTGTATAAGATAGGACGTTATGCTTATCAAATCATAAATGGCGAGTTGGAAAAACTTTGCGAATGTATGGAATTTGAAAAAATCGGTGTTCGCATAGAAATCAGCGCCGGCGAAAACGGCGTGAGCGAAATGTTGGCTTTTCAAAAGGTCGGCAATGTTTGGCAGGTTGTCAACCATTGGCGTCCCGGCAACATCGCCCCGCAATATCGTTTAAAGTCTAATTTCAAAAAATAACCATACCATGAAAACAAAAGAATATCCCATCATCCGCAAGGTCATCAAGATGACGGCCGGAGCCATTTCCATTCCGAAAGGAGTCAAAACAATTTTTGCCGACTGCGAAAATGAAGCCACCGCCGAAATTTGGTTTTCGCTTCTTGAAAACGAGTTGTTGTGCCAATATCTTCTATGTCCGGAGATAAAGCCCAAAGCCTTGTCGACCGGAATTCTGTCCCTGATTCAGAATCAAGAGATTCAAGCCCAAATTGACAATACGGCACTTGCCTATCTGCAATATGCGCAAAAGAAGTACGAATCAAACAGAGCACTCAGTTCTTTTTACCAACAGGAACTCAACATCCGTTTTGGCAAAAAGACAACCCAAATTCAACGCCAGAAGATTTACGCCCGCGTTGTCAACTGGTTGGAAAAAAATTTAGAGCATGACATTATGGTTGAGCACACGGAAGAAATTTCAGATTTGATAAAAATTATCATCCTGTGCAAATCAGAAATCATGTTTGATTCTGTTTTCTATGAATTTTTCATGGAAAAAAGATTAGACCTCATCGCGCTTGTGGAATAACGCTTGTCGAATAATAAGGTCATATCAAAAGAGGTACGGAACAAAAATCCGCACCTCTTTTTTTATACGCGTTTAAAAACCCCGTCTTCAATCGGCGGCAAAAAACTGCTGATTCGTCCCACCACAAACTCCAGCTTATCCACGCGCGAATATGGCGAACCTTTTTGGCAAGCAACAATCATGGCATCAATTTTTTCTTCTTCGCCGCGCATAGAAATCTCGACCGAACCGTCGGCTTCATTATGCACCCAGCCGGAGATACCGCCGATTTCTCTGGCCGTATTGATGGCCCAATAGCGAAAACCCACGCCTTGCACGCGACCTTTGATTTTGATAAGAACTTCTTTAATCATGCCGCGTCAGATTGCAAAAATTTTTCAATATCTTCCAAATCGGCCTTAGCTTTGGCGCGGCTTTTTTCAGCATCTTCCACCTTGCCCCATTTTTCGGCCTGCCAAATTTCTTCCAAATAAGCGGCCTGATAAGCCTCCTCGACCGTAATTTGGCCTTTGACCAAAGCGGCGGCCAAAATCACCGAGCGCATATCCAAAGCAGCTTTATAAAAAGCAATCAACTCTTTATCGGAAAATGTTTCCAAATAGCGTTTAAGCGCCACGCCAAATTTTTCTTCTTGGTTCGGCACGTCTAAAGAAGTGGAGGTTTTAAGCTCGGTATGGAGTTCATGCCCAATCCAGTGCAAAACCGGAAACCAATATTTGTTCTGACGTTCTGTCAATTCCGGATTATCATTCCAAAACAAGACCACATCGGTTTGCGCAAACTCGCACATTTTATCAATAATTTCCTGCTTATTCAGCGAGGCATCTTTCAAAGCTGCTTTCAAATCTTCCGCAACCATCCTCACATTCCTCCTTTAAACATATTCCACATATCTTTGGCTGTGTTTTTCAAATCTTTGATTCCCTGATTAATCTCTTTCTTGGTATCCTGATAAGCATCGCGGGTTGTTGCCGCCACGCCGGTCGGTTTGGGGAACATGGTGGCAAAAGGTGTGCCCTGCAAAGCCGTATAACACGGCGCCCCGTCCGGATTAACAATCAACTTTTCGCCCAAATAAGCCGTACCGCCAGTCGCCACCACGCCAATCACAGCACGCATAGCTTCTTTATCATCCAAGCGAATGGTCGGGTTTTCCACCGTACCGCTGATTTTCAGGAAAGAAGACAAAGCCTGAGCCAAGTTTGTATCCATGACTTTACCCGAAAAAGGTTGCAAGGTAAAGCTGATTTTGTCATTCACAAGGTTCACGTAACCATCGCTAACCAAAGTCATCTGCGCCGCGTTCAAGGCAATACCATTGGGGAAAGTAGCGCGGCCATTGGCAAAATCGGTACGAACCACGGCACAACGCACATCCATATCCATGGTCTTTTGCTTCAAATGCAAAGCATCCAACACTTGAGATAAGAAACTTCCGGTAAAAAAGCTCAAATTACCGGTTTGAATAACCGATTTGTCAAGGATGACAGCCGTCTGTCCTTTAAGGTTTTCAAACACTTGGCGATAAGTACTGCCGGAGCTTTGCAAGTTGATATAAACAGTGGTATCACCACCGCTTTTGATACCAAAATCGTTGCTGCCAATGATTTGAAATTCTTTGTGCAAATTTTGCAATTTCAAATTTTTGCTGTTGGCAAGCAAGCTCAAACTTTTGGCCTCGGCATTGACCTTAAGCTCAGACATAATCTGCCCGCCGTTAAAAGTCAGGTTCAAAGGTTTAATATCCAAAACCCCGTTTTTAAGCGAGCCTTTAACCACCACATCTTGCATGGAAAGACCGCTGTCGACAATCAAGTTGCCGACCGACAAGTCAAACACCGCATTAACCGTCTTCAACACCTCATAAGGAATAGGTTCGGCCGGAATATAGTTGGCGGCCTGAGCCGAATTAATCAGGTTCAAGCTCGGCAAAATGAAGGCTTGCTGTTGCGGCATAAACTTCTGCACGTCAATCTGCGGGCTTTGCAAATTGGCACGCACATAAGGCACTTTCTGCGAGATATCGGCATCCACCTCGCCCGCCATCACGTTGCCCGCCACCGAGAGCTGGCTGATTTTGGTTTTAATATTATCCAAACCACCGTTGACCAAACCGTCAAAAACAATCTCCGGCGCACCGAAATTTCCTTGCGGGCTGACCAGTTGCAAGTTGAGATTATAGGTCAGGTTGGAGAGCATCTTGTTCAAATTGCCATTGGCTTTGGCGGCCATGCCATAGGCTTTAACCTGCAAATTAATCGGATAAATTTTGTCGGCCAGCGCTTCGGTAATCGAGCCGATGGTGCCGCCGGCCACAATCTGCTCACCATTATAAACCACGTCGGCATTAAGTGTAATCAAATCATCCGGCGTCGGGATAGACAAGTCCAAATGGTTGATAATCACTTCGGTTTTGGAGCCGCTTTGGGCATCGTCATAAACAACCGAGCCATTGTCAATCTGCACCATTTTAGCCACAATTCCGGTCAGCATTGCATCCGGTGCGGAAGCCTCGGCAGATTGTACCACTTCCGTAGCATTGGCCACCGAAATCAGCCAGCCGCTTTCAGCTTTTACCACCGGTTGCGGTGTATCCAAGGCCGGAAAATCCCAGCTGGCATCGCCGTTTGGTGCCACTTCCAAATTAATCTGCGGCTCTTCCAAAATCACCTTATCAATCACAATTTGTTGGCTGAGAAGCGGCAAAACGGCAAATTTCAAATCCAGTTTTTTCACCTTCACCATCTGCGGATTTTTGGCCCAAGACGGATTCGCCAACTCCACATCTTCCAACACAATCGTCGGAACAAGAGAAATGCCCAAATAAGCATCGCCGTTCAAAGAGAGCTTGCGGCCGAGCTGTTCCTGCACAATTTTTTCGGCATAGGCTTTATAGCTGTTCAAATCAAAAGTTTTGATGAACACAAACACACCGACCACCAAAACGGCAAACAAAATAAAAATTGTGCTGAAAAGAACCTTGAAAATTTTGCGCATAATTAGAACTCCCTGAAACTTAAACCGATAGCCGCCAAATCTGCCTTAAAATAGTCGGGCAGCGGCGCCGTGATAATCATTTTCTTTTGATATAAATCGGATAAATCAATTTTGTAGGCATGGAGATGCAATTTATCACTAATAGAAGCAAATTTTTGCCTTGCCGCGCCAAAATATTTGTCATCTCCCACAATCGGACAGCCGATATATTCCATATGGGCGCGAATTTGGTGCGTCCGTCCGGTCAGAGGCGCGGCCGCCACCAGCGCAAATTTATCTCCGGCATTGTCCAAAACCTCAAACTCCGTCACTGCCGGCTTGCCTTCTTTCGAGATGACCGATTTTTCGCCCACCTTTTCCAACGCGGCTTTAATCTCGCCGTTTTGCTGTTTGGGACAACCGGCAACCAAGGCCAAATATGTTTTTTGTAAATTATGCTCGCGAAAAGCCTTGGTCAGCAAATCGGCGGTTTTGCGGTTACGTGCCAAAACCAAAATTCCGCTCGTGTCTTTGTCAATGCGGTGCACCAGTTTGGGTTTTTCTGGCGCTCCAAAGCACAAAGCCTCGAGCATTCCGTCCACATGGCGCGTGGTGTTGGTTCCGCCCTGCACCGCCAAACCCGAAGGCTTGTTTAAGGCAATGATGTTCTCATCTTTATAAATGACCATAGATTGAATATAAGCCGCATCTTTGGCAGACACGCCTTGGCGTTCAACCGGTTTGGATTCATTCTCCAAAGGCGGCACTCTGATTTCTTGTCCGGCCGCAAGTTTGAGCGAAGCCTCGGCTTTTTTGCCGTCAACTTTAATTTGTTTGGTGCGTAGCAACTTTTGAAAACGCCCGAGCGAAAGCCCCGGATAATATTTCAAAAACCAGCGGTTCAAACGCATACCGTCATCCACATCTTTAACTTTTTTAATCTCAACGCCGGACATCAGATTCCCTTTCTTAAAAACTTTTCAAAGTGTAGCGGAAGGCAGATAAAAAAACAAGTAAAATAAAAGCAGAATTATCATGCCAAACATTTTCTTTTCACTTCTTTATTAACCAAAATTTTACTTGCATTTGCTATATTTGAATCGTGCGGAATGATCAGCCGCATGGTTTTTAGTACTAAAAATTTTTGAGGATACGACAAGAATGTTGTCTTCAGTAAGAAAACATATCTATTTGAGCCTTTTCGCAAAATTTGCGGAAGGTTTTGCCGTATCCAAATCTTATTTCGTATCCTACAATTATTCTGTTTATAAGCGAGGTGT
>CALXPK010000052.1 GCA_944390265.1 uncultured Alphaproteobacteria bacterium | reverse complement strand
CTTCAACCGACGGTATCGAGTTTGGGGCCGCAATTGAGGGCGGACTTATCTTTAACCCGATGACCAACCTCACAATTGAGCCGATTATCCGCTTAGCTTATACGCAAATCAACTATGACGACGCAACTGATAGCTACGGCAAAACCGCGACCTACGGCGATGTTCGCGATATCGAGGTTGAGGCCGGTGTTGAAGTTGAAAAAACTTACCTCCGCAAGAACGGCTATGCGAAACTCTATGTCAAACCGAGCATTATCCAAAATATCGGCAGTGGCGATGTGACGGTCACCTCTTTGCGTCAAGTGGATGGGCTTGAAAACTCCACCCTCGGACGTTTGGAAGTCGGCGGCAGTATGAGTTTTGACGACCAATGGAGCGGCTATGCCAACGCCGCCTACACGTTCGGCAGTGACTATACGAATGCAAGTGTAAATGCAGGGTTAAACTATTCCTTTTAATGGCTACCGCCGGCCGAACGCAGCGCGTTCGATCGCAAAAGTCTTACGTGCCTTGCAAGGATTTTCTTCGTTTTGGTATAATTGAAAAAAATGCTGGATTTTTAAAAACTTTTATGTTATAGCTCTTTACAGAATTGATAATATTAGATGAGGCGGGGTCAAAAACCCCGCTTCTTTGTTAAGGATAAGATGATGCAGTTGAAACACCCTTTACAAGATTTGATTGAGCCTGTGGTTGAAAATTTGGGCTATGAAATGGTGCGAATCTTGACCATCGGTCAAAAAAATCCGACCTTGCAGATTATGATTGATCGCAAAGATGGCAAAGATGTCAATGTGGATGATTGTGCCGCCGTCAGCCGCAAAATCTCTGAGGTGATGGATGAAAAAGACCCGATTGAAGATCAATATTCTTTGGAAGTCAGCTCTCCGGGGCTCGACAGACCTTTGACCAAGCCTGAACATTTCAAAAGATTTTTGGGTTATGAAACCAAAATCGAAACCTCTGATGAAGTGGACGGCCGCAAACGCTTTAAGGGTAAAACCAAATCCGTGGCAGACAACAATGATATTGTGCTGGAGATGGACGGTAAGGAATATGTCATTCCCTTTGAGGCCATCTCTAAAGCCAAAATTGTGCTGACCGATGAACTTTTGGCCGAATATATGGCCGCTCATGAAAATGATGAAGCTGTTGAGCTTGATGAAGAATAATTTTTTTATAAAATATTTTTAGCAAAGGATTGAAAATGCAAAATATTGAAAGTATGCCGAGACCTGAAATCATTTTGGTTGCTGATACCGTGGCTCGTGAAAAAAATATTGACCGCGATGATGTTTTGGAAGCAATGGAAATTGCCATTCAAAAAGCCGGTCGTTCCAAATATGGCTTTGAACACGATATCAGAGCTCATATTGATCGCAAAACCGGTGCCATTACTTTGGCGCGTTATCGCGAAGTGGTTGAAGATGAAGACCATATTGAAAATGAAGTGACCCAATTGACTTTGGCTCAGGCAAAAGCCTATGATAAAAATATTAAAGTCGGCGAATTTATTATCGATAATTTGCCGCCGATTGATTTTGGCCGTATTGCCGCTCAAACCGCTAAACAAGTGATTGTGCAAAAAGTGCGCGAGGCCGAAAGAAATAAACAATATGAAGAATATAAAGAAAAGGTCGGAACCATTGTTAACGGTACGGTTAAACGTGTGGAGTTCGGCAATGTGATTTTGGATATCGGTAAAGCCGAGGCCATTTTGCGCCGCGATGAAATTATCCCGAGAGAAAAGTTTAAAAACGGTGACCGCGTGCGTGCTTATGTTTTGGAAGTGCGTAAAGAAACCAAAGGCCCGCAAATTTTCTTATCTCGTACTTGCCCCGAGTTTTTGGCCAAACTCTTTACCTCGGAAGTGCCGGAAATTTATGACGGTATTGTCAAAATCGTATCCGTGGCTCGTGACCCCGGTTCAAAGGCCAAAATTGCCGTTAAGACCGATGATGTGACCGTTGATGCCATCGGCGCTTGCGTCGGCTTGCGCGGTATTCGCGTTCAGGCCGTGGTGACCGAGTTGCAGGGCGAGAAAATTGATATCGTTCCTTATTCCGACGACAAGGCCCAATATATTGTTGCCGCTTTGGCTCCGGCCGAAGTGACCAAGGTGGTTTTGGATGAAGAAAATAATCGAATCGAAGTGGTGGTTCCGCAAGATCAGTTCTCGGTTGCCATCGGCCGCAGAGGTCAAAATGTGCGCTTGGCTTCTCAACTCGTGGGTGCCGATATTGATGTCTTGACCGAAGAACAAGAACAAGAACGCCGCTCTAACGAAAATAAGGTGCGTTCTCAACGCTTTATGGAAGCCTTGGTCGTCGATGAGATGATTGCTCACCTCCTCATTGCCGAAGGTTTCTCCACCATTGATGAAATTGCCATGGTGCCGTTGCAAGAGTTGGCCGATATTGAGGGCTTTGATGAAGATATTGCCAAAGAACTGCAAGCTCGTGCCAAGGCTTTTGTTGAAAAACGCAACCAAGAATTTGAAGAAAAAAGCAAGTCTTTGGGTATTGATGAGGCCATTCAAAATATTGAAGGTTTGGACCGCGATATGATTTTGACCATGGCTGACAAAGGCATCAAAACCATTGATGATTTGGCTGATTTGGCCGCTGATGAGTTGATTGAGATTTTGGGCGAAAATACCATCTCCGTCAACGAAGCCAACAAAATCATTATGGCGGCTCGTCAGCACTGGTTTGATAACGAAGACAAAACCGATAAGGACGCCGAGTAACGCTTATGAAGGCTGAAGAAACAAGAAAATGTATCGTTTGCGGTGAAGTGCTGCCAAAAGAAAAAATGCTGCGCTTCACCCTTGCGCCCGACAATCAGATTGTTCCCGATTTTAAGAAAAAATTGCCGGGGAAGGGGATTTGGGTCAAAAACTCTAAACAATCTTTATTGACGGCCGTTGAGAAAAACTTGTTTGCCAAAGCCGCCAAAAAAAATGTGAAAGTCAGTCCCGAGTTGGTCAATATGGCAGAAAGCATTTTGCATAAACGCGCGCTTGATGCCATATCTCTGGCTCGCAAAGCCGGTGCGCTTGTCTTCGGTTTTGAAAAGGTTTGTGAAGCGATTAAAAAAAATAAGGTCGCTTTTGTGCTGGAAGCAAAAGATGCCGGTGCCGATGGTCATAATAAGATTATGAATCTGGCTAAGAATTTGGAAGTTTTCCATACTTTTAATGTTGAGGAGTTGGACCAAGAGTTAGATAAAGTGAATACCGTACATATTGCTTTGTTGCATGGTGAAATGGCGAAAGCAGTTCAAATGGAGATTTCCCGTTTGGAAAATTTCTTAAATTCTTAGTTTTGATTGGATAAACAGTGAAGGAATTGTAATGACAGAAGATAATGCAAAAGGAAAATTAACATTATCAGGTAAATCTACCCTGACGTTGAAGCTCGGCGATAAGGCCAAAACTTCTTCCGAAGGTAAAAAGGTTGTGCAGGTTGAAGTGCGCAAAAAAAGAGTGTTGAACCAAAACAACACGGTTGCTCATGAGCAAAAGGTGAAGATTGACGAAGCTACGGCCGCCAAACTCCGCTTGATTGCCGAAGCCAAAGAACATGAAGCCAAACGCAGACAGGAAGAAGAGGAAAAAGCCGCCATGCGTCATAAACAGGTCGATGAACAAAAAGCCAAGGAAGAGGCCGCCAAACAAGCCGAAGCCGAGGCCGCGGCCGCTCAAGCCGCCAAAGCTGCGGCTGAAGCTGAAGCCAAGCAAAAAGCCGCTCAAGCTGCGGCTGCTCAGGAAAAAGCTCAGAAAGCTCAAGTTTCGGCCGAGACGGAAGAAAAATCTTTTGACGATAAGTCTTACAAAGCCAAAAAGAATCGCGATTATGAGGAAGAAGATGATGATGACGATGATGATGATATGCCGCGTCATAATAAAAAAGTTTCTTCTTCGCGTGATGCCGGTTTTGAACAAGACAGAAGAAAAGTTACCAAACGTAGTTTTGAACCGCAAAAACGCGGCGGAAAATTCAACGTTAATAACTATATGAGCGGTGATGACGATGATGATGACTATGGTTTTGGTGCACCGCGTCGTCGCTACAAGAAAAAACAACCCAAACCGCAACAACAAGCGCCGCAACAGCCGCAAGAGAAAATTGTGCGCGAAGTGGTTATTCCGGAAGTGATTACCGTGCAGGAATTGGCCAACCGTATGGCGGAAAAAAGTGCCGATGTGATTAAAAAACTCATGTCTTTGGGTGTGATGGCCACGATTAACCAACCGATTGATGCCGATACGGCACAAATTGTGGTGGAAGAGTTTGGTCACAAGTTCAAACGCGTGGCCGACAGCGATGTTGAGCTTGGTTTGGGCGGGGCTGAAGATAAGCCTGAAGATTTGTTGCCCAGACCGCCGGTTGTGACCGTTATGGGTCACGTTGACCATGGTAAAACATCACTGCTTGATGCCTTGCGTGAAACCAACGTTGCCGCCAAAGAAGCCGGTGGTATCACCCAACATATCGGTGCTTATCAAATTACCGTTAAGACCGGTGATAAAATTACCTTTATTGATACGCCGGGTCACGAAGCCTTCTCCGAAATGCGTGCTCGCGGTGCCAAGGTAACCGATATTGTGGTTTTGGTGGTGGCCGCCAACGACGGTATTATGCCGCAAACCATTGAGGCTATTCGTCACGCACAAGCCGCCGAAGTGCCGATTGTTGTGGCCATTAACAAAATTGATTTGCCGGGTGCTGATCCGATGAAGGTGAAGACCGCTTTGTTGCAACATGGCATTGCGGTGGAAGAAATGGGCGGCGATTGCTTGTGTGCCGAAGTTTCTGCCAAAAAACGCATCAATATTGACAAGCTCGTGGAAGCCATTTTGTTGCAAGCCGAAATTTTGGATTTGAAAGCTAATCCGAATCGTCCGGCGCAAGGTGCCGTGATTGAGGCCAAAATGGAAAAAGGCCGCGGTTCGGTGGCTACGGTTTTGGTGCAAAACGGTACACTTAAAGTCGGTGATATTATCATTGCCGGTAAAGAATGGGGCCATGTTCGTGCCATGTTTAATGAAAACGGCAAAAAAGTGTTTGAAGCCAAGCCGGCAACACCGGTTGAGGTTTTGGGTTTGCAAGGCACACCTGCCGCCGGCGATGATTTTATTGTGGTTGCCGATGAAGCTCAGGCCAAACAAGTGACCAACTATCGTATTTGCAAAGAACGTGATGCCAAGATTGTGAAATCTGCCAAATCGGCCATGGAATTGATGATGGATAAAATTAAATCCGGTGAATCCAAACATTTGCCGATTATCATCAAAGCTGATGTTCAAGGTTCTATTGAGGCTTTGGAAGGTACGTTGAACAAACTTTCTACCGATGAAGTTTCGGTGCAAATCTTGCACTCGGCTGTCGGCCCGATTTCTGAATCTGATATTTCTTTGGCCAAAGCCTCTCATGCCTTGATTATCGGTTTTAATGTTCGTGCCATTCCGCAAGCGCGTGATGCGGCTCGTCGTGACGGCGTGGAGATTAAATACTACTCCATCATTTATGATGTGGCTGATGATGTTAAGAAAGGTTTGGAAGGTATGCTTTCACCCGAACTGCGTGAAAAACTTTTGGGTTATGCCGAAATTCGCGAAGTTTACAATATTACCGGTGTGGGTAAAGTTGCCGGTTGTATGATTACCGAAGGTTTGGTCAAACGTGGTGCCAAAATCCGCCTGTTGCGTGATAACGTGGTTATTCACGATGGCTCCATCGGACAGCTCAAACGCTTCAAAGAAGATGTGAAAGAAGTTCGTGAAGGCTATGAATGCGGTATCAGTTTTGAAAACTATAACGACATTCAAAAAGGCGATATGATTGAATGTTATGAGATTGAGGAAATCGCCGCCAAGCTATAAAAAATCGTATAATGGGGAACTAATACAGATTTTGCGGATAAATTGTTCAGTCATGTACTTCTATGTACACTCCTTCACAATTTTCCTTAAATCTTATTATTTCCCGCATTCTCCGATTTTTTGAGAAATCTCATATAACGGGGAACTAGAGCAGTTTAGCGTCGTCTTGAAAAATTCATGTACTTCTATGTACACTGGAATTTTTCTCGCTCCTAAAACTACTCTATTTCCCTCGTTCTCTGAGATTTTAGTAAGAATCGTATAATGGGTGATTAAACAACATTTTGGCAAATTAATTGATAAGAGAGAAGATTATGCCTACAAAAGAACCATCACAAAGACAACTGCGCGTCAGTCAGGAAATCAGAAAAATCATCACTTCTGAGATTGAGCGCGGCGAGGTTAGAAACTTGCAAGGGATTGATACGATTGTAACCATCACCGATGTTACCGTATCTCCCGATTTGAAATATTCTACCGTCTATTTTATGACCTTGAACGAAACTTTTTTGAAGGAAGTTTTGGAAGGCCTGAATTTGGCGGCCAACCATTTCAGAAAAAGTGTGGCACGCAACACCAGCCTGCGCTATGTTCCTGAAATCGTTTTCAAAGTTGACAACTCTTTTGCCGAAGTAGATAAAATTGAAAAACTGCTTCATCATCCCAAAGTTCAACAAGATTTGAAATCCGATAAATAAAAAAAGCCTCCGCAAGGAGGTTTTTTTATGGTTGTTTTTTATTTGTTTTTGCGTTATTCTGTTCCATATTTACAATTATTAATCTCTAAAATTATGAAAAAAATTGAACCTTATGCTTATTTTTGCAAGCAAGATAAAATCTATTTGTTGGAATTTTCTTTGGAACAAGGAAAATATAAACTTTTGGGACAATATGACCATTTTTACAGCAAAGAGGGTTGTGTTGTTTTGACCAGTAATGATAGTTCTTTTTTTTCGGTTCTGTTTGAAACGAAAATGGTTTATTGTAAAGCTGTTCAAGGAAAGTTTGTTGGTTTTGGTGAGGGCTTTATCTATTTTGAAGGTGAGGACAAAAAATTGTTCACGCTTTCGGAAGACCGAAATATTACGGAAGTGGCTCGTCCTTGCGCGGTTTTTTCCAACACCTGGGAAAATATGCATTCAATTTTTAAACTTTCAGATAAGATGAAAGTGCAAATTTGCGTAAAATAACAAAAAAGCGATTGGATTTTTGTTTCCAATCGCTTTTTTGGTTGAGCAAAAGTTTATTGCCAAGCGGCTTTTTGCGCCAACCAATTGTAAATTCTTTGCATTTCAGAATAGCCTTCAACGGCAAAATCTTCCGGATGCCACTGAATGCAGAGAATTTTTCTTTTTTCGTTGCCCCAGGCTTCGGGAATGCCGTCTTCGGCCACGGCATAAAGTGTGAGCTCAAAAGGAACATTGGGGTTTAAGGCCTCTCGATGCCGCGAGTTGGTCACAATTCTCTTCTTGACAAAAATGCGTGAGAGCGGGTTTCCCGGCAAAATGATGACGTTGTGCGCCAGATGCTCTTTGGTCTTGTGCATGATGTCGGTATATTCGGCAACGTTGCGATATAATTTTCCGCCCAAAGCACCGGCTATCATTTGTGCACCGGCACATATTCCCAGCATTGGCAGATCTTCTCCCACGGCTTTGGAAATGGCCAGATGATAGGCCAGACTCCTCGGGTTGGGAACATAGGTTTCTTGGTCGTCGTCATAAAACTTGTTCGGTGAGGGAAAAGCGCCGCCCGGAAGAATCAGCCCTTTGATGTCGGACATTTGTTCCGTGACGTTTTCATAGCTTAAAAGCCTTAGCCGAACCCCCGATTTTACAATGCTTTTGGCATAGTTATAATCTATTGAATAATATTCGTCTTCGCGGCTCATCAAAAAACCCACCAACGGGGTGTTGACCATGTTGCCGCCCAAAGATGCAAAATCTTCATTTTTCAGATAAATTTCGGGGAGCTTCTCTTGGAAAATGATTTCCTTGATTTTTTTATCACTCACGCAATAGGCGTTAAATTGCGGCACATATTCCGCATAAATCTTAATAGTATCCATAACTTAATAATTTGAAATTCTTTTTTGTTTATAGTTGAATTGGAAAATTTTGTCCAGAAAAATCTTGTTTTTTTGTGTTGACGAATTGAGGTTTTTTCTTATCCTAAACAAAAATAATGAGGGAAAAATGTCCAGACGCAAAAAAGGTGAAAATATTAACGGTTGGTTGGTGATTGATAAAGACCGCGATATGGGCTCGACTGATGTCGTTAACTTTACCCGACGCTTTTTTAATGCCAAGAAAAACGGACATACCGGCACGCTTGATCCTTTTGCCACCGGTGTGTTGCCGATTGCTTTCGGTGAGGCGACCAAGCTCGTGCCTTTTGTGACCGACGGCGAAAAAGAATATGAATTTATCATCCAATGGGGGGCGGAAACCGCAAGCGGTGATACGGAAAGCGAAGTTATTGCCACCACGGATATTTACCCGACCAAAGAAGAAATTTTAGCCATTATTCCGCAGTTTATCGGTGAAATCAAGCAAGTGCCGCCGGCCTATTCTGCCATCAAAATCAACGGACAGCGCGCCTATGATTTGGTGCGCAAAGGGCAAGATGTGGAAATACCGGAGCGAATCGTTGAGATTTATGATTTAACCCTGCTTGAGGAACTGCCGAATCATCAGGCCAAGTTTAGAGTCCGCTGCTCCAAAGGCACCTATGTCCGCACTTTGGGTATGGATTTGGCCAAAGCACTCGGCACTAAAGGCTATTTGTTGGAGCTCAAACGCACCAAATGCGGTAAATTTTCTATTTCTGATACGATTTTACTGGAAAATTTGAAAAAAATAGTGCATAGTGAGGATGCAA
Source organism: uncultured Alphaproteobacteria bacterium (assembly GCA_944390265.1). Classification (GTDB taxonomy): domain Bacteria; phylum Pseudomonadota; class Alphaproteobacteria; order RF32; family CAG-239; genus CAJLXD01. The sequence goes on along the minus strand of CALXPK010000052.1, from coordinate 26,562 downwards.
AAAAAGTTTTGCTTCCGGTAATAACTGCTCTGCGCGACATCGCGGAGCTAGCTTTAACCGAGGCAGATGCAGCTAAACTCCGTCAGGGACAAGCCATTTCTCCACGCTCTTATCAAGACCAAAACTTGAAAGAAGGTGTGGCTGTCGCTTCTTTGGACGGGGAGTTGGTTGCCATAGTGCGAATCGAGGAAAAACGAATTTCTCCTCAGCGCGTTTTTAATTTTAACCCTGATGCGGAAAATTCCGTATCGCATTAAAAGGAAAATATTGATGTCGATTTCTAATGAAAACAAACAAGAATTGATCAAAACTTATGCTATTAACCCGAACGATACTGGTTCTCCGGAAGTTCAAATTGCTATTTGGACCGCTCGTATCAATAGCTTGATTGAACACTTCAACACCCACCCGAAAGACAAACACTCTCGTTTGGGTTTGATGAAAATGGTTTCTCGCCGTCGTCACCTTTTGGACTACCTCAAAGGCAAGAGCGAAAGCCGTTATCAAGAAATCATCAAGAAATTAGACTTGAGAAAATAATTTTATGCGGCACCTAGAGCAAAAAATGCGAGACAGAAAAAATTCACGTAGGTCTAACTACGCTAAAATTTTTTCTGCTCTGTTTTTCACTCTATCTGCCGGCCTAAAATCATTTTCTGAAAATGCGCGGCACCTAGAGCAAAAAATGCGAGATGAAAAAAATTCACAGACTAATGATGATGTTTTTTCTATTGCTTTTTTAGGTGCGCTAAAATAAGTTTATAATGAGTGCGGGGCGGAGCGCTTCGCACTCGTTTTTATAAAATCCTCGGGCTTTGGCTCAAGGTGAGATGTGTGGACTTAGCTCTTAGGTAAGAATCTTGATTTTTAGGGGTTTTTATCTAAGAGGTAAGTCCGAAAAGAAATATAAATATTGTGAAAGGATATTGTATGATTGATTTTAAAGTTTCTCGCAGAGAAATGGAATGGGGCGGCAGAAAACTGGTGCTCGAAACCGGTAAAATTGCGCGTCAAGCTGAAGGTGCCGTTGTGGCCTCCTATGGCGAAACCGTTGTGGTTGCCACTGTTTGCGCGGCCAAAGAGGTTGCTGCCGACCAAGATTTCTTTCCTTTGACCGTAAACTATCAAGAAAAATATTATGCTGCCGGTAAAATCCCCGGTGGTTTTATGAAACGTGAAGGCAAACCTTCCGAACGTGAAGTTCTTATCTCTCGTTTGATTGACCGTCCGATACGTCCGCTCTTTCCGGATGCTTTCAAAAATGAAGTTCAAGTTGTTTGCACGGTTTTGTCTCATGACAAACAAACCGACTCCGACATCATTTCCATGATTGCCGCTTCGGCTGCTTTGAGCTTGTCCGGTATTCCGTTCTTGGGCCCAATCGGTGCGGCTAAAATCGGTTACAAAGACGGCCAATATATTTTGAACCCGACAATTGAACAACAAAAAGACTCTTTGTTGGAACTCTCCGTTGCCGGTACTAAAGAAGGCGTTTTGATGGTTGAATCCGAAGCGCAAGAGCTTTCTGAAGAAGTGATGCTCGGTGCCGTTATGTTTGGTTTTGAAAACTTCCAACCGGTTATTCAAATGATTGAAGATTTGACCAAAGAAGCCGGCAAACCGCGCTGGGAAATGCCGACCTTCCCGAAAGAGTTTGATGAACTTTATGAAAAAGTTGCCAAACAATTCCGCGGCAAATATGAAGAAGCCTTCAAAGAGACCGACAAACTCAAACGCGGCGAACTCTTGGGTGCTTTGGCTGAAGAAGTTAAAGCGACCATTGATCCCGAAAATGAGATGGAAGTTAAATATGTTAATGACGTCATTGAAAAATTGATGCACCGCGTGATGCGTGAGGGTGTTTTGAACACCGGTCGTCGTATTGACGGTCGTGATACCAAAACCGTGCGTCCGATTTCTTGCGAAGTTGACGTTTTGCCGATGGCTCACGGTTCGGCTTTGTTCACCCGCGGTGAAACTCAAGCCTTGGTTGTGACCACTTTGGGTACCGGTGATGATGCTCAAATTGTTGACGGCCTATTGGATGAATATAAAGAAGACTTTATGCTCAACTACAACTTCCCGCCGTTCTCGGTTGGTGAATGCGGTCGTTTGGGTAGCCCCGGACGTCGTGAAATCGGTCACGGAAAACTCGCTTGGCGTGCTATTCACCCGATGATGCCGAAAAATAGCGATACTTTCCCCTATACCGTTCGCGTGGTTTCCGATATTATGGAATCTAACGGTTCTTCTTCCATGGCTACCGTTTGCGGTACAACCATGTCTTTGGAAGCTGCCGGTGTGCCGCTTAAAAAGCCGGTTGCCGGTATTGCCATGGGCTTGATTAAAGAAGATGACGGTCGTGTGGCTATTTTGACCGATATCTTGGGTGATGAAGACCACTTGGGTGATATGGACTTTAAGGTTGCCGGTACCAAAGACGGTGTGACCGCTTTGCAAATGGATATTAAAATCACTTCCATTACCAAAGAGATTATGGAAAAAGCCTTGGCTCAAGCTCATGAGGGTCGTATCCACATTATGGGCGAGATGGCAAAAGCCATTGCCGAGCCGCGTCCGCATGTTTCTGACAAAGCGCCACGCATTGTTTCCATCAAGATTCCGGTTGATAAAATCCGTGAAGTTATCGGTACCGGCGGTAAAGTCATTCGTGAAATTACCGAAAAAACCAATACCAAAATTGAAATTACCGATGACGGTGTGGTTAAAATCGCTTCCTTGAAAAAAGAAGACGGTGACGCAGCTCTTGAATGGGTGATGGGTATTGTGGCGGAGCCGGAAGCCGGCAAAATCTATAAAGGTGTGATTACCAAGATTATGGATTTTGGTGCTTTTGTGCGCTTCCTTGGCTCAACCGAGGGCTTGGTTCACATCTCAGAAGTGAAAAACGAGCGTATTGCTTCCGTTTCTGACTTCTATAAAGAAGGTGATACCTTGTGGGTTAAATGCCTTGGCACCGATAATCGCGGTAAGGTCAAACTTTCTGCCAAGAGAGTTAACCAAGAAACCGGTGAAGATTTGGAAAAATAATTCCATAATCCGGTTTTGAAAAACATTAAAAACTCGTTTTCTTTTGAAGAAAGCGAGTTTTTTTTGTGGCCTTTTAATGATAAAAAATACTTGAAATATCTGAAAAATCGGTGTATTAGTCAGCTTAATTGCTTGAACACCCCTGGAGGTTTGGGCAAGGTTTGTTAAAAATTTTTTATAAGGAAGTTATAAAATGTCTAAAATTACATTTAATGCTTTGGTTCGTGAAAAAGCAGGCAAGGGGGCAGCTCGCGCATGTCGTAAAGAGGGTCGTGTTCCTGCCGTTATTTATGGTAACAAAAAAGAACCCGAAATGATTAGCTTGCATCCGGTTGAGTTGGAAAAAGCCTTGAATATGGCTGATTTTTACAGCTCGGATATTGAAGTTGTCATCAATGGCAAAGCTGAAAAAGTTTCTTGCCAAGATGTTCAATTCCATCCGGTGTCTGATATGCCGATTCACGTCGACTTCTTGAGAAAATAGTTTTATAGAGTATCTATAGCAAAAAATGCGAAGCGAAAAAATTCATGTACGTTTTTGTACACTAAAATTTTTTCGCTTCTTTTTTTCACTATATCTATCTCTCTAAAACTTTTTTCTCCCGTCATTTTTCTAAAGCAGCGTAAAGGAATTAATATGTTTTTGATTGTTGGTTTGGGCAACCCCGGTGCAGAATATGATAAAACACGTCACAACATGGGTTTTATGACCGCAGATGCTTTGCATGATTTTTATAAATTTTCGCCTTTCAAGTCCAAATTTGACGGCTTGATTGCCGAGGGCAATATTAATGGCGAAAAAGTTTATCTCCTCAAACCCCAGACTTATATGAACCTTTCCGGCAACGCGGTTGTCAAAGCTGCCAATTTTTACAAAATTTTGCCGCAGAATGTGATTGTTATTCATGATGATATGGATTTGCCGGTCGGCAAAATCAAAGCCAAAATCGGCGGTGGTGCCGGTGGGCATAATGGGCTGAAATCTATTGATGCGGCCATCTCGCCCAATTATAATCGAATCAGAATCGGGGTAGGTCATCCGCTAGGTGGGGGTGAGGCGGTGGTGAACCATGTGCTCTCGCGCTTTTCTAAGGCCGATGCCGAAGTGATTGAGAAAAATATTCAAATCGTTTGTGAAACTTTGCCGGTTTTGCTTAAAGACGGTATGGCCAAATTTTCCGGTGTTCTCGGAATGATGAAATAAAAGGCGTGAAATTATGGATAAACAAGATGGTCAGAACAAAATTTATGTGATTGGAGATTCTCATGTCAATTTTTTCAGCGGACAAGAAACTATGAATTTTGTGCCGTTGGAATTTGGAATTAGTCAAAATCATGATCTTTTGACCTCATTTAAGACTTTTTATTTGGGTGCGGTTTTGGCTTATAGCCTGAATAGAGATAACTCGCAAAACAGAGTCAAAGAGAAGGTGGAATATTTGGTTTCACATAATCTTTTGCCCAAGGGGGCTTATGTTTTGTGTTGCTTTGGGGAAATTGATTTGCGCTTTCATGTGTTTAATCAAGCAAAATTGCAAAATGTGCCTTACCAAAAAGTTGTCGATGATATTTTGAAAAATTATGCTGCCTTTTTGCAAAAAATGATTGCGCGCGGCTATAAAATGATTTGCTGGGGGCCGGTGGCCTCGCAAAAAGACAAATGGATGGGTAATAAAGATTTTCCGGCGATGGGAACCGAACTTGAGCGTAATCAGGCCACAAAATATTTTAATCGGCAGCTGGAAAAAATCTGTGCCGATTTGGGGGCAACTTTTGTGAGTATTTTTGATGATTTGGTTGACGAAAACGGAAAAACAAAGGAAAAATATTTTATGGATCCGTGCCATTTGAGCCAAAGAGCCATGGTTTTGGTTAAAGACAAGTTTGCTTTTTTTGCTCCGGACATTTCTGTTTGCAAGCCGCATGCTTGGCAGAGCTTTGTTTTTCATAAATACAAACGTCCGATGGTCAAAGTGATGTGCCTTTTTGTTCCTTTACACAAATGGCGCAAAAAAATTCGGGAATATTTTAAATATTTGTAATGGTGATGTATGCATATATTGAAAATTTTTAAGAAAAAACCGCGGTGCAAGCTCTTGGGTAAGCATATTGAAATCAGAAACTCGAAGGTGGATAAATACACAACCGTCGGTGATTATACTTATATTGGTGACGGGTGCACCGTGACCAAGGCGCAAATCGGTCGTTATGTTTCCATCGGCAACAATGTGTCTATCGGTCCCGGAGAACATGATTTGACCAATATTTCTACCTCTGCGTGGTTTTATGATAAGCCTTTTGATGTTTTGTGCAGAAATGATTGCATTATCGGAAATGATGTTTGGATTGGTGTGGACAGCATCATCAGAAGAGGGGTTAAGGTCGGAAACGGGGCTGTTATCGGGGCAAATTCTTTTGTCAACAAAGATGTGCCCGATTTTGCCATTGTGGTCGGAAATCCGGCCAAAATCATTCGTTATCGTTTTGAGCCGGATATGCAAAAGAAAATTGTTGCTTCAGATTGGTGGAACAAAGATTTGGAAGAGGCAAAACAAATTTTTCTAAAGTTGAAAAAGTCAAAATAAGGAGCAGTCTTATGCAAGTTTTAGATCTTTCTTTAATTGTGAAAACATTTATCCGTCCAGATTGTTTGCAACGTTTTTTAGAATCGGTAAAAATTTATCAAAATAAATGGCAGGTAAAATTTGCTGATGTCGTGGTTATTGATGATGGTGATGAAGAATCTCGTGCTGAAAATAAACAAATTGTTGCTCGATATGAGGATTTGCATATCTCTTATTATTCTTATGATTTCAATGCCTTGGGTTTGTGTAAAGGTAGAAATGAAGGTTTGCGTTATTGCTCTTCTAAATATTTTGTTTGTTGTGATGATGATTTTATGCTTGATTTGGATTGTGATATTGCCGCCAATCTGCAAACTTTGCAACAGCATGATTTGGATATTCTAGGTGGATATTATCGCAATGTTGTTACAGCGGATGCAATTGATTATCAACCCGATAACTGGATTGGTTTTATTCAAGAAGGCGAAAAAGAAGATTTTTGTTCCATATATTCTGATGTTTTTCCCGAGTTTGTTCGTTGTGATATTGTTGAAAATTTTTTCATTGGGGTGACTGAATCTGTTCGAAATGTTGGTTATCCTGAAGATATTCCGATTAAAGAACACAATTTGGTCTTTTTGCGCTTCAAACAAGCCGGAATCAAAGTTGCCATGACCAACAAATTGTTTGTGCGCCATTATCATACCAAAGCCAAAAGGAAAAATTATGGCAAATTTCGGCATCAACAGGTTGTTAACCCGATTGATAAAAAAGTCTATGGCGTTTTGGTGCAAAAAGATAAAATCTTCAAATTTGAAGACTATTTGTACGTGGCTAAAGTTAAATATGTGCCAAAAGAAAATTTGTTGGAAAAAATCAAGAGAAAAATCAAACGTCTTTGCAAAAAGTGATTGTCGATGAATGTGCAAAATAAAATTTATGTGATTGGGGATTCCCATGTCAATTTTTTCAGCGGACAAGAGAGTATTAATTTTGTGCCGTTTGAGTTTGATATTAGATTTTGTCGCGATATTTTGGTTTATTTTAAGACTTTTCATTTGGGTGCGGTTTTGGCTTATAATTTGAACAGAGATAACTCGCAAAACAGAGTCAAAGAAAAAATTGAATATTTATTGTCTCACAATATCATTCCTCAAGGCGCTTATATCTTGTGTTGCTTTGGCGAAATTGATATTCGCAATCAGGTTTTTAAACAGGTCGAACGCCAGAAGGTGCCTTATCAAAAGGTGGTGGATGATATTTTGCATGAATATGCCCTGTTTTTGCAAAAAATGACCGCGCGCGGCTATAAAATGATTTGTTGGGGGCCGGTGGCTTCGCAAAAAGATGTTTGGCATGGAAATAAAGATTTTCCGGCTGTGGGAACCGAGCTTGAGCGTAATCAGGCCACAATATATTTTAACCGGCAACTGGCAAAAATTTGTGCCGATTTGGGTGTGCATTTTGTCAGCATTATTGATCATTTGATTGATGAAAAAGGCCGGACCAAAGCCAGATATTTTGCCGACAAATGTCACCTCAGCCAAAGAGCTATGGCTTTTGCCAAAAATCAGTTTGACTTTGTGGCTCCGGATATCTCGGTTAGAAAACCCAAAACTTTGTGGAGTTTTCTTTTTCATAAATATAAAAAAGCGGCACTCAGGTTGCTCGGTTTCTTTATTCCCGTGCATGCTTGGCGCAAAAAACTCAGAGAACATTTTAGAAATGTTTAATGCAAAATATTGCTTGAAAAAGGCGGTTTTATCATATACAACTCTGTTTAAGTTATTTTAATTTAAACGGAGTTTTTTTATGGGTTTTAATTGTGGTATTGTCGGTTTGCCCAATGTCGGAAAATCGACCCTTTTTAATGCTTTGACGCAAACTATTGCCGCTCAGGCCGCAAATTTTCCTTTCTGCACCATTGAACCGAACACAGGGCGTGTGGCCGTGCCGGACAAACGTTTGGATAAGTTGGTGGAAATTGTCAAGCCTAAAGCTGTTGTTCCCACGCAGCTTGAGTTTGTGGATATTGCCGGCCTTGTTCAAGGGGCTTCCAAAGGCGAGGGCTTGGGCAACCAGTTTTTGGCCAATATTCGTGAAACAGATGCCATTATCCATGTTTTGCGTTGTTTTGAAGATGATAATATTACCCACGTGATTGGCTCGGTTGACCCCATCCGCGATGCCGAAATTGTCGAAACCGAACTGATGATTGCCGATTTGGACTCTTTGGAAAAACGCTTTGACCAAGTGAACAAAAAAGCCAAAGGCGGTGATAAGGATGCCATTCTTAACGTGCAAGTGATGACCCCGATTATTGAGGCTTTGCGTGAGGGTAAGCCTGCTCGTACCGCCGCGCCCGATGCTTCCAACAAAGATGCTTGGAAAGCCTATAAAATGTTGCAGCTTTTGACCTCTAAGCCGGTGCTTTATGTCTGCAATGTGGATGAAGCCTCGGCAGCCACCGGTAATGATTTTTCCAAACGCGTGTTTGAAAAAGCTGCCGAAGAAAATGCTAAAGCCGTGATTATTTCTGCCGAAATCGAATCGGAAGTGGCTCAGCTTGAAACCGAAGAAGAAAAGAAAGAGTTTCTCTCTTCTTTGGGTTTGGACGAATCCGGCCTCTCCAAAATTATTCGTGCCGGATATGACCTCTTGGGCTTGCAAACCTATTTTACCTGCGGGCCTAAAGAAGTTCATGCCTGGACGTTTTTGAAAGGCTCCAAAGCACCGCAATGTGCCGGTATTATTCACACCGATTTTGAACGCGGTTTCATTCGTGCCGAAACCATCTCCTATGATGATTTTGTCACCCTCGGCGGTGAGCAAGCCTGCAAAGAAGCCGGTAAAGTGCGCTCCGAAGGCAAAGATTACATCGTTCAAGATGGGGATATATTGGAGTTTCTTTTCAACGTATAGAATAAAGGCTTGTATAACGGGCGATTAGGGCGTTGCCATCGGGTAAAAAGTTTCCTCACGTACCTCTATGTACGCTGCGGTACTTTTTCCCTCGGCGCCTACTACTCGCCTCGTTCTCCAAGCCTTTATAAAAGTTCGTTCTGTGGAAAGCTAATACAGATTTTGCGGATAAATTGTTCGGTCACGTACCTCTATGTACCAATTCCGACTAAGGCTTTGCTCTGAAAGCTGTCGCATTCTACCAAAGCCAAGTCTCATTGCGTCTCCTTAAAGAAAGCACATTTAAGGTGCTTTCTTTGGCGGCCGTCTCCGAGCTTTTTAGTACCCAGCGTTGCCTTTTTACAAAAGCTCATATAACGGGCGATTAGGGCAGAAACTGCGAATAAAATTTTCAGTCATGTACCAATATGTACACTCCTTCAAATTTTTTCTGGTTTCTTACTACTCGCCTCGTTCTCCAAGCCTTTATAAAAGTTCGTATAACGGGAAACTAGAGCGATTTGTTGTCGTCTCGAAAAATTCATGTACCCTTTTGTACATTAGAATTTTTCTCGCTCCTAAAATCACTCTATCTTCCACGTTTTCCGAGCTTTTTTAGTGCTCAGCGTTGCCTTTTTACAAAAGCTCATATAACGGGCGATTAGGGCGTTGCCATCGGGTAAAAAGTTTCCTCACGTACCTCTATGTACGCTGCGGTACTTTTTCCCTCGGCGCCTACTACTCGCCTCGCTCTCCGCCTTTTTTATGTGCCCTGAGGAGATTATGTTTTGCTCCTCGCTCTCCTTTCGTCACCCTGAACTTGTTTCAGGGTCTTTTCTTTTTTGAGATGCTGAAACGAGTTCAGCATGACCTTAAAGAGGTTTTTGGCTGCCGCCGGCCGAACGCAGCGCGTTCGATCGCACAAACGTAGGACGTTTGATCCCAAAAGTTTGTCTTTTGTGCCCTGCGTCCCGCGATGCTCTCCTTTTCTGGGGCTGGCTAAAGTGCCTCGTGCGGGCAAAAAAACAGCTTGACCACATCAGATTCTTCTCAACAAATGTTTTTTCGACAAAAATTTGACAATAATGATTTTCTGTGCTATATGGAGTCGTAGAGAAAAAATTATTGATTGTTAAACATATAAAAATTATTAAAGCTATGGGAATTAAAGAACACCAAGAGTGGCTCTTGGATTTAATCATTGGAAAGTTTTCCAATATTTCCGGTATCCGTACCGGTATTGATGTGGATACTGTTGTTTATTCAAGGAACGGAATGCTCCTTTGGATGCGGATTTGTGAGGCTTTGAATATTAAGGCCAAATTTGTTCCTCATCTGCAAACAATTGAGGATTATGTGCAAGAGTTTTCTTCTCTCGTGCAGAAACATAATTCTCAACGTGAAAAGTTTATGCTGCAATTGCAGCAATTTGTTGCGGAAAAAACCGGACATACTTATGAGTTTGATGAAACTCTTTGTGCTGAAATTAAACCGCAAAAACTGAATGAAAAATCTGCCTCAAAAGCAGAAAAGGACCAACATCTCCGTGAAGAGATGGCTTTTGCTTTGAAGCTGGATAATTTGAAAAATGCCATTCGTAATTGGTGCAAATTTTTCAAATATGATTCTGCTTTCTATGAGGCCGAAAATATTTCTGATTTGACCGATGCGCTCTTTGGGAAAGAGTATCGGTTTTTATCTATCTAATGTTTTAATTGTTTTGCCATTTACTTTGAACAGGTTTCGTCGTGATGATGAGGCCTGTTTTTTTTTGCTTGATTTTGCACGCCCTTGGTTGTATTTGAATCCTATATTTTTTAGGAGAAATTTTGATGAGATTGGCTCTTTTTCAGCCCGATATTCCGCAAAATACCGGAACTTTGCTTCGCTTGGGCGCTTGCCTTAATGTGGAGCTTGATATTATTGAACCTTGCGGCTTTGTTTTTTCCGAGCATACGCTCAAACGCTATGGCATGGATTATTTGCATTTGGTGAAATATCGCCGGCATAATTCTTGGTACGATTTTTTGCAATATCGTCAGGATCATCCGGCCGAATATGGACGTATTGTTTTGCTCACCACGCATGCCACCGAACCCTATTATAATTTTGAGTTCAAACCCAATGATATCATCTTGATGGGACGTGAAAGCGCCGGTGTGCCGGAAGAAGTGCATGAAACGGTTGATGCCCGTTTGCTGATACCGATGAACGAAAATGCGCGCTCGATTAATGTGGCCGTGTCTGCCGTGATGGTGGTGGGAGAATGTTTGCGCCAAACCAACGGTTTTCCGAAAGTTTCTAAATGATAAAAGAAAAGCCCGCTTTTTGGCGGGCTTTGTCTTAGCGGCTTAAATTTTCTTTTGCTCTTTTCAAAAAGGCTTGATAAGCCTCGGTTTTGATTTTTTTGTTGTTTTCGTCTGTTTCATACATATAGTTGCCGTTGTCATCTTTTACAAAAACTTGTTTGCCATTTTCTTCTGTGGTCAATCTTTTATATTTATATTCATCCGTCATGGTATTGTAGCGGCGGGCATCAAGTTCATGTCTGGCTTGTTTGTCTCCGGCTTGGGCTTGGCCGCGAAGCTCGCGTAATTTGATTTCTTCGGCACTCATACCTTCTTGCTCAATGTTTTTTTTGTCTTCCGGACGAAGTTCTCCTCCCGCGGCCATGGCGGCTTCTTGCGCTTCTGCCATATTGGCGTTTCGGTTTTGAATTTGTTTTCTTAATTCTGCAATGCGTTTCATTGCCGGAGTTATTTCCGGTTGCGGCGAGGTTTGCTCTTGGGTTTGCTCTTGTGTCGGCGGCGTTTGCTGTTGTTGGGCTTGTTGTTGAGCTTGTTGTTGGGCCGCGGCTTTAGCTTCCGCTACCATTTTTTTCAGGTCTTCCGGCCATTTGGCAATTTCTTCTTCGGTCGGCCCATTGACAATTTGGGCGCCGGCTTGTTTGTAGCAGGCGGCTAATAATTTGGCTTTGAACTCCGGAGATGTTATGGTTCCAAATTCTATGGCCGTGCCGTTGCTTACGGCCATGTTGACGGCTTTTTCAAAATATTTGGTGTCCGGTATTTTGCCGTTGTTGCCTTTGATGCTCAGATTGTATGGCGTCTCGTAGGTGATTTCTGCCGCATATTCTTTGTCTTTGCCTTCATGAAAACGAAAACTTAAGGCATCTCCTCGTGAGGGAATTGAGGCGTCTTTGAAGTCCAGTGCGTTTTGCTCGCCCCATACGCGCCACTCTTTGGCATAGAGCTCTTTCCAAGAGCCTTCTTGGGCGTTGCTCCGCTCCTCTTCGGAAACGGCTCCTTCATCTATGCGGGTGGTCTTTGGCTTGGTTTCTTTGGCTTGCGGTTTGGAAAAATCTTGAATGTTGATTTCTTTGCCTTGTTCATAGGCTTCTTTAAGACTGTCTAACTTGTCTTCATCCAAAACATAACCTTGTTCAAGTTTTTTTTGGAGTTCTTTTTTATAATCTTCAAAATTTTCAGCCATCATTTTTCTCCGAAAAGAATTCTAACTTGAATATACTATAGCACGATTCTTTGTTTTTGTCTATTTTTTTGTTTATAGAATCTGTTTCAATTCTGTTAAATTTTGGGCGCGCAAAAAAGGGTTGCATTTTTTTTCTATTCCCAAACTGACGGGGGCAACCGGCAAACCTTGCGACAGCCGCTCTTGGGCTCGTTTGATGTAGGCTATCAGCTCTTCTGATGGCGCCAGACTCAAAGCCTCTCCGGCAAACTGCAGGGTATATTCATGTCCGGGGTAAAAAAGAACATCATCCGGCAAAGATTTTATTTTTTGTAAGGCCGCAAACATATCTTCCGCCGTGCCTTCAAACAAACCGCCAACGCATAGGTTGAACAAGGTGTCTCCGGTGAAAACAACTTTGTCTTTGGCAAAATACCATAAAATGTGGCCTTGCGTGTGGGCAGAAACATCAATGATTTCGGCCACACTTTTGCCGATTGCAAATGTTTTGCCGGCTTCCACGCCAATGTCAAAGCCACGGATGCGCTCAGAATCTTTAATGTTGGCCACAACTTGACTGCCATATTTTTCTTTGAGCTCCAAATTGGCATCGGTATGGTCAAAATGGTGATGGGTGTTGAGAATGTATTGCGGTTTGACTTGCAGCTCTTTGCATTTGCGGATGATTGGCTCTGCCTCCGAAGGGTCTATAATCGCAGAGATTTTGCTTGGCTCATCAATTATCAGATAAGCATAGTTGTTCATGACACCGGCACGGCAAAGAATCGGGTGAACTTGCAACATTATAAATAATCCTCCGGATTGATTTCATCAATTTGTTCTTTGCTGACATATTGCTCGGCATATTCTTTGTATACACCCGAGCGAATGAAAACCTCATATAAATCGGGGTCAATGTGGCCGCTGTTTTTCATATATTTCATAATGGCCAAAACTTGGGAAAGTTTCTTGGGTTCTTTATAGGGACGGTCATTGGCGGTTAGGGCTTCAAAAATGTCGGCAATGGCCATAATCTTGGCCGGTACGGACATTTGGTCACCGGTCAGGCCGTTGGGGTAGCCCTTGCCGTCAACACGCTCATGGTGGGCACCGGCATATTCTATCACGTTGGATAGCTCTTTGGGGAAGGGCAGCGCTTTGAGCATGTCTATGGTGACAATGATATGCTCGTTGATTTTTTCTCTTTCTTCTTTGTTGATGGTGCCGTTGCGAACTTTCAGATTGTATAATTCTCCGCGGTTGTATTGCCCCCAAATGTGGTCTTTGCGGTTTTGCAACAGGTTTTCCATCTGCGGATGCGATGCGGTTTCCAAATCTTCCATATGGTCGCGCTCGGCCCAAGATATGCCCTTGGTGCGACTGAAATAGCGCACAAATTGCTTTTTGCTTATTTTTTCAAGATTTTCAATATCTTGGTCGGTCAACGGGGTGTCTCCGATGTTGCATTTGGCCACAAAGTCAAACTCTTTTTCCAGCTCGCGTATTTTGTTGACAAATTCGGCTTGCAGCGTTTCTTGCGGGGCAACGTTGGCCAAACGCTTTTTCAGATATTCTATATGTGCATCGCGGCGCAAAATTTCAAACCGGTTTCTTATCTCATGAATGCGGTTGTCTATGGTTTCCAATTTGGTGGCTTTGTCCACAATATATTCCGGTGTGGTTACCTTGCCGCAGTCGTGCAACCAAGAGGCAATGTTCAAGGCATACCAATCGTCATTGCTCATTTCAAAGTCTTTTAAGGGGCCGGTGTCTTCTTGTACGGCTGCCGTGGCCAACATGCGGGTAATGACCGGAACTCGTTGGCAATGGGCGCCGGTGTAGGGCGATTTGGCATCTATGGCGCGTGCCAAAACCTCAATGAAAGATTCCAGCAATTGACCATAGTCTTCGCGAAGTTTGCGATTTTCCAATATCAATGTGGCTAAATTGCAAAAAGAGATGATTTCTTTTTGCATTTCTTTGGTGAAAGATTTGTTTTTGCCTTTGGAATCTTTGGCGTTGACATATTGAACCGCGCCAATGCAAAAACCTTTGCGATTGACCAGCGGAATTGTCAGCAGAGAAATGGAGCTGTAATCATTGAGGGCATCGTAGTTGGCAAAAAAAGTGTTGTCCAGCTTGTTGCTGCCGTATATCTCCGGCAAATTGATGATTTCATTGTTGATGACACAGCTTTCAACGGCCGATTTTTGCGTTTTGTTGCGGCTTTCGGGAATGAATATGCCGGTTTGATAGATGTTGTTGTCGGAACCGAGCTTGCGTATGTTTAATTTTTCATTATAGCTATATTCCAAATTTAAAAATTTATCATCGACCAAAGTGTAAAAAAAACCGGCTTCAGCCGAGCAGGCATGACCCGCCAAGTCTATGATTTTGCTAATAGACGTCAAATAATCCGGCTCGGTTATAAGAGAGTCGGATATTTCTAAAAATTCTTCCAAAATTTGTGAAGCGTCGTCGTATGGCAATTTTTTTTTCCCTGAAATGTTATTTATCTTTACTATCATATAAGCCTATTTATTAATATTTGTATAAAATTGTTTCAGGGTGATGTTTTTTTAATGCTTCTTTTTAATAGATTTTGGAAACCAGATAGTTGACATCATCTTCGCTTAGGTCTTCTCCGGCGCTGCCGTATGATAATATTCTTTCTATGACTTTGTGGGCAAAGGTTCGGCTGTCGTTTTTCTTGTAGTCAAAACGAATGTCTTTGATGACTTTTAAGGCGCTGAAAACTGCCGGAAACATTGATTTTGGAATATAGGCTTTGCGCAAGAGATTGCGAACCATGAAGTCCATGTTGTTGTTGAACAAAATTTTTCTGACTTCCATTATCGGGGTGTTGGAAAGATAAACAAGAGCATATTCAAAAAACTTCAAATCTCCCATGCAGATGGAACGTACCACCAATGAGGCCGTGAGGCGGTTGGAGGTATAAAGCTCATGAATGAGCTCTTCTATCTTTTTGTCGGAACTATATTCTTCCGAGATTTTTAAGGTGGTTTTTTCTTTGACCTGCTCAACAATGTCACAGGCAACATCGTTCGGGAGATTGTGCGTTAAAACCAAATGTCTTAGCAGCTCGTCGGATAAGGAATGAAGAATTTTTTCTATAATCGAAACCGGAAGCTCCGAACGATAAACCATGTTTTTCTTGATGGTTTCGCTTTGCGGAAATCTGTCAATGATGATGTCATAAGTGTTTTCTTTGATTTTGGCGCTTTCGTTGGAGACCAAAACCCCGATAACATCTTCCGAACAGGTTTGCGCAATGTAGTGCGAAATGTTTTCATCCAAACCGGTACGCATGGCCACGGCTTTTTGTTTGTTTAAATTTTGCGAATCTATAATGCTGATGATGTCTTCTTGCGATAAGTCGGCATAATATTTGATGAACGGCATGGAAACGCTGTCAACATCATTTATCAATTCTCGGACAAGATCTTGTGGAAGGCTGGTGCAGGTTTTGAGACTCTCGGATAAAGCCTCGCGGACTTTGACTTCAATATCTTTGACCAAAATGCGGAATATGTCTTCGGCCAAATCTAATGCCCGACCCGATAATTCGCCGCTTTTATAAAGCGCACTAACTTTCTGAGCGGTAATGGATTTATTGACCGCGTTGGGGTTTTGATTCAGCGTTACAATATCTTCTTTATTTAGTTTGTTGTTCATTTTTTTTGTCCGCTTTTATTCCTAAGATATATTATATTATTTTTTTGTCAATTCCTGCATTAATTTTTTATGACAATTTCTTGTTTTGCCGCTTTTTTGAGTGGTAAGTCATAAACCAATTTGGCGGCATCAACATTGATAAGTTCATAAAAAGTGATGGTATAATCCAAGAGACCCAGATAGTTCTTTTGAGGAGAATAGAGGGCAAAACTGCTGGCCAGAGATCTGCCGTCGATGATTTTGCGCCGCTTCCTCAATCCGGCTCTTAAGGTGCGCATGTCTTTATAATTTATGCCGGAATTTATCCTTAAGGCAAAAGATTTCATCGAATCATATAAACTCGGAAATTTTTTGATGCTGTAGGTCAAATCTTCTTTTTCATCTTGCGGCAACATTCCGCTTCGGTCGTTCCACAAAACTTCTCGGTATAAGGCATTGCCTTCTTTGACATAGCGCGACATGCCCCAATCGGTTTCTATGCCGGCAATGGCAATGAAAACGGATGGCGGAATGATGTCTATTTTTTCTTTGAGGCGATAGATGAGCAAATCTGTTCTCGGACGGCCTTGCAAATGTGTAAATTCATTATATTTTTTTGCGGCGTTTTCTAACCATTTTTCTTGTGCCGCGCTTGGCTTTGCGCCGGATTTGAAAACTTTTTCTATGGCTTCCAATTGTTTTCTTTCAGCCAAAATTTCTTCATTGAGCTTTAAGGCCAGCGGTGATAATATTTGGATGAACAGCTCGTTGCGCCGGTTCTCATCTTCCAGTTGGTAAAAATCTTGCGGGAATTGTTTTAAAAAAATGGCCGGTACTTCCCAATTGTCCCGCGGAATATAATAATTGCTGTTGTTTTGGAGGTAGAGCTCCTGAAGCTCTTGCACGCTGATGTTTTCTATATATGAGCTTTGATTTTTGCCGCCCATAACGGTGTCGCCCGCAAATGCCGAAACATTCAGGAGAACAGAGCAACAAACAATCAAAGCTAAATATCTGATGGCTATTCTCCCTTTTTCTTTTCAAAGTTTCTGACTTCTTTGACCTCGGGAATGTAGGTCTTTAATATTTTTTCAACGCCCTCTTTTAAGGTGACCAAAGCGTATGGACAGCCGGCGCAATTGCCTTTCATTTCTACATAAACAATACCGTCTTCAAAGGATTTAAAAACAATATCGCCGCCATCTTGTTTGACCGCCGGACGAATGCGCGCATTTAAAAGGCCGATGATTTGTCCGACAATGTCTTCTTTTTCTTGCGGCGAATCCGTTGCCGTGTTGACCAGAGTTTCTTCTCCCAAAGAAATGTGGTCCATCAGTTCTGCCAAAATCAGGGGCTTTAGGTCTTCCCAATCGGCTTCCGGCGTTTTGGTAACAGAGACAAGTTCGTCAGTTATGAAAATGGATTTGATGCCCCCCAAATCAAACAGCTTTTCCGCCAAAGGTGAGCGCCGCAAAGATTTGGAATCTATAAATTCGGCTCGGCCGGTTTTTAAAAGTTTGACCGGCGGAAAAAAATTCATCACTTCCGGATCGGCGGTTTTTTGGGTTTCAATTAACATTGTTTTTCCTTATCTCTTTTTTTATTTTTGTTTTTGCAATGCCGTTATAATGTCTTTGTTAATGTTTTGGGCTTTTTCTATATAATAAGCCAAATACAACAAATGGTTGGGCGCCGTCAGGCTGTTTAATTCCGCATTGCGAATGACCAGAGAATCCAGCCCAGAGGCATCTTCCAAGGCTTTGAGCATTTGCGTCCAGGGAACATAGATGTTTTTTTCTACCAAAATGTTTTTATAATCGTGTCCCAAGGCTTTGAGCAACAGATAATAGGCATAGGCTTTGCCTTGATTGTAGTAGAAAATGTTGTCAGCCTGTGTATCTATCCAAGCCGAGCTTTCTTCACGAATTTGGTTGTCTATGCCGGTTAAAGATTTTTTCAGATTGTGGTTGATCCGTTTGAGAATATAGGCCAAATCTTCGGCTCGACGGTAAAAAACAACTTTGTCCGCATTGAGGTCTTGGTTGAAGGAAATGAGATGCTTGCGCGCTTTGCGATATTGGGTGTTGGCCGAAGGAACGGGCGTGAAGCGGTTGGTGGGTGAAAACATCCAGATTTTGCCGTCATATTGCAAAAGTTCAGCCGCGGTTTGCAAGTCGGAAGATTGTTCTTGGTCGATGACGGGCGAATCTATTCTCTTGCTTAAAGCGGTGATGATGTTTGACGCGGCGTTCATCATGCCCAGCTGAAAATTGGGCATATTGTCCAAAAAATAAGACGGGAAAAAGAACGGAACATTGGCGGTCCAGAGTTTGTCGTTGACCTCGCGATTGATGATGAATGAGGCCATTTCCACAGCGGATGATTGTTTGTTGCCGTTGGTTTTTATTTCATAGCCGGTGTTGCGGTCAAGGTTGTTGGTTATCCACGCGCCGAGCGGATAATACAGGCAAACAAACACAATTAAGCCGGCCAACAGAACATGCCACCAGGAAGAGATGAATTTGCAGAGGTAAGAAGCAAAATTTTTCAGCTTTTGCGCATAATTTTTCTCTCGGTTGATTTGTTTTAACCGATTTTGCCAGATGCTGAAAATTTGTTTTAACTTTTCTTTAGGCATGTTTTTGCTTCTTTTTTAAGACCAGAGAGATTATCTCTTTTATATCTAACGCTCCGGTTATTTTAGCCGCTATTGCAAAACTTGCAACCCCTATTAAGCATAAGCCCACAAGAATCAATATTTTGAGCCCGTATGTTTGGTCGAGCCAGTTGCCGTAACAGGCATTCAGGCCAAGCTCCGATGCAAATAAAATCCCGCCCATAATTAACGAACTCAGCGTGATTTTGAAAATTTGCTTGACCAAGCGGCGGTCAAATTGCCAATATTGACGCTTTTTTAGGCCGTGAACATATTGGTAAAGCGAAACATAGGCCGCAATTGAGGTGGCCGAGGCAACACCGACATGGCCGAAAAACGGCATGAGCGAAACGGAAAAAATTAAATTGGCAATAAAAACCACAATGCTGTATTTGACCGGTGTTCTGGTATCTCCTCGGGCAAAAAAGTTCGGGGTCATGGCTTTGACCAAAACATAGGCCGGAAGCCCGAAAGAATAAGCAATGACGGCAAGAGAGGTCATCTCGGTTTCAAGTGCGCCGAATTTGCCGTGCTGGAACAAAATGTTGACAATCGGCGTGCTTAAAAAAATGAGGGCGACAGCCGCTGGAATCGAAAGCAGAGCGCCATATTCGCAGGCTTTGGTTTGGGTGCGCTTGGCTTCTTCAATGTTACTTTCTTTCAGGTGTTTGGAAAGTATCGGCAAGACCGCGACGCTGATGGCCGCACCAACCACGCCTAAGGGCAGTTGTTGCAGGCGATTGGCATAATAGAGCCAGCTGATGGCGCCAGTGCCGACCAGAGATACAATAATCGTATCTACCACCATGTTGATTTGATAAATGCCGGCGCCTAAAATGCCGGGAGTGATGCGCTTGAACAAGGTTTTGATTTCTTTGTCTTTGGCAATGGCGGCAATGTTTGTTTGCGGTTTGATATATACTTTTTGGCAATGCAGAAAATAGGCCAGCCACAAAATCTCAACAAAACCGGCAAAAGTGACGCTGAAAGCAATGCCGTGTGCCGGCGTCAAACCAAAAGGCACAAAGATGAAAACGGCGCCCGTCATCATCAGGTTTAAAATGACCGGAGCAGCAGCCGGTGCGGCAAATTTGCCCAAAGAATTCAATATGCCGGATTGAAAAGAAACAATGGAGATAAACAGCAAAAACGGAAAGGTGATGCGCGATAAACTGACCGCCAAAGCAAAATTTTCCGGATTATCCGAGAAACCGGGAGCCATGAGGCGTACCACCCAGGGCATGCCAAACTCCATCAGCAAAACAAAAAAGGTTAAGATAACCGCCAAAACCGAAATGGCTTGTGAGGCAAATTTGACCGCGCTTTCTTTGCCTTCGCCGGCCAATTTTTGCGAAACCATCGGTACAAATGCTGAGGTGAACGCCCCTTCGGCAAATAGACTGCGAAACAAGTTGGGCAATTTGAAAGCCACAAAAAAAGCATCGGCAACCATGCCGGCACCCAAAAAACGCGCCAAAACCATGTCGCGGATGAATCCGGTGATGCGACTCAAAAGCGTGAAACTGCCAAAGGTGGCAATGGATTTGAATAAGGACATTCTTGTTAACCTTGGTTTAATTGTTTATTGAATTTTAAGCATTCTAGTGTATAAATATGACAAAAGCGAGCAAAATTCTTGATTTATAAAACGGAGATTTTTGACTTTTATCCCCAATTTTTGTTAGTTTATGGTTGACAAATTAATTTAATATTGCGATAATAGACAAAAAGATGAAAAGTTTTAAGGAGAGGTTTTATGACTAAGTTTGATGAATTTTTTGCAAAGGAAGGTGCGCTTAAAACACTGCACGCCACCATGCCTTTGCCCAACGGTATTAAAGAAAAAATCAATGCGGCCGTTGCCAACAATTTGCCCCAATGGGTGAAAGATTTGATGCCGAATCAGGAAAAAAAAGATTTGATGAAAGATTTTGTTGATGGCAGAATGACCGCGCTTTCCATCGGCAATAAAGAAATGCTCGATGGTTTTGCCGCAAAATACGGCTTTGAATATGAAACACCTAAAGCCAATGTTTTGATGCACAATTTGGATAAAAGCCGCGATAGATGAACAACGCTTTTTGATGATAAAACTTCTCTTGTTTGCTAAAAAAATTTAACCCTTCCTCGTGAAGGGTTTTTTTGTTGCATTTTGGTTCTTTTGGTGTTATTTTTTTTGTCTAAATAAATATTATTAAATTTTAATGTTATGAAAGTTGAAGATTATTTTGAAAAAAAGAAAAGTGAAACCGATATGAGTTTTGCTTTTTTGGTTGAACGTTGTGCTCATAGCGAAGAAACACCTTACGGAATCAGACTGTGTCAAAATATTGAGCTTGACAAGCCTTTGGTGCTGGTTTTGCCCGGTACGGCTTCCGAAAAAAGCGTGCTGCATTTGACCAACGGACTTTTGAAAAAAGTGGATAATTTTGTTTTTCAAAAGTTTGATAAAAATGCGGTTCGCGTTTGTGCTGCCGTCTGCCGCTATGGAAAATTTTTTGATCCGGATACGGCTCGGCAACTTTTGTATTTGTTTTATAAAGATTATAAAACTTATGAAAAACGCTTGGATAATTTTGTTGAGCAAGAACAGCAAGAATATATTTTGCCAAATTATGTGCAAAATATTTTTGAGCTTGTTTTGGCGCCAAGGTTTTTTGAAACGGACTTTTTGCCCTTTGAAACGGTTTTGAAACGCGTGCAAAAGTTGGTGGTGCTGACTTATTGCCATGGTGCATATTCTTGGATGAAACTGGAACATTGTTTGCAACGTTGGTTGAAAAAAAGCCCTTATTCGGCAGCTCAGAAACAGAGGTTGCTCAAAAGCATTACGGTTTTGGCTTATTCTCCCGACTGTCCGCTCGGGGTTTCCAAAGCGCAATTTGTTTCTTTGGCTTCGGCTTCGGATTTGAGCCTCAAACACGGCAACGGTTTTATCCGTTATGTGCATCGGGCGCTCTTTGTGGAAGATTTTGGTTTGAGCTATTTGTCTTATCGGCGCGGCAATATTTTTTATTGCGCACAATATTCTAAATGCGGCGTGGAGGGAAATCCACGGGTTTTCAAAGCGGTTGATCCGACAGAATGGTTTGAAAATGTGCATCGGAAAAAAGACAAGTCAGAAACACCAATCCTTGCCGAGCATGACTTTTTGGGCTTTGTTCCTTATCCAAACATGAGTAAGGCGGCCTTAAAGTTGCAGAAAATCGGGGTGCGGATTTTGCTTAATGCGCTTGAGGATGCTTTGTCCGAAAATCCGAAATTGCTTTCGGTTTTTGCTTTAATCGGCGGAATGAAAAACAATTTTTGGTCTTGCCTTAAAGCCAAAACCAAGGGGATGATGTTTGCTCCGGTATATTTTTGGTGGCGGCTTAATCCCAATCATCGGAGTTTTGCCGATGAGGTGCGTTTTGTGAGCATTGATTAAAAAAAGGTCGGAAATTTTCCGACCTTTTTTTGTGGGTTATTCTACAACTTCGGGTTTTTGACGTTTGCGTTGCAACGGGTCCAAAATGCGTTTTCTCAAGCGCAGGCTCTTGGGTGTTACTTCCAGCAATTCATCAGCCTGAATGTAAGACAAGCCTTGTTCCAAGGTCATTTTTCTGGGCGGAATGAGGTCAATGGCTTCATCTTTACCGGCGGCACGAATGTTGGTTAATTGTTTAGATTTGGTCGGGTTGACTTCCAAATCGTTGGGTTTGGTGTGCTCACCGATAATCATACCCACATAGACCGGAGAGTTGGGCTCAATGAACATCGGACCGCGGTCTTGCAATTTCCACAAAGAATAAGCAATGGCGGTGCCGGCTTCGGAAGAAATCAGAACACCGTTGCGGCGACCTTCAATTTCGCCTTTGTAGGGTTCATAATCTTTAAAGCTGCGGTTCATAACACCGGTACCACGGGTATCGGTTAAAAACTCGGAGTGATAACCAATCAAACCACGTGACGGTGCGTTGAAAATCAAACGAACCTTGTTGCCGATTTGTGAGGGAATCATATCCACCATTTCGGCACGGCGAGAACCTAATTTCTCAACCACGGTGCCGGAAAATTCTTCATCAACATCGACCACAACTTCTTCAATCGGCTCCAAGAGATTGCCGTTTTCATCTTTGTGCATCAACACGCGTGGACGAGAAATGGACAACTCAAAACCTTCACGACGCATGGTTTCAATCAAGACGCCGAGTTGCAACTCACCACGACCGGCAACTTCAAAAGAATCGGTTGAATCGGTGCGGGAGATTTTCAAAGCAATGTTGCCTTCGGCTTCTTTGCACAATCTGTCCCAAATCATACGTGAGGTGACTTTATCTCCTTCGCGACCGGCCAAAGGCGAATCGTTGATGGAGAAGGTCATGACCAAGGTCGGTGGGTCAATCGGTTGAGCCGGAATGTGTTTTTCCACTTCATAAGCGCAGATGGTGTCAGCCACGGTGCCTTTGACAACACCGGCTACGGCGACAATATCACCGGCATGAGCTTCAGGCAAAGATTCACGGGTTAAACCGCGATAAGCCAAAATTTTGCTGATGCGGATTCTTTCCACTTCATTATCATTGGCATCCAAAACTTTGACATTGTCATTGACTTTGACGCTGCCGGATTGAATCTTACCGGTAATCAAGCGGCCGACAAATTTGTCCGATTCCAAAGTGGTGGCCAACATGGAGAAAGGTTTGTCCGGTTCGCAGTTCGGCTCGGGAACATAAGAGCAGATGAGTTCAAACAAGGGGGTTAAGTCCTTTTTCTCGTCTTTCATATCTTTAACGGCCCAACCGTTGCGGCCGGAAGCATACAAAACCGGGAAGTCGAGCTGTTCATCATTGGCATTTAAGCTGACGAACAGGTCAAAAACTTCATCCAAAACTTCATCCACGCGGGCATCGGGTTTATCGGCTTTGTTGATGACAACAATCGGTTTCAAACCGAGTTTCAAGGCTTTTCCGGTAACAAATTTGGTTTGCGGCATCGGGCCTTCGGAAGCATCAACGAGCAAGACAACACCGTCTACCATGGACAAGATACGTTCAACCTCGCCGCCGAAGTCAGCGTGGCCCGGAGTGTCGACAATGTTGATATGCGTGCCGTGCCAGTTGACGGATGTGCATTTTGATAAAATGGTGATGCCTCTTTCACGCTCCAGATCGTTGCTGTCCATGACGCAGGTTTCAACTTTTTGGTTATCGCGAAAAGTGCCGCTTTGTTTTAAGAGCCCGTCAACCATTGTGGTTTTGCCGTGGTCAACGTGGGCAATGATGGCAATGTTTCTTAAATTCATACAGTTATTTCCTCTTTAAAAAAGGCAATATTGTTTTTTTGATTAGATAAGACAAGCAAAGTTGTCTTTGCCTTTTTACATAAAATTCACCCTTAACATACCAACTTAAAATTAAAATACAAGATTTTAGTGCAAATTTTTTTTGATTTTTTAATCATCCGTTAAGAGCTTTGTGGCAACATAAATATATAAAAAAATTATATTGTGACATTTTGTTGTATTATCTTAAAAAAATTATGCTCTATGGTACAGGTATTTACTATTTTGTTTTTTGTCGGATTGGGCATTGTGCTGGTTAATTTTTTATACAAAATGCAACGCGGCGAGGCTCTTTCATGGTCGGTGATACGTGTGTGCGGTTATGTTTTGACGGCCGTTTCCAGTGTCTTTTTTGCCATGGTTAATCCGAATTGGTTTCACAGCTTGGAAGGATATACTTGTGCCGTGGCTTTTGCTTGGACGGTTCCTTTTGCCGAAGAGTGGTTGCTCTTTTGGATTTGGGAATTGTACAAACGGTATTGTGTATCAATATGAAAAAACGGAACTTTTTTTCAAAAAGTCCCGTTTTTTTATTTTTAAACGCGAATGCCGTATTCTATTAATTTTTTTCTGACAAAACCGCGCAGAGAGACTTCCGGTCGGGCACCATAGTGCGAGATGACCTCGGAAGCGGCAATGCTGCCGATGATGGCGCAAGTGCCCAAAGAACGTCCGTTGATGATGCCGTATAAAAAGCCGGCGGCATAAGAATCTCCGGCGCCGGTGGTGTCTACCACATCGGGCACTTTTTCGGCCTCAACAAAAGTTTGGGTGCGGCCGTTGACAATGACCGAACCTTTGGCACTGCGGGTGACGGCGGCAATCTCAACATGAGGTTTGATCATATCCAGAGTTTTGTACAAATCTTTTTCTTCAAACAGGTCTTTGATTTCTTCTTCATTGCAGAAAAGAATGTCGACATATTTTTCCACGATTTTCTTAAATTCGCGGCGGTGGCGGTCAACACAAGAACAATCTGACAAGCTGAAAGCCACTTTGCGGCCATATTTGTGAGCCAGCTTGCAAGCTTTTATCATGGCTTTTTTGGCACTGTAGGTATCCCACAAATAGCCTTCCAGATACACAAT
Organism: uncultured Alphaproteobacteria bacterium; assembly: GCA_944390265.1. Lineage (GTDB taxonomy): Bacteria > Pseudomonadota > Alphaproteobacteria > RF32 > CAG-239 > CAJLXD01. Next base: position 1,833 of record CALXPK010000052.1, on the reverse strand, counting down.
TTTTGCGGCCTTGATGATGTTTTCATCAATATCGGCGGCAGAAAGTTTTTTGGCGGCGCCGAGATAGGTGAACATGCTTCTTTCGGCATCTGGCGTGACCAAAACAATGCTGCGTCCGGTTAACGGACCTTCAATCAACGACGGGGTGTCAAAGTCAACACCGGCGGCTCCGATATCTCTTTTGAAGAGTTGTCCCAGCTCATCATCATGAACTTTGCCGATGAAAGCCGGCGACCCGCCCAAAGAGGCCAAGCAAGCCACCGTGTTGGCTGCCGAACCGCCGCAGATTTCTCTTTCGGGAATCAAATCTTGATAAATTTTGCCGGCATCTTTGGCCTCAACCAGGGTCATGCTGCCTTTGATGAGGTTTCTCTCGCTTAAAAAACCTTCGCCGACTTTGGCCAAAACATCAACAATGGCATTGCCGATGCCGACCACGTCATAATAGGTGTTATCCGTTTTTGTTATCATGATGATAAATCCAAATAAATTAAACTTACTTTATCTACTTAATATATATTATCGGATTCTGCAAGGCAAAATAAAAGCCCTGACAAAATTTGCAGGGCTTTTACGTTGCTTGATTGACAATTAGTCTTTAGCAGCCGGCCATTCAGCAGCTTTTTCAGCGTTGAAGTCAATCCATTTTTGGTCAGCATCAGCATCATTGCAGATGGCGCCTTGCGGGCATTCGGAAATGCAAACGCCGCAGTCGATGCATACATCAGGATCAACAACCATTTGAGAATCGCCTTCGTGGAAAGCGTCTACCGGGCATACATCTACGCAAGATTTGCATTTGATGCAGGAATCATTTACTACAGATACCATATTAAAAAAACTCCATGTAATTACATTAATATCAAGCCATACTCTAGACGGATTGATTTTAAAATCAAGTATTTTTATTTTTTCATCCTTGCGAAAAGCTCTTTTGCTCCCCATATATATCAATAAACATAAGACTTTGAGGAGTTTATAAAATGTCGGAAAAAATGAATTTTAAAGCTGAAGTCAGCAAACTTTTGGATATTGTGGTTAACTCCCTTTATTCCGAAAAATATATCTTTTTGCGTGAACTTATCTCTAATGCCAGCGATGCTTGCGATAAGCTCAAATATTTGGTTTTGACCAATCCGGATATTGCCAAAAACTCAGGCGAGTTCAAAATCAAAATCACCCCCGATGCCAAAGAAAATACATTAACTATTTCCGATAACGGAATCGGTATGAACAAAGATGATTTGATTAATCATCTGGGAACGATTGCCAAATCCGGTACTGCCGAATTTGTGAACAATGCCAAAGACAATGGCTCAACCGTGGATTTAATCGGGCAGTTCGGCGTGGGCTTTTATTCGGCCTTTATGGTGGCTTCAAAGGTGGAGATTTTGACCCGAAAAGCCGGTGAAGATAAGGCTTGGAAATGGACCTCGGACGGCATTGGCGGGTTTGAAATTGAAGAAGCTCAGAAGGATGCAAACGGTACCGATATCAAACTTTATCTGAAAGAAGATGATAAAAACTTTACCGACAGCATTTATCTGCGCTATATCATCCGCACATATTCCGACCATATCAACTATCCGATTGTGCTTTGCTTGGGTGAGGCCGGCGAGGAGACCGTCAACACCGGTTCGGCTTTGTGGGCTCGCCATAAGAGCGAAATTACGCAAGAACAATATAAAGAATTTTATCATCATCTTTCCAAAAACTTTGATGACCCGTGGATGACGCTTCACTTCAAAGCCGAGGGCAATATGGAATATACCGGCTTGCTCTATATTCCGAGACAAGCGCCGTATGATTTGTTTCAGCCCGATAAGAAAAACG
>CALXPK010000051.1 GCA_944390265.1 uncultured Alphaproteobacteria bacterium | reverse complement strand
AAGTGGTCTTGGGTGAGGTTGGTAAAGCCGGCCACTTTGAAATCCACCCCGCTGACCCGATATTGGCAAATGCCGTGGCTGGAGGTTTCCATAATCAAATAATCAAACCCCTCATTTTTGAGGTTATGCAGGGTTTTATGAATGGTCATGGCACCGGGGGTAGTGTTGTTGAAAGGAACGGGTGCTTGGTCATTTTTGATGAGACCGAGCGTGCCCATGCTGGCGGCATTGTGGCCGAGGGCAAAAATCATCTGGCGCACAAAATCGGCAATTGAGGTTTTGCCGTTGGTTCCGGTAATGGCGGCAATGTTTTGCGGTTGAGCGTGGTAAAAATTTTTGAGCATAATGCCAAAAGTTTTGTTTGGATTCTCAGCAAGCAAAATCAAAACATTTTCGGGAGCATTTTGCGGTTTGTTTTGAGTCAGAATAGCGCTGGCACCGGCTTGAATGGCTTGCGGAATATATTGTTCTCCGCTCGTTACGCCGTTGTCGAGCACGGCAAACAAAAAATGGGGCTTCACTTCACGAGAGTCGGAGGTCAGGCCTTCAATTTCCATATCTGTTTGCGGCATGTAAACAGATGTATTTTGCAAAATCTGACTAAGTTTCATCAACGTTCCTTATCAAAAAAAAGATTCACACATTTCATTTTAAAACAGTTGTAATCTTTATAAAACTAAGTAAATATAATTCAAATGATTTTTATATTTTTTGGGAGCATGGAATGAAAAAAATTTTATCGGTTTTATTTGCGTTGTCTTTTTTGAGTGCTTGTGCCACGGATCCTTATACCGGAGAGAGCAAAGTCTCTAAAACGGCATGGGGTACGGGTATCGGCGCTGCGGCCGGAGCCGGAATCGGAGCTTTGGTCGGCGGCGAGAAGGGCGCTTTGATTGGTGCCGGTGTGGGTGCCGTATCCGGAGCCGGTGTTGGCGGATATATGGATTTGCAAGCCAGAAAATTGCGCCAAGAGCTGGAAGGAACCGGTGTGCGCGTATCTAAAAACGGCAACAACATTGTCTTGATTATGCCGGGCAACATCACGTTTGATACCAACAAAGCCAACATCAAATCCAACTTCAAACCGGTTTTGGATTCGGTTGCCAAAGTGATTAATGAGTTTGACCAAACCAAAGTTCAGGTCACAGGTTATACCGACAACACCGGCACGGCAGCCATCAACAACCAACTTTCAGCCGAAAGAGCCAATTCGGTTGCCACATATTTGCGGTTGCGTGGTGTGGCCAGCAGCCGAATTTATGCCTCCGGCTTGGGTTCATCTAACCCGATTGCAACCAATGCAACGGCCGCCGGCAGAGAGCAAAATCGCCGTGTTGAAATCAGCTTGATTAATATGCAATAAGCTGAGTTAAAGAAAATAAAAAACATCGTCTTTTAAAAGGCGATGTTTTTTTTATAGAAAAATTTCACTCGGAACAAGGCATAAAACATCCGCCCAGAATGGAGTGAGCATCGCGGTCACAAGGTACTACCCGTACGGCAGTCTAACTGATGCGGTCAAGCTGGCTTCAGCTTGTCAAACGTGCTGCGTTTGTCAGCTTACAGAAGCCAAATCGTCCCAAGAGGTGGTGAAGTTGCGTGATTTATGGTTGCGGCGAATGAAATATTGTACTCCGCTTTTTTGAATGCCGAAATAGACGCTTTTTTTGCCGATTTTGCGGTTGATTTCATCAAACGCGGCCATCAGCTTGCGCTCTTTGCCGTTTTCTTCTTGCGGGCGCAAGAGGTCATATTGCGGCAGGTTTTCATCTTGAATCTCGGTCAGGGTCACGCCGGCGCGTTTATAAGACACATCGGCACGATAAATTTGTTGCAGGCCGAGCTTCATCGCCTTGAGAAACTTGGCCGTGTTGTTGCTGGGAGCCGGCAATGAAATAAGAATGGAGTTCTGATAAGGAATTTGGTTGGGGTTAAAGCGGTTGGAAGAAATATAAGTGATGATGCCGGCCGCCAAAGATTTTTGCTTACGCAGGCGCAAACAAGCCCCGTCGACAAATTCGGATATAATCTGCTCAAGTTGGTTGAAATCGGAAATTTCTTTTTCAAAACTGCGGGAGGAAATGATGGTTTTTTGCCGCGGATCGTTTTCTGCTTCCAAACAGGGAATGGCGTTGAGTTCAAGCGCGGTTTTTTCGGCATTGATTCCCATGCTTTTACGAAGCAAAGGGCGCGGGGTAAGGCGCAGGTCTTCACCGGTAAATATGCCCATAAAATTGAGCTTCTGCGTGCTATGCCGCCCAATGCCCCAAATTTCTCCGACATCGGTTTGACTGAGCATTTGCGAGATGAGTTGAGGCTCGGTCAGAACAAAAACTTTGCCATGAGTTTTGGCATATTCTCCGGCCAGCTTGCAAAGAGTTTTGGTCGGCGCCACCCCGATGGAAACCGAAACCCCGATATATTTAAGAATTTTGTTATGAAAATCTTGCGCCATTTGGAAATAATCGCCTTTTTCCGGAAGATGAACAAAGGCCTCATCAATCGAATAAATTTCCAAATTTTGAAATTCATCCCGAATAAGGCTCATAATCCGCTGGGAGATATCGGCATAAAGCTCATAGTTGGAGGAGAGGGCGATTCCGCCGGCAGCTTTGAACTGTTTTTCAATTTTGAAAAAAGGCGCTGCCATCGGAATGCCGAGGGCTTTAGCTTCATAAGAGCGCGCCACCACGCAACCGTCATTGTTGGACAACACCACCACCGGCCGATTCTTCAAGTTGGGCTGAAAAATTCTCTCGCAGGAAACAAAAAAGTTATCACAATCAATGAGGGCAAACATGGCTTACAGTTTTCTAAATACGGCGGAAACAGCGCCCCAAATGACCAGCTCGTCACTCTCACGCAAAAAGCGCGGGGCAAATTTTTCATTTTCCGGCATCAGGCAGATTTGGTTATTTTGTTTTTTGAAGCGTCTGACCACCAGTTCGCCATCTTGCTCCACCACAATAATTTGGTTGTGGCAAATTTCCAAAGAGCGGTCAACAACTAAAAAATCGCCGTCGAGAATGCCAGCATTTTTCATCGCGTCGCCGCTGACTTTCAAGAAGTAGGTGGCGGCCTTATGTGGCACCAAAAATTGGTTCAAATCAAGGTTGTTTTGGACATAATCACTGGCGGGAGAACCGAAACTCATTTTTCATACCTTTCTAAAATGTTCTATTTTTGTTCTTATGATAAATAGGGGAAAATAAAAATCAAGAATTTTTTTTATCCTTTTTAAAATTTTTGCATTAAGCTATAAAGCAATTAGATTCGCATAAGGAGAAAAACATGCAAAAGATTATTCCTGCAAAATTGCAAAAAGGGGACGAAGTCCGCATTGTGGCGCCGGCGCGCAGCTTTAAGATTATCGGTCAAGACAGCCGTGAATGTGCGGCCAAACGCTTTGCCGACATGGGCTTGAAAGTCAGCTTTGGTAAATATATGGCCACCGAAGAGATGGACCTGATGGGCTCTTCAACCGTTGAACACCGCGTGTCAGATATGATGGATGCTTTTAAGGACAAAAACGTCAAAGCCATTTTCACCATTATCGGCGGCGCAAACTCCAACCAAATTTTGCCTTATTTGGATTATGACGTGATTAAAAACAACCCCAAAATTTTCTGCGGATTCTCTGATATCACCGCTTTGCTGAATGCCATTTATGCCAAAACCGGTTTGGTCACGTTTCATGGTCCGCATTATAGCTCCATTGGCTGCATTAAGGGCAGTGAATATACTTTGGAAAACCTGCAAATCATGTTGATGGGTGAGCAAAAAAATCAGCTCCGGCCGTCTAAAGAATGGAGCGATGACTTGTGGTTTATCAACCAAAATGACCGTCATTTCATCAAGAATGAGGGCTGGTGGATAATCAATGAGGGCAAGGCCGAAGGTACAATTATCGGCGGCAATATCGGTACCTTTGATTTGCTGTTGGGCACATCTTATCGCCCCAAATTTGAAAAAGATACGATTCTCTTTATTGAAGATTGTTTCACCTCAGCAGGCGATGCCGGTGCTTTTGACCGCCACTTGCAAGCGCTGATGTATCAAGAAGATTTCAAAAACGTCAAAGGCATGGTGGTCGGCCGCTTCCAAAAGGCCTCCGAAGTCAGCCGCGAAAAGTTGGAATTCATTTTGAACAAGCCGGAGTTAAAACACATGCCGATTATCGCCAATGTTGATTTTGGTCACACCACCCCATTGACCACATTCCCGATTGGCGGTACCGCAAAAATTGAAAACAATCAAATTTTTGTTGAAATTTAAGCCAAACAAAAAAGAGCTTTCCAACAAAAGGAAAGCTCTTTTTTTTAGCTTTAGCCCGGAGCTAAAATTTTATTTGCATTCGCCGATATACATACCCAAGGCCTGAGCGGCTTTAACATAGTCGCTGTGGGTGTTGAGTTTGGTTGTGCCTTCTTTGACAATCTCGTCAAAAGAAGCAGATTCGACATGACCGGCTTTCCAAATGACCATGTGGCGGTTAACACCTTTTTCCAAAAGCTCAACGGCTTTAGCGCCGAACAAATAAGCGAGCAAGCGGTCAAAAGCAGCCGGAGTGCCGGAGCGTTGAATATGACCCAAAGTGGTGGAACGAATTTGAAACTCTTTGTAACGAGAGCTGATTTCGTTGACCAAATATTGGCTGATACCACCGTAAACAGCTTCGCCGACCAAATTTTTCTTATTAGACATATGTTCGCCTTTTTCGGTTTTAATCCCTTCCGAAACCACGATAATGGCATTATTGCGGCCGCTTTTTTTAACGGCTTTGAGCTTATTGATAATGCCGTCAATGGTATAAGGAATTTCCGGCACCAAGCAAACATCGGCGGCACCGGCAATGGCGGAATGCATAGCCAAGTGGCCGGCATCACGACCCATAACTTCCATGATGATGGCGCGATTGTGGGAGCGAGCAGTCAGATACAAGTCATCAATGGCTTTGGTGCAAACCTGAACGGCGGTTTGAAAACCAACCGAAAATTCGGTCACCGGAGTGTCATTATCAATGGTTTTGGGAATACCGACCACTTGCACATCCAAGCCTTTGCAATAGTTAGAAACAATATTCATACTGCCGTCACCGCCGACCACGACCACGGCATCAAGTTTCAAATCTTTGACACCTTGAGCAAATTTTTTGCTCATAATTTCCAAAGATTCCATTTTCACGCCTTTGTTAAGGGAGCCCAAGTAAGAACCGCTCAGTCTCGGCCAGGGAGAATCAGAAAAATTGTGAACGGTGAGTTCTTCAAAGCTGTGGGGTGTTTCGGTGATACCGTCAGTTCCGTTATGGATACCCAAAACTTCCCAACCTTTTTGTGAAGCGGCTTGCACCACCGAACTGATAACGGCATTAAGGCCGGCGCAGTCACCGCCGCTGGTTAAAATACCAATTCTTTTTTTCATACTAAGACTCCTAATTTTTTTTACTTTAGAACTTTTTAATTATTGCAATTCATGTCATTTTGTTGTATACTAATACAAATTTTACGGAAAGATTTCCAGTAAAAAATTTTATTTTCAGCTGTTTTTTTTAATAAATTTAAGGGAATTTGGTTTTATGAACAATCAAAACAACATGAACAAACTGTACCAACAGCTCTGTGAGTTGAAACTTGAGGAGCGCCGCGTTTGTTCGGATATCAGACATTTGGTTTCTAAAAATAAAACTATCGACTTTTTTCAGGCAAAGCAACTTAATTCTCAAAGAAACGGCATAAAAAGCAAAATCAAGACGGTTGAAGCCTCGATTATGCCGAATATAATTGCCTAAAACATTTTTTCATTTATTTTTTGCTTTTTATTTAGGCTTGCCAAAATAAAAAGACTGTGATAAATGTGTTAGCCAACAGGAAAACCTGTGATTTGTAATAACCTTTAGAGAACATGAAAAGGGGTGATTTAAGTGGTTCAAGTTACTGTTATCGGTAATGATGTTGCACAATCTTTGAAAGTTTTGAAGAAAAAGATGCAAAGAGAAGGTATCTTCCGTGAAATGAAATTGCGTCGTTGTCATGAAAAGGCTTCTGAGAAAAAAGCACGTCGCCAAGCTGAAGCTGTGAGACGCGCTCGTAAGCAACTTAGAAAACGCTTAGATACTGAAGGATTCTAGTTTTAAACTGAATGCTTATTATAAAAAACCCGCCGGATAGGCGGGTTTTTTTGTTATGTGTGTAAGAGCTTAATATTTGATGAAAGGACGAACAATATTTTCGCCAGTCTTAAAAGTTTTGCCAAATTCATAATTTTCATCCTGAAATTCAACAATCCAAATAGCATAAGGATCTCTATACACTTCAGTAGAAGAGTAATAAAAAGTCCAATCTGGATTGCCAAAAAATTGAGTCCCGCCAACTGTACGCAAGGCATAATCCATTACACCTGCAACCATAGTAAGATATTCTAATTCTCCATAAGAGGGTAAATACCAATCACCAGCCTTTGTTCCAGGAGTTTTATAATTATAAGCATATTCTGCGGCCGGACAACTTTTGCCATTAGCCTTGCAATAATCAATAATGATTTTGGTATTTTCTTTTCCATTCCAATCAGAATAAGCTTCTTCCAGATCCTTAAAGTTTTTTAAATCTGGAATATCAAAGGCTTCATCAGACCGTACCAACGGTTGAGAATTATCCAAAGCAATAGCTACTCGATCATAAGGTTGATAAATAACAGCAATTGGAATGTATTTAGATGATATTTCAAAAAATTCGCTACGCCGAACACAAGCAAGACTATTAGAAAAAGAATCGTAGAGAAGAATATCTCCTTGACTAACTCTATCACAATCGTAAATATTTGTGTTATCTCCGCAGAAGACCCTGGATGTGTCGAACGGGCATTTGAGAGCATAGCGACCATTACAATCCTCAGCGGTTTGACTGTAACCGAGGCTTTCGCAGGTAGGGGCGACGGCGCAAGATTGCGCATTGGCCGGCGTGGGGTTGACAAAGGAGAAAGCCGCAAATGCAAAACTTGCTCCCAAAATTCTTTTTAGTAATAAATTCATTTTCTTTCTCCTTTTTTATTATTCAAAGTACTCTCGCGCCGCCTAATTCACTTGCGGCAATAAGCAACGCAAAGCCCGTGCGCCGGACAAGAAGAAAGGGTGAAATCGGCACAATCTTCGGCGTTATAATCACCCTCAATCGTGTCATAGTCAGAAAGGCCGAGATCATCAAACTTGTCGGGCAGAAAAATAGATTTCGCCAGCTGAAAAGAAGGGGGCATAGGCTTTAATTCGGTGGTGTGTGTGAATGATATATCAAAAGAGGCCGTGTCAAGCGCCAAAGCGTGATGACCAAGTCCCAGCAGGCAAAGCGAGCTGAGTATAAAAAAACACGATTTAAGCATGAATAGCCTCCTTTAATAATAAGAATTAAAGCCTATGCCATTCATGATAAACGTTTTTTTTTTGCAACTAAAATTAAAGGTTTGAGTCAAAAAAAGAGTCAAAGGGTTGTTTTTAAAAAGAAAATTTATTATCTTTAGGGTAGTGCAAAAAGGAGGAAAATAATGGAATTTTATGATTTGTTGCGCAAACGCTATTCGGCACGCAAATATTTGCCGAAAAAAGTAGAATCTACCAAATTGGCTCAAATTTTGGAAGCGGCGCGCATTGCCCCGACGGCTAAAAATTTGCAACCGATAAAAATCATTGTTTGTGACAATGAAGAAAGTTTGGGCAAACTTTCCAAAGCCGCCAATATTTACGGCGCCCCGATGCATTGCTGGTTTGCGGTGATATGGACAAAGCCTGGCACCGTGAATATGACGGAAAATTCAATCAGGATATTGATACCGCCATTGTCACTACCCATATGATGTTGGAAGCCACCAACCAAGGCATCAACAGCGTTTGGGTTTGCAATTTCAAGCCCGATATCATCAAACAAGAGTTCAACTTGCCGGAAAATTTGGTGCCGGAACATATTTTGGTGTTGGGTTATGCCGATGGTGAGCCGCCGTCTTTGGAGCGCTTTAAGGAAAGACGCAAAAAGCTGGGTGAGATTGTCTCTTACAATCATTTGTAAATTAAAAGCGGTCGAAAAATCGGCCGCTTTTTGCTGTTGAAGATTTATTTTTTTTTTGAGTTGTAAAATCAATAATTGTGTTGTAGTATTGTAGAAAATAATATTTTAAGTTGAGAAGAAAATGATAAATTTGGTCGATTTGTATTATCAAATCAATAAAAATATTTTTTTTACCGACAAAATCAGCAGTGAAGCCTTTACGGTCTATTATAATCGGCAATTATCTGATGTAATGTGGAATTATGCCGCCATTTCCAATCTTTCTTCCATTCAAAAAAATTATGATAAAATTGAGGGGATTTTTTCCGGTCTGCATAAAAAAATCGGTTTTTATTTGCGAGAAGATCAAAAAAACGATATTTGCCGCTTGTTGGAACATCAAATTTTGATAAAATATCCGGAAAGCTGGCTCCGCTTGGAAGAAAATAAGCTCGAGGCCGGACAAAAGGCTCAGCTTGTTCAAAGCGCGCAAGATAAACAAAGTTTTTTGAAGATATTAGCTCTTACGAATCAAAAATATTATCAAGATATGAATGCTTTTTTGAGCATTTTTCAAAAAACTTTTGGAGCAACGCATTTTTCTCATTTTGTTCTTTATCAAGAGCATTGTCCGGTCGGCATTGCGGTTTTGGGGCGGTTTAAGAATTATGCGGTGATTTCTCATTTTCAAACCTTGCCCGAGTTTTCCGATTCAAAATACCAAAACCGGCTTCTTCAATCTTGTCTTGAAATGTTTCAGCAAAATCAGGGCAAAGAGCTATATTTGCAGATTGTGGACAATCCGGCTTTGGAAAAATGGGCATTAAAACAAGGTTTTCAAAAAATGTTCAACAGCTATCTTTTAAGCCGTTAGCTTTAGGCCGCTTGTGTCCACTTGCCGGCTTCATCTTGCTTCCAATAAAAAATATCCATGGAAGCGGCTTTGAGTTCCTTCCAAAATTTGCGGGCTTGCTCCAAAGAAGTTTGGTTGTTGCCGTCAAAAATATTAAAGGTTCGTTCAAATTTTTTCAACTCTTCCGGCGCCACATAGGCTCCGTCAACCAAAAACAAAAGCTCGGCCTTGTTCGGGTTGTCATCTCCGGCGGTTAGCCAAATCGGTTGCTCGGCGGCAAAGCCGTCTTTTTTGCTGCCATGGGGAAGAAAAGAGGTGTCATCATAGGTCCAGAGATGTGCATTTAAAAATTCCACCCGCTCTTCATTGCCAACCTTGATTAAAATGTTTTTGTGCAAAGTGACGGCTTTTTCCAAAAGTTTAGGCAAAACTTCTTCCAAAGTTTGTTTTTGCAAATGATAAAAATCAACCCGGCTCATGCTCATTTCTCCTCATCGGCAGGTTTTACGGCCACAAAATAGAGCTGTTCTCCGGATTTAATTTGCAGAAGAAGCGGGCGGTTTTGCGCCAGTTTGGCTTCATCGGCTGCAGCTTGAATATCTGCCACATCAATCACCGGTTTTTTATCAACCGAGAGAATGATGTTTCCTTTTCTGAGGCCTTTTTTCTCGGCATCTGAACCAGACAAAACATCAGTAATTAACACGCCTTGCGTTCCTGCCGAAAGTTGATATTTTTCGGCCGTTTCGGCATTAATCTCCATGAGGTTTAAGCCGATTATCCATGCTTTGGGCATTTCTTCAAATTCGTCATTGGCTTCAGGATTGGCAGGGGTGGACGAGGTTGGTTGTTTGGGCTTTTCTTCCGGCATTTTTTCTATCACCAAAGAGAGCTTTTGCTTTTGTTTGTTGCGCCAAATTTCTACGGAAACTTTTTTGCCGATTGGGGTTTCAGCCACCAGACGGGACAAATTTTTGGTGTTATCAATTTCATGATTATCAAATTTTAAAATGACATCCCCAGCCTTAATACCGGCTTTGTCGGCACTTGCCTGCGGGGTGACTTCGGTAATAACGGCGCCTTTGCTGCCGTTAAGTCCCAGACTTTGGTTCATGTCCAAAGTGGTGGGCTGCATTTTAATGCCGATCCACCCGCGGTCAACTTTGCCATGGCTTTTCAATTCTTGAATAACAAATTTGATAGAGTTGGTCGGAATGGCAAACCCCACACCCATGCTGCCGCCGTTGGTGGAGAAAATGGCGGTATTAACGCCAATCAGCTCTCCGGTTAGATTGAACATCGGTCCTCCGGAAGAGCCTTGATTGATGGAGGCATCGGTTTGGATAAAGTTGTCATAAGGTCCGGATTCAATATCGCGAGATTTAGCCGAAACAATACCGGCCGTAACACTGCCGCCCAAGCCGAACGGGTTGCCGATGGCCAAAATCCAATCTCCGATTCTGATTTTATCCGAATCTCCAATCATAACCGGCGTGAGAGGCTTAGAGGCATCTATTTTAATTAGGGCAATGTCGGTTTTGGCATCTTTGCCGATAACCTTGGCCTCATAAACACTGTCATCGCTCAAGGTCACGCTGATGGTTTGCGCTTTGTCAATCACATGGTTGTTAGTGACGATATAGCCGTCTTTATCAATGATAAAACCAGAGCCTAAAGAAACTTTGTTCGTAATAGGTGCATTAAAAATACTGTCGACGGTTGTTTCAATATGGTTATTAATCTCATCTTCTTCACTGTTGATGTCGTTTTTGTCGTGCGTGGTGGAAATATTGACAACCGAAGGAAGCAGTTTTTCTGCCAAATCGGCAAAAGAAGGATAAACGCTTTGGGCTTGAGCGTCTAACACGCTCAAAACCCAAAACAACAAACCGCAAACAATATTTTTTTTGCTCAACATAATTTTTAATTTCCGCCTTTCATAGATTTTCCGAAATATTCAAAAAATTCGGAGTTCGGCGCCAAGACCATTGAGGTGTCGCCATCAGCCATGGCTTTGCGATAAGCCTCCAACGAGCGGTAATAAGCATAAAACTTGGGGTCAACGCCGGCGGCTTTGTTCCAAATTTCAATTGCTTCTTTATCCCCGTTACCGCGGATGATTTGAGCTTTTTTCTCGGCATCGGCCACAATGATGGTGCGTTCTTTTTCGGCCTGAGCGCGGATTTGCTGAGAAATTTGTTGCCCTTGCCCGCGAAACTCTTTGGCTTCTCTTTCGCGTTCCGACTTCATGCGGGCATTGATGGCTTGCAACACCTCAATCGGCAAATCGGCGCGGCGAATGCGCACATCGGCTACGCTCACCCCGATTTGGGCGGCATCAACTTTAACCGCCGAGCTGATGTCTTTCATAATCTGATTGCGCTGTTGCGAGAGCAGTTCTTGCAACGTGATTCGACCCAAAATTTTGCGCAAAGAAGAGTTGACAATCTCTTCCAACTTGCTGCGGGCTTGCTCTTCGGTGCGCACGGTTTGATAAAACTTGAGCGGATCAACAATTTGGTAGCGGGTGAAGCTGTCCACATCCAGACGTTTTTTGTCGTTCAAAACCACTTCTTGCGCCGGCGGGTCAAGGTTAAGCAGACGTTTATCATAAAGAATAACATTTTGGATAAACGGCACTTTAATTTTCAGTCCCGGTTCTTTCACCTCGCGTACCGGTTCACCAAACTGGAGAACGATGGCTTGCTCGGTTTGGCTCACAACGTAAAAAGTATTGGCGGCAACCAAAAGCACGATTGCGGCTAAAACAATGAGAAAAACTTTAGATTTGTCGTTCATCTTTTTACTCCTGAGTCTTTGTTTTTGAACCGAGCTTATCCAAGGGCAGATAAGGCAGAACATTGCTGCCGTTTTCGGACGGATTGATAATCACTTTGTCAGACTTGGACAACACGTCTTCCATGGTTTCCAAATACATACGTTTGAGGGTGACTTCTTTGCCGTCCTTATAAGCATTGTAAACCGAGAGAAAACGTTCGGCATCACCATTGGCTTTGCTGACCACGGCTTCGCGATAGGCTTCGGCATCTTGCACGCGTTTAGAGGCTTCACCTTTGGCTTTGGGCACAATCTCATTGCGATAAGCCTCGGCTTCGTTTTTATAGCGCTCCATATCGGCTTTGGCACGTTGAACCTCATTAAAAGCATCAACAACTTGTTTCGGCGGGTCAGCCTTTTGCAGTTTGACACGAACAATGGTTACGCCGGAACCGAACTCATCGAGCACTTTTTGTAACTCGGCCTTGGTTTCGTCTTCAATTTTGCCGCGGTCACCGGTGATGATGGATTGCATTTGCGATTGACCGACAATCTCGCGCAAAACCGATTGAGCGGCCACACGCACGGTTTGGTCGGGGTCGCGCATGTTGAAGAGATAATCTTTCACATTGCCGATTTTCCAAACAATGGTGAGGTTGATGTCGACAATATTTTCATCTCCGGTCAGCATATGGCTTTCGGTAAAGGTCTTGAGCGGGTCGGAGCTATAAGAGTTTCCGTTACGGATTCCAATCGTGTTGCGGACGTTATAGGCTTCTTGCACCCCAAGGTTGATACTTCTTTCTTGCGAAAAATTGACCTTTTCCACCTTTTCAATCGGGTAGGGCAGGTGATAATGCAAGCCGGCATCGGTGGTTTCCAAATATTTGCCGAAGCGCAAAACCACGCCTTGCTCATTGGGTTGCACCTGATAAAAACCGGAAGACAGCCAGGTGAGCAAAATCAAAATCACGATGATGCCAAAACCGATAGTCGGGCGCGGCATATTATTATCGCCGCGAAAGGCCTCAATCTTCACGGTTTTAGGCTTTTTTTCTTCCATGGGTATGGTTTGCCACGGATTATCGGGTTCATTATTCCCCCAAGGTCCTTCAATTTTTGCCATAAATATTACCTCTGTTATTTGTTTGACTAAAATATTTATATAATATAAAAGAGGGAAAGACATGCAAGAACAGAGATTTTTATCAACAGGAATATAAAATTATGGAAGAAAAAATTAAAGCCATTGTGGAACAGTTTTTTACGAGTGAGAAAATTGAAAGTATCAAGGTTTTCGGCAAAAGAGCCATTATCACGCTGCAAAGCGAAGAAGAACAAAAAGAAGTGACCGAGATTATAGAAAAATCGGTTGCGGCCATGGATGGCATTGACAAAGTTTCGGTGATTTACACCGCTGATAAAAAAGTGCAACATTTGCGCCCGCAGGTGGAAAAATATAATGTCGGTAAGGTTAAAAAAATCATCGGCGTGGCTTCGGGCAAAGGCGGTGTCGGCAAGTCGACCACCGCAGTCAACTTGGCTTTGGCTTTGAGCAAACTCGGCTTGAAAGTGGCTGCTTTTGATGCCGATATTTATGGCCCGTCGCTTCCCACCATGCTGGGCTATGAAGGCGAAAAATTGGCCACAACCGATGGCCAAACTTTTGAACCCTTTGAGAGTTGCGGCATTGAGTCGATGTCAATCGGCACGTTGATTGATAGAAATCAGCCGCTAATTTGGCGCGGCTCCAAAGCCTGCGGCGCCATCGAACAGCTTTTGACCCAGACCAACTGGGGTGAGATTGACGTGATGGTGATTGATATGCCCCCCGGCACTGGTGACATTCAAATTACCTTGTCGCAAAGATTGGATTTGGATGGCATTGTGATTGTCTCCACCCCGCAAGACATAGCGTTGATTGATGCCATTAAAGGCGTGAATATGTTCAAGCGTGTGGATGTGCCGATTTTGGGCATTGTTGAAAATATGAGCTATTATATTTGCGAGCATTGCGGAACGAGGGCTGATATTTTCGGTCATGCCGGCGCCAAGAAAACCGCCGAAGAAATGGGCGAAACATTCTTGGGCGAGATTCCTCTGCATTTATCAATCAGAGAAAATGCCGATAACGGCACCCCGATTGTGAACGCCATGCCGGACAGTCCTTATGCCAAGGCTTATCTCGACATTGCCGAGAAGATAAAGCAAAAATTGAAAATATAGACGGCCTCAAAACATTTTTTACAATCTATTGATGAACCGGAAGATAGATGGTGAATGTGGTGCCGTTATAAGAGGTTGAGGTCACGGTCAAATTGCCGCGGTGGCGCAGAATGATGTGTTTGGCAATGGAAAGCCCGAGTCCGGTACCTTTAATATTGAGGTCTTTGTGCTCTTGCAGGCGGAAAAAACGCTCGGTCAGGCGCGCCAAATTTTCGGGGCTGATTTTTGGGCCTTTGTTGTTAACAGACACGGCCACGGCCTTGCCCTCAGCCACCTTATAGCTTTTTGACGGCGGAATGTTATCGGTTTTATAGATGCTGATGGTCACATCACTGTCAGCCAAGCCGTATTTGAGGGCATTGTCGGTCAAATTTTGGATAAGTTGTTTAACCTGACCGGCATCGGCGGTAATTTCAGGAATATGGCTTTCTTCTCTGATTTTGATGTTGATGCCGCGTTCTTTGGCTTTGAGCGACAAGGCTTCCTGAACCTCTGTCGCCAATTTGCAAACATTGGCTTTGCCGTCGGGCTTTTGGTCTTGATTCATCTCAATTTTGGAAAGAGAGAGCAAATTTTCAATCAAAGAAGACATATATTCGGCTTGCTCTTTCATAATTTTCAAAAAATTATCGCGGGCTTGTTCGTCATCATGCGCGGTTGTTTGCAAAGTTTCGATAAAGCCGGAGATAATGGCCAGCGGCGTGCGCAACTCGTGGCTGGCGTTGGCCACAAAGTCAGATTGCATTTTTTCAATTTTCATGGCCTTGGTCAGGTCATAAATGGAAATCACCGCCACGGCTCGGCCTTTAGACATCCACGGCAGTTGTTTGATATGGGCATAGAGCTTTTGCGGTGTTGGTTTCTTAACATAAAAAATAAGGTTTTCCGAGGCGCTTTCTTTGCGCAAAACTTTGGACACGGCCTCAATAAAATTGTTGGAATCAAAAACATGGTCAATATTTTTGTTGGTGATATTTTTGCCGAAATTGGTGCGAGCCGAAAGGTTGGCGCCCAGAATGTTGCCGGTGCGGTCAATCATCATAATCGGGTCGGGAAGGGAGTCCAACACGGCGGTATCCGAGATGGTTTGGGCTTCCAAAATATCGGTTTTATGCGCCCAAAAGCTATGCATATTGTTCACGGCATCCACAATGGCTTTGGCATCTTTTTCAGAAAGTTTCATTTTGGCTTCGTCAAAGTCGTTGCCTGCGGCCAGTGTTTCAATATATTTTTTCACCTGTTGCATTTCAAAGGTAATCGGGAACAACAAAATCACGTTGAAAATGATGATGGAAGCATAAGAAACAATCGCCATCACCGGAGACATAAGCTGAACGGCCACCAAGAGAAGAAAAACCATGGCTGTCGGAATGGAAAGAAAAATCACGCGTTGCACAAAACGGTTGCTTTTTTCAAAATTAAATAAATTATGCCCAAATTTTAACATGCTTTTGTTCCATAAGTTGCAAAAAGTTCTAGACTAAGCCTATAAATATACTATTATGCAAACAAGTTTAAATTTAATAAATTTTTAGAAAAAAGATGACGGAAAATTTGAATAACATAACACCGATGATGGCGCAATATTTGCAAATCAAGAACGCGCATAAAGACTATCTGTTGTTTTATCGCTTGGGCGATTTTTATGAGCTGTTTTTTGATGATGCCGTCACGGCCTCCAAAGCCTTGGACATAGCCTTGACCAAACGCGGCAGATATAAGGGAGAAGATGTGCCGATGTGCGGCGTGCCTTTCCATGCTTATGAGAGCTATCTGGCCAAACTCATCAGACAAGGCTATAAAGTGGCCATTTGTGAGCAAACCGAAGACCCCAAAGAAGCCAAGAAAAGAGGCGCCAAATCAGTTGTCAAAAGAGATGTCATTCGTCTGGTCACGGCCGGAACCTTGACCGAAGATCATTTACTCGATTCTAAAAAGAACAATTTTTTGCTCTCTTTTGCTAGGGTCAATGATGTGATGGGCGTGGCCTGGATAGATGTTTCCACCGGCGATTTTTATACCCAAGATGTCAATTTGCGAGATAAAAACGAGGCCGTGGTTTTAAGCACCGTTTTGGCACGTTTGAATCCGGTTGAAATTTTGGTTTCGGATAACTTTTTGCAAAACGCCAAAATCTTCGAGGTCTTAAAAGAATATCGCGAGCAACTGAGTGTTTTGCCGCAAGCCCGTTTCAATTATGAAAATGCTTTAAAGAGATTAAAGGAAGTTTATGAAGTGCACTCGCTGGAAGTTTTCGGCGCTTTCACCAAGCCGGAAGTCATCGCCGCGGGGTTGCTATTGGATTATATTGAAAATACCCAAAAAGGCAAAATTCCGAGAGTCGAAAAACCGATAAAACTGCATGAAAATAAGGTCATCGAGATTGACGGCGCCACCCGTCGTTCTTTGGAGCTGACCGAAAGCCTGACCGGCGATAAAAACGCTTGCCTGTTCGGCGTGCTGGACAGAACCGTCACCGGTGCCGGAGGCAGATTGTTGCACAACCGCATTGCCAACCCATTGCTTGATATTGCCGAGATTAACGACCGCTTGGATGCCATTGAGTTTTTCCGCGAGAACAATAGCGTTCGGGAAGATTTTCGCGAGATGTTGCGTTCTTGCCCCGATATTGAACGTGCCGTATCGCGCCTGAGCTTGGGCAGAGGCGGCCCGCGCGATTTAGCCAACATCGGCCAAGGCTTGAATCTGGTGCCGCAAATCAAAAACCTGCTGGCCGATTTTTCGCATAAGCCCGACGGACAAATGATAAAAGATATGCCGCCGGCCGTGAAAGATATTTTGGAGCGCTTGGGCTATCAGCAAGAGCTGGTCAATAAAATTTTGGCGGCTTTAGATGAAGATTTGCCGCTTTTGGCACGTGACGGCGGTTTCATTAAAGAAGGCTATTATCCGCCCTTGGATGAGATTCGCCATATCAAAAACGATAGTCACAAAATGCTGATGGAAATGCAGGCCAGATATATGAAAGATACCGGCATCCCGCAGCTCAAAATCAAATATAACAATGTCATTGGCTATTTTGTGGAAACGCCGAGCAAGTTTGCATCGCAAATGCTCGAAAACAAGTTTTTCATCCACAGACAATCGGTTTTGAACGCCACCCGCTTTACCACGGTGGAGTTGACCGAGCTGGAAAACAAAATCCGCGGAGCCGAGGACAAAGCCTTGGCCATGGAGCTGGAACTCTTTGCCCAAATGGTTGAGGATGTGATTCGTTTGTCGGAGGATATCTCGCACACCGCAAAAGCTCTGGCCGAGTTGGATGTGGCCGCCGCATTGGCAGATTTATCCATCGAGCAAAATTATACCCGTCCGGTGGTGGATGAAAGTTTGGTCTTTGACGTGAGAGAAGGTCGGCATCCGGTGGTGGAAGCCGCCATCAATAAAGAGCATAACGGCGCCTTTGTCGGCAATGATTGTGTCTTGAGTGAAGAAACCGGCAAAATCTGGCTCTTGACTGGACCAAACATGGCCGGTAAATCCACTTTTCTGCGCCAAAATGCCATTATTGCCATTATGGCACAAATGGGGTGCTATGTTCCGGCCAAGTCAGCCCATATCGGCGTTGTTGATAAAATTTTCTCACGTGTCGGCGCATCCGATGATTTGGCGCGCGGCCGCTCCACTTTCATGGTAGAGATGGTTGAAACCGCCAGCATTTTGAATCAGGCCGACGAGCGCTCCTTTGTCATTTTGGATGAAATCGGCCGCGGCACGGCAACCTATGACGGCTTGTCGATTGCCTGGGCGGTGGTGGAACATCTGCATGATGTCAATAAGTGTAGAGCTTTGTTTGCCACCCACTATCATGAATTGACCTTGTTGAACAGCAAGCTGAAAAACATGAGCTTGCATTGCATGAAAATCAAAGAGTTCAACGGCGATGTTATTTTCTTGCATGAAGTGATTGATGGTGCCGCCGACAGGTCTTACGGTATTCATGTGGCCAAATTGGCGGGCTTGCCCAAGTTGGTGGTCAAACGTGCCGAGCAAGTGCTTGATTCTTTGGAGCATAGTGATAAG
>CALXPK010000050.1 GCA_944390265.1 uncultured Alphaproteobacteria bacterium | reverse complement strand
GTTCAACCGCCAATATTTTGGCCGCGGCTTCCAACCTCATCAGCCACAACCAAGGCCGCTTGGGCAAAACCTTGAAAGTTGCCGAAAACTCTCCGGCCAAACAAGCCGAAAACAGCAAGATTAAAGTGGTGAGCACCTACAACGGCGAAGAAGAAGCCCAGTTTGTGGCAGACAACATCGAATCGTTGCACCGTCAGGGGTTTGCTTATGCCGATATGGCAATTTTGGTTCGCACCGCCGCGCAAACCCGCGAATTTGAAGAAAAATTTATTTCCGAAGCTCTGCCTTACCAAGTGGTGGGCGGATTGAAGTTCTATGAACGTGCCGAAATCAGAGATGCTTTGGCCTATTTTCGCGTGGTTTTGCAACCGAGCGATGATTTGGCTTTGGAGCGAATCATTAACAAACCGGCGAGAGGAATCGGGGCCAAGTCAGTAGAAAAATTTGAGAACTTTGCTCGCGACAATCACATTTCTCTTTATGCCGCCATTCAACAAATGCTTGCCGAAGGTTTAATCACCGGCAAAGCCAAAACCGCCCTTGCCGATTTGATGAACAAATTTGAAGATTGGCGCCGCACCATACAGGCGGTTACGCCCGATGAGCTGGCCTCGCAAATTTTGGAAGATTCCGGTTATATTGATATGCTCAAAGCCGATACTTCGGTTGAGGCTCCGGGGCGCCTTGAAAACCTGAAAGAACTTGTCAACGTGATGAGCGATATTGAAAAACATCCAACACTTTCCGAGTTTATGGAGCATGTCAGCTTGGTGATGGATAACGACAACCAAGCCAATGAGGATATGATTACATTGATGACACTCCACTCGGCCAAAGGTTTGGAATTTGACGTGGTCTTTCTCCCCGGTTGGGAAGAAGGTTTGTTTCCTCTGCAACGTTGTCTTAACGAAGGCGGCACAGAGGCTCTGGAAGAAGAACGCCGCTTGGCTTATGTGGCCATTACCCGTGCGCGCAAAAAACTGTTTATAACGATGGCTCACGGAAGACACGTTTACGGCCAATGGCAAAACAACCTGCCCTCGCGTTTTATCAATGAACTGCCGCCGCAGAATATTGAGATTGTTAACAATGCCGCCAACTATTTTTCCGGCAATAATTACAATAGCTATAAATCTCACTCGGCCATACCGTCTTGGGGTGCCAAGAAAAAAGAACACAGCTCTTATGACGATAACGACCGATACAGCTATGTTTCCGATGATGAATTTTCATCTTCTTGGAGCGGCAGCATGTATAAGGCCAAGCAAAGCGCCAAAAATTTGATGTCTTCAACACTGGTCGGGACCAAAGTTTATCATGAAACTTTCGGCTACGGCAAAGTGATTGCGGTGGAAGGTGACAAACTCGGCATTGTCTTTGATAATTATGGCTTGAAAAAGCTGATGAAAGACTATGTTCGCAAAGTGTGAGGCGCTTTTACAAACCAATTTGTTCAATAAAAACTTTAAAATACTTGTGAAAATGTTGTTTTTCACCTATATATTTGAATAATTTTATTTTATACTCTGCAGAAGTTAATTTATAAGGAGAAAAGTATGTTTATCAGTGATGCTCTTGCTCAAACAACCGATGCCGCCGCTTCTCAAGGCTCCGTGACCGGTATGTTTATTCAACTTGCACTCATCTTTTTGATTTTTTACATTTTGCTCATTCGTCCGCAGCAAAAGAAAATCAAACAACAAGAGGCTATGCTTGCCGCCATTAAAAAAGGTGATGAAGTTATCACCAACGGCGGTGTTTACGGCAAGGTTGTTGAGGCCGAACCTTTCGATTTGACCCTTGAAATTGCCGACGGTGTGCGCATTAAGATGGTGCGCTCCATGGTGCGCGAAGTGGTGACCGATGAGGTTAAACTCCCCACCAAAGAAAAAGGCAAAGCCAAGGGCAAAGCTGCCAACTCAAACAAAAAATAATTAATATAAGGCATGAAGCATGTATAAATTATCTAAAGCAAGAATATTTATCATCATTGCCATCTGTGTTTTGGGTATTTTTTTCACAATTCCGAACTTTTTACCCAATAAAGACAGTTTGCCGAAATGGTGGCAACCGGTGAATCTCGGTCTTGACTTGCAAGGCGGTTCTAACCTCTTGTTGGAAGTGAAGGTCGATGATGTGATTAAAGAAAGAATGGGCACAATTGAAGATTCCGTGCGTCAGGTTTTGCGCGAAAACAAAATCCGCTACCAAAACTTGCGCGCCGGCGAAGATGATGTGACCGTTAAAATTGAAAATCTCAATTCTCGTAACAAAGCCATGGCAGCCTTCCGCAAAATTGAAGACGGCTTGAACGTGGAAGAGTTGTCTGACGGAACGGTTCGTCTTTCTTACACTGATGTGGCCTTAAACCAACTCAAACGCAAAATTGTTGACCAATCTATTGAAATTGTTCGCCGCCGTATTGATGAGCTCGGCACCAAAGAGCCGGTTATTCAAAGCCAAGGCGTGGACAGAATCGTGGTTCAACTTCCCGGTTTGCAAAACCCCGAATATGTGAAAACATTGCTCGGTAAAACCGCAAAACTTTCTTTCCACATGGTTGACTCCAACACCACCAGCGCTGATGCCCGCCGCGGCAAGCTCTCTAATGCTTCGCGCATTGTTCCGGGTTCTGATGGCGGTTCTTATGTTATTAACCGCAAACCTGTTGTCAGCGGTGAAAATTTGATTGACGCGCAACCGGCCTTCCAAGAAGGCGAAGCCGTGGTCAGCTTCAAATTTGACTCTATCGGCGGTAAAAAATTCGGTGAAGCCACCAAAAACAATGTTGGCGAAAGACTGGCGATTGTTTTGGATAATGAAGTGATTTCCGCCCCAACCATTCAAGGTGCCATTTTGGGCGGTAGCGGCGTGATTACCGGCAGTTTTACCGTGAAATCGGCCAATGATTTGGCTTTGCTCTTGCGTTCCGGTGCTTTGCCTGCACCTTTGGAAGTTTTGGAAGAACGCACGGTCGGTGCCGGTTTGGGTGCTGACTCAATTCAAGCCGGAGCCATTGCCTGCGTGATTGGTTTGATTGCGGTTATTGTCTTTATGATTGCCGCTTACGGTTTGTTTGGTTTGTTCACCACCGTGGCCGTGTTCATGAACTTGTTCCTGATGCTCGGCATTTTGAGCCTGATGGGAGCCACGCTTACCCTGCCGGGTATTGCCGGTGTGATTTTGACCGTGGGTATGGCCGTGGATGCCAACGTGCTGATTTTTGAACGTATGCGTGAAGAAGTTAAACTTGGTCGTTCGACCCGCGATGCCGCTGAAGCCGGCTTCCGCGAGGCTTGGGCCACCATTTTGGACTCTAACCTCACCACCCTTGTGGCCGCCTTTGTTCTTTTCTACTTTGGAACAGGTCCGGTCAGAGGTTTTGCCGTAACTTTGACCATTGGTATTTTAACCTCCATGTTCACCTCCGTTACGGTCACACGTGTGATTATTGCGACTTGGATTGAGCGCTATAAGCCAACCAGATTGCCAATCTAAGGATAAGGAATAAGAAAATGAAACTTTTTAGTTGGATTACCAAAGATACAAATATTGACTTTTTGGGCGCCAGAAAATGGACTTATTTTATTTCCGGCCTCAGCATGGTCTTGGCTATCTTCTTTATTGCCACCAAGAGTTTTAACTACGGAATTGATTTTTCCGGTGGTATTTTGATGGAAATTAAAGATGAACAAGTTATTGATTTGGACAAGCTACGCACCGAGCTTGATAGTTTGGATATCGGCGAAGTGAACCTGCAAACCATCGGCGAAACCGGAACCGAGGTGATGATCCGCGCTCAGGCTCAGATGCTTGATGAAAAAGAGCAAATGAAGGCCGTGAACGAAATTAAGAAAATTCTCGGTAATGATGTGGAAATCCGCCGCGTTGAACTCGTTGGTCCGCAAGTCGGCGATGAACTCAAAAAAGACGGTGTTTTAGCCTCTATCATTGCCGTTTTGGGAATTTCTCTTTACATTTGGTTCCGTTTTGAATGGCAATTTGCTTTGGGCGCCATGCTGGGTTTGGTTCACGATATTTCGGTGACCGTCGGTCTGCTCTCGCTCTTCCAGATTGATTTTAGCTTGACCACCGTGGCCGCCATTTTGACCTTGGCCGGTTATTCGGTCAACGATACCGTGGTGACCTATGACAGAATCAGAGAAAACCTGCGCAAATATAAAACTATGCCGCAAATTCAGCTTTTGAACAAAAGCGTGAATGATATTTTCTCACGCACTTTGCTCACCGGTTTGACAACTTTGCTGGCCTCGATTGCGCTTTTAATTTGGGGCGGCGATGCTTTGCTCAGCTTCTCTTTCACTCTGGTTTGGGGTATTTTAATCGGGACATATTCTTCCATTTATGTCTCAACCGTTATCCTCAACTGGTTTGATTTGCGAAAAACCCTTGAGAACAAAGAAAAAGACGTTAATCCGTTCGGTAATGTCGGATAACTTTTTTTAAGAGCTTTACCTCTTTGAGGTAAGGCTCTTTTTTTCAAGTTAAACTTCTCTTAACTTTCTTTTGCTAATATGATTAGCGTTAAAGACATTGCTTTTGATATTGCAAATTGAAATTTTATGTGATAAGACTTTCGTCAAGATTTAATGTAGGATGTTATATCGATGATAATTGATAGTAACAATAGGAAGCAAAAGAGTATTTTAACAAATAAGTGCTTTTACCAAACAACTGCACAAATCATGCGTGACTTTGAACAAAAAGGATACGCCAATTCGGCCGATGAGACTGCAAAGGTCATTTCGGCATATCATCAGCTCGTCAAAAGAAAAGTCAAAAACAACTTCAGCGCCGATTATAATGCTGCTTTCCGCCGCATTGATAATGCTATTGACACTCTGGCCAACAAGGTCTTTTATGATTGTGACAAAAAAAGCCACGATTATGCTTATCAATCTTTTCAGGAATTTGACCATATCAACGCCATTGTCACCCGCCAAAGAGCCAAAAAAGGGCTTTCTTAACCTGATTATCAAACCATTTATTTTTTATGCAAAGTTCAGCTTTTAAGATTGAATTTTGTGCGTCGTTGTTCTATTTCTATATATAATTTTTTTGATGTTTTGTAAGGATTTTAAGATGAAAAATATTTCGTTAATCGGCTGCGGTCGTTGGGGAACTTTCTTGGCTTGGTATGCCGCAAACTATTGCAAAGACAAAATCAGCGGCGCAGATATGTATGATATCCCCACCTCGCCTAACTTTATTGAGCTGCGCGATACAAGAAAAAATCCATACCTCTCTCTTTCCGACAATATGGTTCTGCATGATAATATTGCCGATGTTTTGCAAAACGATACCATCATCATCTCGGTCGGTTGCCAATATTTTCGCGGGCTGTGCAAACAGCTCAGCGCTTTTGATTTGAAGGGCAAAACTTTTCTCTTGGCCATGAAAGGCTTGGAAGAATCTACCGCCAAAACCATGTTTGAAATTATGAAAGAGGAAATCAAACAAGATATTCATATTGCCATTTTGGCCGGCCCAGGTCATGTACAGGATTATATGAAAGGCGTTCCCTCCTGCGCTGTGATTGACAGTGATGAATTTGAAACCAAAGATTATTTGATTAAACTCCTGCAAAGTGGTCTCATCCGCTTTTATTACGGCAATGACCTTATCGGCAACCAAATCGGCGCCGCGCTTAAAAATGTTATCGGTCTGGCGGCCGGCATTTTGGACGGTTTGGAATGGTATGGTTTGAAAGGCGCTTTGATGGCGCGCGCACCGGTTGAGGTGGGACGCTTTATTAAGCATTTTAACGGCAACCCGCAAACGGCTTACGGTTTATCTCACTTGGGCGACTATGAAGCCACGCTTTTTTCGCAACATAGTCACAACCGTATGTTTGGTGAAAAATTTGCCCGCGGTGAAGATTTCGGCAAATTGGCCGAAGGCGTGCCGACACTCAAAGCGGTTAAGCTCATTGCCGATAAAGAAAATATTGATATGCCGATTTGTCAGGCGCTCTACAAAGTGATTTATGAAAAAGCCGATATTAAATCGACCATCAAAGACATGTTCAACCGCGACCTCAAGCAAGAGTTTTGAACCATGTCGATTGAGGCTGTGCGTCACTATCTGGAAAAATTTAATCTGGCATCACAAATTCGTGAGTTTAGCCAATCTTCGGCCACGGTTAAAGAGGCCGCCGCGGCTTTGCGCACGGAACCGGCTCGAATCGCCAAAACGCTTGCTTTCAAACTTCCCGACAAAATTGTGCTGATTGTTTGTGCCGGTGATACCAAAATTGATAATCACAAATATAAAGCCTATTTCCAAACCAAGGCCAAAATGCTTTCTGCCGCCGAAGTGGAAAAATACACCGGTCACAAAATCGGCGGGGTTTGCCCGTTTGGCCTGCCCAGCGACGAGATTGCCGTTTATTTAGATGAATCTTTGTTGCGTTTTGCCACGGTTTTTCCGGCTTGCGGCAGCTCAAACTCGGCGATTGAACTCACGCCGCAACTCCTCTTTGAAGTGAGCAACGCATGGGATTGGGTTGACGTTTGCTCTAAAATTTAATCTTCCAGACGCCAATTGCCGTCTTCATACACCAAGTGAAACATCTGGCAATTTTCCATTTTGCCGATGCGATAGCCCAGCCCCAGCAACAGATAGCGAATCGCCGCCCCGTGCGAGGCAATGCCGATAACGCTTTCTTTGGTATGAAGCAGGCTCTCCAGCACTTTGTGCATGCGGTTGAAAATTTGGCGTTTGGTTTCTCCGCCGGGGAATGTGATGTCCCAATGGTCCACATTTTCATCATACCAGAGATTGTATATTTCCGGATATTTTACCGCCACTTCGCTTTTGAGCATGCCTTCGGTTTGGCCCAAATTGCCCTCGTGCAAATCGGTGATGATTTTGGTTTCCACACCCAATTCCGCCGCCACAATCTCGGCGGTTTTAATCGCCCGTCTTAACCCACTGCTATATATGATTTGCAGGTTTTTACCGAGCAAATTTTCAATCAGCTTTTCGGCTTGTTTTTTGCCGTTTTCATTCAGTTCGGCATCAATCCCGCTCCCCTGCCAGCGCTTTTCTTTGTTATAATCAGTCTCGCCGTGTCGGAAAATATAAAAATCTTTACGCATTGTTTTTCCTTTATTTGTTTTGTTTATTGAAACACAAACTCAATAACAAAACTTTAATAAACATTCTTATTTATCCTGTTTATATATTTTTTGTGCTGGCGAAATTAAATATTATGCATTATATTTTGTAAAAATTTTATTTTAAGGATTGTTATCATGAAAAAAATGTTTTTATCTCCTTTCTTCACTCCGCTGTTCTTTTTGATTGCCTGGGGTGCTATTTTGGCCGTGGTCTTGATTTTCTTCCCCGAACAAAAATTTGCCATTACCGAAGACGGACAAATTATTGATATTGCCACTTATTGCGGCTATGCTTTGCTCTTGTGCGGCATGCTCTATTTTTACCGCGACTATCAGGGCAAGGCCAAGCTAGATTGGGTGGTTTATTTCTTGCTCGCGGTTTGCGCGCTGCTGCGTGAGGCCGGCATTCAACACCACCTTTCTTCAACTGACTCAACCCCGTTCAAATCTAGATTTTTCTTAAACCCAAACAACCCGCTTTCCGAAAAAATCATTTTCGGTTTAGTGTTGCTGGTTGTTTTCGGCATGCTTATCTATATTGCCGTCAAATATACCAAGCATCTTGTCACCTCTTTTTTCAAGATGAACACAGTCACTTGGTCAACCGCGGTTTTGTGCTGCGATTTGGTTTTTGCCAAATTTGCCGACAGATTTCCCGGCAACTGGCGCCACGCTCATGACGGCGCTTCTTTGCCGCGTGAACAAATTGACCTTTGGTCGCTTTTGGAAGAAAGCAGTGAGATTTTCTTGCCGTTGGTTGCGCTTATTATCATGTGGCAATATCATCTCATTAAAAAAGAACAACATTAATAAAAAAAGAGCCTTTTTTAAGGCTCTTTTTTTTCACTTACAGCAGATGATTTTCTGCCAAATATTTCCACAAAGCACAAGCATGTACCGACTGGATGATTTCGTTGTTTTTGAGCAAGGTCTTAATCTCATCCAAAGAAAGAAGCTCAAAGGAAATATCCTCGCCGCCGTCCAAATGTTGCTTGCCAACCTGTTCCACACCCTCGGCAATAAAATTATAGGTCCAATTGTTGGAAGTGCTGGGGTTGGCAGACATTTTCAAATTGAAACGCCATGTTCCTTTGCCGAATCCGGTTTCTTCCAACAACTCACGCTGAGCAGCCACAAGAGGTGATGCATCTTCCTTATCAACGCAACCGCCGCAAAGTTCATAATTAGTGGTTCCGGTTCCGTGACGATATTGACGTACCAGCAAAAACTTTTTGTCTTTGGTTATGGCCAAAACATTGACCCAATCGGGGTATTCCAAAACAAAATATTCCGGAATAATCACGCCGTTGGCCAATTGAATTTTGTCTTCTCTCACCGTCAACCATGGTTTGTGCTCAAGATAGCGGCTTGATAATACGGTTGCTTTTTTGTCGTTTGCTGTTTTCATATCTATATACTTAAAAATTACATAAACATTTTTTATTTATCATATATTTTTTATATTATCAATACAAGCCGGAGGCAGCTTGCCCCCATCAGTTTTGTTCCGTATCAAACTGTTTCTCTTTTTCTTTGATTTGACACGGGTTCATTTGACACGGGTTCACAAGTTCGAGCTTGAAGCTGATACTATCAATAAAAAAACAGCCTACACAAGGTAGGCTGTTTTTTTATTGGTGGGTATGACAAGGATCGAACATTCTCTTACTCCGTAAGGCTCGTCCCTCGCCAACTTCGTTTCGGTCACTCGTTTTTTAACCTCGCCGCGGAAAGCTCACGCTTCCCTCGCTCGCTAACAAAACTTCGCCTTTTCGCCTAGCCTCTTCTTA
>CALXPK010000049.1 GCA_944390265.1 uncultured Alphaproteobacteria bacterium | reverse complement strand
CTCTAACAAAACTTCGCCTGTCGGCGAAAAACAATTCCCCAAATTGTTTTTCTACTCCAGCCTAGCGCACCATTTATAAAAAAAGCACCTTTTTACGGTGCTTTTTTTGTTGCGCTTTCGGCCGGAATTAAAATTCCTCTGGCTCCTAAGCGGCTGCCATTCAGCCGCTAACTCGCTGCGGTCACTCGTTTTGTAACTTTCGCCGCGGTCGCTTCTCTCCCTTGCTCTCTAACAAATCTTCGCCTGTCGGCGAAAAATAATTTTCCAAATTGTTTTTCTACTCCAGCCTAGCGCACCATTTATAAAAAAAGCACCTTTTTACGGTGCTTTTTTTGTTGCGCTTTCGGCCGGAATTAAAATTCAACTCGTTTTCAACTCTGATATTTCTTTTCTAAACGCGCCGACTATCATTCCGCCATAGATTATCAAAGGCAGGAAAAATCTGACGGCCCCCAAACAAGCGTTGCCGAAACTATCAAAGGTTATGATGAAATTTGTCCGATGGAACAAAAAATATAAATATAAAGCCACATAAAGACCTAATTCCAAGGCGATAATTTTCCAAGACAACATTTTCGGGCAATGGCTTTTAGCATAGACTTTCAAGCCCGTGTACAAAGGCAAAATCAAAAAATAAAATGAGACGATGATATAGGTTTGATAGCGGCAAGGCTCTCTCTCATCTTTTCTAAACCAATGAAAATAGTTATCCCAGCCAAACTCCAAATAGTTTCGGATTTGAGCGCCATAAGAGGGTGTGATGCAAATTTCTCCGCTTTGGTGGTCATTGCTCAGCATTACTCCCGCACAAAAAAGGCTGATGCCGACAAACAAAATTTCCAGCAAAAAATAGAGACTAATCTTGATTGTTTTTTTCATTTTATCATTGCCAAATTATGGTTGTTTTTCAACCATAATATATTATACTTGAAAATTATCAATCTTAATTGAGGATTTTCATATGCTTTTCCGCCTGCTGTCTTATCTTTTGTTGAGTTTTTTTGTTTTAAGTAACGCCCATGCCGCATCTCCTTGGGAAGGAAGATGGGAAAGCGGAAGATATGACCCAAGTTCCGGCGGAGTGCTTATTATTACGGCTTGTAAAGACAAAAACTGTGATTTTGAGATTTCTTCCGCACATGGAGCCTATACCTGCGATGTGGACGGAACATTTAAAATCAGCGGAAACAATGCCAAATATTATAAAAAAATTCGTGAAAACGGAGATAATTTTGATGAGCACATTGCCTTTGAGCTTAATCCGGACAAGCGCGTGATTGAGGTCAAACACATTAAGGGCGGATTTTGCGGAATGCGCGGTTATATTGACGGAACTTATGAGCATGAATCTTTGCCGTTTCGCTATCCGACCAGTTTTGATTGTTGGGCCAAAGATTTAACACAAAGCGAAATTAAGATTTGTGCTTCGGAAAAACTCTCTAAGGCTGACCTTGAGTTTGACGACAACTATAAATCGGAAAAAAATGATGCTTGGTATCAACAGCGCAATCTCTGCCTTGATGATGAAGAATGTTTGCTGAACTTTTATGAAAAATCCATCCGGCAGGCTTTTGAAAAGAAATATCATCAGACATTTAACTTATATGACTATATTGGCAAGCAACAACAAAAATGGTATGCCCCGACCGATTTGCTCCTTTTTGATGCGTTTTTTCTAAACAATCTGCCTAAAGGATATTATGGGCCTTGGGTTGTATCCGTTAATGATGACTATTATGACAACCCTTGCCAAGATTGTATTTTTCGGAACTATGCCGTGGCCGGCCTTTATCAATATTATAACTCCGGTGTTTATGTTGACAAAAATCAGGTTTGGCTGGCTTATGTTTCCGCCAACCTCGAAGAGCCGGAAGATAAAAATATTTTGTTTTTTGCCCCCACGGATAAAAAACTTGAAGATATGCCGGCACAGATTAAAGATTTTATCTCTAATTTAACCAAATATGGTTATTATGATGAAAACAGCGTCAAGCTCAAACATTTTCAAGACAACCAATCATGGCTTGAAAAAATCCGCGCTTGGTTTGAATAAAAAAAACAGCACTTTTGCAAATGTGCTGTTTTTTATGCAGATTTTTAACATCCGCGATAGCATTTTTCGGCTCGGGAAGACTTTTTTTCCGATGGCGGAATTTTTTCTTTGCAACCCTTGGCAAAATGCGCAAACTCGGAATAATAAAACTCCAAAATCTCCTGCACCTTGCTGTGGGGGTTGACCGCTATTGCAATGTCGTTAAAAACGGCAACCACGCCTTTGTTGTTTTTTTGAGCTTTTGATATCATGGCTCTGACCGCATCGGCAATGTCTTCTCCGCTTTTGACATCATAAAACAAAAATGCTTTTTCCATAATTTAAAAATTTTAATAATTTGAATAACCTTAAAAAATCAGTTTTAGATTACTAAAACTCTTGTTTTTTGGCAACTTATTTTTTCTCGGTTTCGGCTTTTTCTTCCTCTTGCTCGGTTTTACGGCCGCGCAAATTGGCCAAGAATTGGGCTTCCATTTTCATATATTGCGTCAACAACCAACGCGATTGGAACAAAACCAAAACCGTGCCGCAGAGCATGAGCATGATTACTTCCACATTCTCGGTTAAGAAATGGTGCACCACCGTGACGATGAAAAAGCATATCAACAACAGCCTCAGGCTGGTCATTACCGCCAGCGGCAGTCGATTGCTCTTTTTTCCCATCCAGAGTTTGTAATAAATTTTGGCCAACACACTGTTGGAGACAAAAAAGTTGCGCACGTTTTCCACGTTTTCTGCCCAGCCGGTGCAAAAATCAAAGCGATTTTCCAGCTTTTTGACAACCCCTTCTTTGACCTCGGGTTCTGCTTCTGCCGTTTCGGCCGATTTGGGCTTTTTCCAGAAGAAAATATATCTGACTGTGCCGATGATAAAACTCGGCAAAATGGCTTCCCAACCGATGAGCGCTTTTAAGAACGGCGCCATCAGCAACAATGTGACGGCGGTGGTGGTGATGCGCCCCCATAGCCCCGGGAAAAGCGTATGCATGAAGGGCTGGATATAGCTGCCGGAGATGATGATGATGAAATAGAGTATCATCGAAAACAAAATCAGGCGCAAAAAGTAGTTTTTGAACAATTCGCTCCACAATTTTTCTTCTGACGGTGTGGCGCTCGGTGCTTTTTCCGTCTTATTAAAATATTCCACCAATTTTGCCGGCAGAATGCCCATCAGTTTTTTATAGAACGGGTCGGCCGCTTTAATCATCATCGGGGTGAAAAAGGTGGTAATGACGCAAACGGCCACAATAATCGGATAAACTTTTTTATCCAAAACGCCCAAGCTCATGCCGAGAGAGGCAATAATGAAGGCAAACTCACCAACCTGCGCCAGGGAAAAACCGCCCGAAATGGCCGTCTTCAGCGGTTGGCCGGAAACAATGAAGCCCAAGCAAGAAAGCGTGGTGTTGCCGAGCATTACAATGGCCGTAATCACCAAAATCGGTTTTATATATTCTACAAACAGCACCGGATTGACCATCATTCCGACGGAAACAAAAAAGACCGCGCCAAAAAAGTCTTTTAAGGGTTTAATGTTTTTTTCAATTTTATCAATCAGTTCCGTTTCTGACAAAATGGAACCCATTAAAAAGGCGCCCAAGGCAGAAGAAAAACCAAATCCGGTGGCCAGCAAAACCATGCCGAAACACATGCTGACCGTGATTAAGAGCAACATCTCATCATTTAAATAGGGGCTTATTTTGCTTAAAAACGTGGGCACAAGATAGATGCCGATGATAAAGCACAAAATGAGGAAGAAAAACAGTTTTGAGGCACTAATCAGGAGCTGGCCGCCGTCAATGCTGCTGCCCACGGCCACCATCGGCAGCAACACAAGAAGCAAAATGCCGACCAAATCTTCCACCACGAGCACGCCGAAAACCAAATCGGTGAACTTTTGCTTTTTGATATTTAGGTCTTCAAAGGCTTTGATGATAATGGTGGTGGAGGACATGGAAATCATGCTGCCCAAAAAGAAACTGTCCATGGTGGACCAGCCCAAGAGCAAGCCGGTGCTATAGCCTATGAAAAGCATGAACAACACGTTGGAGTTGGCCGTTATCATGGCAGACTTGCCGACATTCATCATTTTTTTGAAGCTGAACTCCAGCCCCAAGCCAAACAGCAAGAAAATGACACCGATATCGGCCCATAATTTGAGGTTGTCTTTGTCGCTCACGGTTGGAAAAAGATCAAAATACGGGCCGGCCCAGACACCTGCCAAAAGATAGCCCAAAACAATCGGCTGTTTGAATTTTTTGCAAATCAGCGTGGTCAAACCGGCATAAATGGTTATGAGTGTCAAATCGACAATCAGCGTATGAATCGAGTGCATGAATACCCCTGTTTATAATTCTTGCAATAAGTCTTTATAATAGTTCAAAACAACGCGGTTTTTGGGAATGTCTTTACTGCCCTGATGCGTCAGCAAGTGCAGAGAGATGTTGCTTTGGCAAGGCAGATGCTCAAGATGGAACATGCCCTCTTGCTTGAAACGCAACGGCATGATGCCAATGCCCAAACCGCTTTTCAAAACTTCATACATATAATAACAGACATTGGTTGCAAAATTATTACTTTTTGCTTTTTTTAGCAAATCTTCCCAGCCTTCAATATATTTTTCATAGCCGATTTTGTTGATGATTTGATGATTTTGGGTCAAATCTTCCAGATTTTGCGGGTATCCGTGTTTGGAAATGTATTGCGGGGCGGCAAAAAAGCCAAATTCTATTTTTTTGGAGCAGAGCACCACCGAATCGGAATCTGCCGGCAAGCTCAAAGAAAGGGCAATATCAACATCGGAAAAAGGAATGCCTTTTTGGCCGTCTTCATTGCGGATGAGGTGCAGAAGTTTTATCTTGGGATATTGCTCATAAAAAGAGACCAAATCTTTGCTGAAAATGGCCGAAGCGGCAATGGAAGAAACCGCCACCCGCACTTCTCCGGAAATTTCTTTAAGATTGGTCGGCACGCTTTTGATATCATCCAACACCTGCTCTATGACGGCTGATTTTTGCAAAAGGGCTTTTCCGCGCGGGGTTAAAAAAGAGCCTTTGACATTGCTTGATAAAACCTTATAACCCAGCTCTTGCTCCAGATTGTCTATATATTTGTTCAAAGTGTCAATTGAGACACCGAACTTTTGGGCGGCTTGCTTTTTGCCGGCATATTTTTCTATGATTTTCAAATAGCATATGGCTTGCAACAAATTGACGTCTTTGATATTCAATTTTGTCTCCTCGGCTTGCATAATAAAATAAAGCGTTTATAATTTAGCTTAATTTAATTACTAATAATTGTAAAGGATTTAATATGACAAAAATTGTTTGGAAAGCCGGCACCTTGTTGGCTCCGGTGCCGCCGGCGCTCATTTCTTGCGGAAGTGTTGAAAAACCAAATGTTATGACTGCGGCCTGGACCGGAATCATTGCCTCGGATCCGGCCATGACTTATGTTTCCGTCCGGCCGTCCAGATACTCGCATAAGTTGATTCAAGAAAGCGGCGAATTTGTCATCAACCTCACCACATTGCCTTTGGTCAAGGCCGCCGACTGGTGCGGCGTGAAATCGGGCAAAGACGTGGATAAGTTCAAAGCCATGGGGCTAACGGCCAAACCCTGCGCGCAGGTTAAAGCTCCGCAGATTGAAGAAGCGCCGGTTTCTTTGGAATGCAAGGTCAAAAGCGTGACCAACTTTGGCACGCATGATATGTTTTTGGCCGAGATTGTGGCGGTTGACGTTGATGACCGCTATTTGGATGAAAAAGGCAAACTTTGGCTTGAAAAGGCCGGTCTGGTGGCTTATGTTCACGGTTTTTATTATACGCTCGGTCGCAAAATCGGCAAATTTGGTTTTTCGGTAGAAAAAAAGCCCAAAAAAAGCAAAGAAAAAGATTTTGAGCCCCAAAAAAAGACAATAAAGCCCAAAATTTCTTCTCATAAAAGCAAAAACACAACCAAGCGCCATCGGAATCTCATGAGACCCTGAAACGAGTTCAGGGTGACATGAAAATGGTGGCACGCAAAAAAGGCGGAGACGGCCGCAAAAGAAAGCACCTAAATGTGCTTTCTTTAAGGAGACGCAATGAGACTTGGCTTTGACAGAATGCGACAGCTTTCAGGGCAAAGCCTTAGTCGGAATTGGGAAGTAGTAGGCGCCGAGGGAAAAAGTCTGGAATTCTGCCGCAAAAGAAAGCACCCAAATGTGCTTTCTTTAAGGAAAAGCAATGAGACTTGGCTTTGACAGAATGCGACAGCTTTCGTAACAAAGCCTTAGTCGGAATTGAAAAGCGTACATGAGGAAACTTTTTTCCGAAGGCAACGCCCTAATCGCCCGCTATACGCCTTTTTTTTAGAATAAGCGTAAAACCGCTTGACTTGCTTGAGACGCTAAAGACAATGAGTTTATGGCGAGTTGTTGGCGGGTTTGGAGTGAGAGCATATTGGCACTCTCTTCATTCATATCGGCCAAGGTGAGCTTGTCGGCACCTTCTTCCAAAACATTGATGAGGTTTTCGGTGAACTCATCACGGGTCGTGATGATGGAATAATAATTGCCGAGCTGGGTAGAAGCCGAGCGAAGTTTATCTTGCGCATTCAGCACCTGGTCAAGGCTGGTTTGCACCGCTTTGGAACTTTTCCAGTCTGCCGCCAGCAAGCCGATGCTTTCCGAAGTGACGTCCACCCCTTTGACCAACAAATTGGCGGACTTGTCCTCATTGAAATTCACTTTAAGATTATCTTCTTGCAAGAGGTTAATGCCCTTGTAGGCACTGTCTTTAATCAGCATATCATATTGCGACAAGGCAGAGTTAAATTGCTTTTGATAAGAAACAATTTCATCAGTTTGAATAAGAATATAATCCTCATTTTCCTCTTCAATAATTTCTTTGGCCGTCTTCCACGCCGAAGTTTGTGCCAATTTCATCTCGGTTTCAATATTATCTGCGGTAATTGTATTGTCTTTAGTGGTTGAAGTATTTTCATCTTTATAATCTTCTTTGACTTCATACCATTTGGTCGCCCCATTTTTCTCAATGGCTATTTTCGCACCTGATGCAATAGAAATGATATTGTTGCCATATCCCCCATTGGCACCATTACTTAAAGTATCCCCACTAGCGTTTACATGGATTTTCGCAGTAGATGAGATAAGAGTCTTACTGCCTCCATTTCCTGAATTAGCTATTATTCCAGAATTAGATATAATATATATATTACCTTTTATGTTTGTTTGAGAATTCAAATTAGAGAATATTCCGTATCCATTGTTACTATCTAAATTAATTTTTATTATAGCATCTTCTGAAATATTATTTATGGAATTATTAAAAGCATAAATTCCACTGACCCCCTTTCCAGCCGCCTCAATATTAATATATCCGCTGATATTTACAGAGGCATTTCTCCATGAACTTATTGCAGCCCGTATATTTAATATTGTATTATTTTCTGAAAAATCTGATTTTATATTTAAATTTTGCAGAAATATTTTTGCCGTTTCCATCTATTTGAATGACATAACAATTTCCAGTAGAATAGGTATTATTAAAGCAAAAATCCAAATTACTGACTAGACATCCATTTTCAGTTATATTAACAAGATTCTGCAGAGTTGAAGAGGCCACGCCCGAGATAGAAGAAAAACCTTCGCCGTCAGCAAAGTTGCCAAAGTAGTTGACGCCGACCAGTTTTTGATTTTCTTGGAGTTGCAAGCCGCCGGTGGTGGAAATGTCACCGAGGTCGATTTGGCCATAAACACAAATTGTTTCTTTGCCGGAAGTCACCGCCGCGCGGAGTTCATCCGCGGTGGAAACAACCGCGCCGTTCTCTCCGACCAGCTTTTCAAAATAACTTTTTTCCGGCACCGGACTAGTCGAAGTATTAACCTGTTCGGCAATCGCTTTCATTTGTTTGATGAGCTCTTCGGCGGTTTCTATGCCCTCGGTCGCGGCTTTAATGGTCTGGATTCCTTGGCTCATTGCGTCAAGCAAGGCGCTTAAATCATCGGCACGATTGGTCAGCGAGCTTGCGGTATAATACGAGCTCGGATTATCAATCGCCGAGTTGACTTTTAAGCCGGTCGAAAGCCTCAGTTGGGTTTGGTCTTGGAGTTTGGAAATTTGTTGCAAACTGAGCAAATTGCTCCGCATTGAGGCGGTCAATGAAATGTCACTCATTTTGCACCTCGCACGGGATTAGCATATTGAATTTGCGTGAAAAATTAAAGGATATAACATAATAATTGTAGGATATGACTTGATAATAAGATTTGGATACGGCAAAACCTTCCGCAAATTTTGCGAAAAGGCTCAAATTGGACTGTTTTCTTACTGAAGATAACATTCTGCCATATCCTCAAAAAATTTTTTAGTTCTAAAAAACCGTGCAGGGTGCAC
>CALXPK010000048.1 GCA_944390265.1 uncultured Alphaproteobacteria bacterium | reverse complement strand
GCCAAAGCCTTGGTCAAATTTTTGTTTTTTAACTTATCCGTGGCAATCGAACGAGAGATGACGATTCCACCCGAAGCGGCAATCCCTTGCAAAAAGCGCAAAGCCACAAATATCTCAATGGTTGGCGCAAAAATACAAAGCAAAGTGGCAATCACAAACAACCACATCGAAACAATCAAAGGCTGGCGACGGCCGAGCTTATCGCTCAACGGGCCAAAAATCAACTGTCCAAAGGCCAAGCCCAGCATAGAGAAAGTCAAGCCCATCTGCACGATGGAAACGCTGGTATTAAAGAAAACCTGCATCGAAGGCAAACTCGGCAAATACATATCGGTGACAAACGGACCGAAAGCGGTCAACATTCCCAAAAAAACAAAAATAAATTGTGCCGAATTTTTCTTAACCTTCATCTTTTTCACCTTATTTTTATAAAACATTTTCAAACCGAAACTGTTTTACCCCGATTCTTTTAAATAGCAAATATTTTTTCATAAATTGGTGTAAAAAGGCATGTAAATCAATAGACTTTTGTTAGAAAAAATTTATACTTTGCGCTATGACAAAAACAAAATTATCTGACTTGCTTTTAGAATGGTATCGGCTTCATGGACGCGATTTGCCCTGGCGGGTGAAAGGCGGCGCCCATCCCGACCCTTATGTCATTTTGGTCTCCGAGTTTATGCTCCAGCAAACCACGGTCAAAACCGTTATCCCCTATTTTACCCGTTTTATGGCGCGTTTTCCGAATATTCAAACTTTGGCCAAAGCCGGTGAAGAAGAAGTTTATGCTTATTGGCAAGGGCTGGGCTATTATACAAGAGCCCGCTCTTTACACCAAACCGCACAGATGATAATGAAAGACTTTGGCGGCATTTTTCCGCAAAAAAAAGAAGACGTTTTAAAGCTCAAAGGCATTGGTGAATATACGGTAGCCAGCTTTTTGTCTTTGGCCTACAACCAACCCGAACCGGTGATAGACGGCAACGTCATCCGCATCATCTGCCGTATGTATGGCTGGGTCGAGCCGGTTGACAAGATTATGCCGGAAATCAGGAAAAAGGCTCTTGAATTACAAAGTTTGGAGCATCCGGCCGACTATGCCTCGGCGATTATGGACTTGGGCGCCATGGTTTGCACCCCCAAAAAGCCGCAATGCCTGCTCTGCCCCTGGCAAAATTTTTGCGTCTCCAAAGGTAGGGAGGATATTGAAAAAATCCCCAACAAAACCAAAATCGGCAAAAAAGAAAAATTTGGTTTTGTATATGTCATTCAAAATAAAAAGCAAGAAATCTTCATCCGTAAGCGCACCGAAAAAGGCCTGCTCTCCGGCTTATATGAGCTTCCGTGGTGTGATGAAGGAAAGTTGTTTGTAGGCAAAAAAGTGGTTGAAACAGGAAAAAGCGTCACCCATATTTTTACCCATATCAAGCTCAATCTGCAAATCTGCCTGATAGAAGACGAGCACCCGAATTTTGACGGCTTTTTTGTTTCCGCGGACAAACTTTCGGACTATCCTTTTTCCACATTGATGAAAAAGGTTTTAACCAAAATACAATAAATTTTGCTCTATAATTGCCACAAAACACATAAAGGAGAAAACCATGCGTATTGTTATTTTGGAATCTTTGGCCATATCTGACGCCGTTTTGCAAAACTATATTGAACCCTTGCAAAAAGCCGGACACGAAGTGGCTTGCTTTGCCCGCACCGATGATATCAACACCCAAATCAAACAAATCGGCTCGGCGGAAGCCTTGATTATTGCCAACATGCCGCTCAAAAAAGAGGTGATTGAGGCTTGCCCCAACTTAAAATATATCGACATTGCTTTTACCGGCTATGACCACGTGGCCATGGAGAGCGCCAAAGCTAAAAACATTTGCGTCAGCAATGCCTCGGGCTATGCCACCGAAGCCGTAGCTGAATTAGTGATAGGCGGTGTGATAGATTTATACCGCCAATTAAGAGAAGCAGATGTCTTGTGCCGCAACGGCCAAACCAAAGCCGGCTTAAAAGCCTTTGAGTTGAACGGCAAAACCGTCGGTTTGGTCGGTACCGGCGCCATCGGCTCTCGTACCGCCGAGCTTTTCCGCGCCTTTGGTTGCAAGACCATTGCTTATAACGGCTTCTCGCATAAACCCGATACCGAAGTGATGAAATATATGCCCTTAAAAGAGCTGATGGAGCAAGCAGATATTTTAACCCTGCACTGCCCCTTAACCGAACAAACCCGCAATTTTATCAATAAAGATAACTTAAAATATATGAAAAAATCCGCCATTCTGGTCAACACCGCCCGCGGCGCCGTTGTCAATTCACAAGATGTGGCTGCTGCTTTGAACAACGAACAAATCTCAGGCGCCGTAATAGATGTTTTTGAAAGTGAACCGCCTTTGACAAAAGACCATCCGTTGCTCAAGGCTAAAAACACCTTGCTCACGCCTCATTTAGGATTCTTCACCGCCGAGGCCATGGAAAAGCGTGCCAAGATTGTTTTTGACAACCTCAGTCATTGGTTACAAGGCAACCCGATAAATGTGGTCAGCAAATAAACATACCAAATTGTTAAACTTTTGTTAAATTTGGCTGGAAAAAGTTCATATTTTGTGTTATAATAAACTTGTCTTCGAAAGGAGGATGGGAATGAAATACAATCTTATGAACTATGAAGCTCTGGAAATGGATGTTGAACTTCCATCCGGTGGCCGAGCCGACAAAAACAATGCGATGTGGAAATATCTGATTCGCATTGAAGAGTTAAAGCGTCAAAAAATAATCGAGAAGAATTCTCTACTCCGCAGCAGAATTCAATGCAAGAAGACATTTGATTTAATGTAAACAATATTATAAACAACAATTCACTCCAAAAAAAAGAAAGGTTGTCTTGCCAACAAGGCAACCTTCTTTTTTTTGCCGTCAGAAAGCCGAAACAAAAACACCTTTTGTCTGTCTCTGCCAAACCAACGGATTTGTTCCCTCAAACGGAATAAGCACCATAACCGGCTCATTATTGGCATTTTTCTGAATACTGCAATAACAATTCAACAAAGGAAGATTGTTTTCTTTCAGCTCCAAAAAACCCAAAGAAAAATTCAAATCATATTGAGCACCCGATTGAGTGGTAATGGTTTTAGAATAAGTTCCGACATTTTTCAACAAACACAAGCAACAAGCACTGCCTGTCTTATCCACATAAAAAAAGTCAAAACTAAAATCATCTTTATCGCAACATATTTGAGCCCAAAAATCTTTGGCTCTGTAGCGCAACACCACGGTAGAAACATCATGAGCTTCCTCAACCAAATTTTCCATTGTTTCCAAAGACTTTATGGCCGCAAACTTATGTTGAAGCATGGGCGGTTCAACGGCAAAAAGGTCTTTTTTCAAACTATCGGGACAGTTGGCATAAAGTTTTGCCAAATAGGTTGTTTTAAAAGACTTGGCAAATTTTTGAGCATAAAGATTAAAACCCAAAAAAAACAAACATAAAAATAAACAAATTTTCTTTTCCATAACAACATGTTTTTGGTTTAACATAATAATACATAAAGTATCTGTTTCTTAGCATGCTCTTTTTCCAAAAGCAACAAAAAAGTCCGGTAAAATACCGGACTTTTTTGTGTTTTTTTCCAATGGATTTACTTTCTGAGCTCACCGCCCGTTTTCTTAGATACATCGACAATCACTTTGTTCATCATTGTCTCAATATCTTGGTCGGTAAAGGTTTTCTCTTTGGGTTGCATGGTGAAAGCAATCGCCACCGATTTTTTGTTCTCAGGCAAGTTTTCACCTTCATACACATCAAAGATGCGCACTTCGGTAATATGCTCTCTGTCAGCATTTTTAGCCGCCGCCATAATATCGGCAGCCTTCACTTTCTTATCCACAACAAAAGCCAAATCCTTGTCCACCGGCTGGAATTGCGAAAGTTCCAGTTTCTTGCGAGATTTATCGGAAGTGGCACGCGGTTCCGGAATATTGTCGAGATATACTTCAAAAGCAACCACGCGTTGTTTTACACCCATTTTCTTTAATACCGACGGATGTAGCTCACCAAAATAAGCCAACACGTTTTTACCTAAGCGCAAACTACCGCTTCTGCCCGGATGATAATAGCTCGGGGCATCGGCAAAAACTTGAGCATTTTCCCAAGGACCGTTAGCCGCGGCAATGGCAGCAATCGCATCAGCCTTGGCATCAAACACATCATAAGCGCGCGGCTCTTCAGCCCAATGCTTTTTCGAGGTCATACCGGTACGGATTCCGGCCGCCACCGTCATTTGGTCTTTGGGCTTGCGGGACAAGAATTGCGGACCCACCTCAAACAAGCAAACATTGTTATAACCGCGGGCAATGTTGTTTTTGGCACCCATAATCAAGTTCGGCAACAAAGACGGACGCATCTCGTTCAAATCTGCCGCAATCGGGTTATAGAGCAAAATGGCATCAGCTTCCGGTTTTCTAAACATTTGCGCCACGTTAGAGTCAGTAAAGCTCCAGGTCACGGTTTCATACATCGAGCGATTGGCCAACTCATGCTTAACCGTAACAATACGGCGTTGATGCGGGGTCAAAGTCTGTTTGGGGAATTTGTCATGCGGCAAGGTATCAGCCGGAATTTTATCCAAACCAATCATGCGGACAACTTCCTCAACCAAGTCATGCTCGCCTTCAATATCACCGCGCCAGGTTGGAGAAACAGCTTTGATTTTGCCGTTTTCTTCACTGGTTTCAAAGCCTAAGTGATTCAAAATTTCAACGATTTTGGCTTTTTCAACATCAATGCCGATAAGTGTTTTCAAGCGCTCGGGGCGAATATAAGCCACGCGTTTTTCGGTTGGCTCGGCACCGGCAATTTCTTGGGTAGAGGCTTCCCCGCCGCAAATATCCAAAATCAGTTGGGTAGCATAGTCAGACCCCATAATGTTAGATTGCGGGTCAACCCAGCGCTCATAACGATAGCGGGAGTCAGAATCAATTTGGAACTTGCGACCGGTTCTGGAAATGCATTCCGGTGTGAACAAAGCACATTCCAAGAAAACATCGGTGGTGTCATCGGAGCAACCTTTGGCCGCACCGCCCATAATACCGCCGAGGCATTGCACGCCCTCATCATCGCAAATGCCTAAAGATTTGTCATCAAGAGCATATTCTTTGTCTTCCAAAGAAACAAATTTTTCTCCCGGTTTGGCCATACGCACGGTGATGTTGCCTTTGATTTTATCAGCATCAAAAACGTGCAACGGGCGCGCCATATCATAGTTGATATAGTTGGTAATATCCACTAAAGGAGAGATAGAGCGCAAGCCGATGGCGGTCAATCTGTCTTTCATCCATTTTGGGGTTTGCGCATGGTTATTCACATTTTTAATGTAACGACCGACATAAACCGGACAAGCATCAAGGGCTTGATTAATCACCTTAATCGGGCTGGTGAAAGTGCCTTGTGTTTTTCTGATTTTCAAAGGTTTCAAGGTACCCAAACCGGCAGCGGCCAAATCACGAGCCACACCATGCACACCCAAACATTCGGCACGGTTCGGCGTGATGGAAATATCAAACACAGGGTCGATATTCAAAACCTCGGCCGCCGGCAAACCGACTTTGGTATCAGCCGGCAATTCAATAATGCCGGTATGGTCATCACCGACGCAAAGCTCTTTTTCCGAGCACATCATACCAAAGCTCTCCACACCGCGAATTTTGCCGACTTTGAGCTCCTCGCCATAGCAGGGAATAATCACGCCGACCGGCGCAAAAATACCTTTCAAGCCAAGTTTGGCATTCGGCGCACCGCAAACCACCTGATAATTTTTTGTGCCGTCATTCACGGTCAGTAAATGCAAGTGGTCTGAATCAGGATGCATAACGCAAGAGGTGATTTCTGCGGTAACAAAGCCCTTCAAAGCCGCCGCCGGATT
Source organism: uncultured Alphaproteobacteria bacterium (assembly GCA_944390265.1). Lineage (GTDB taxonomy): Bacteria > Pseudomonadota > Alphaproteobacteria > RF32 > CAG-239 > CAJLXD01. The sequence continues at coordinate 4,409 of CALXPK010000048.1, read as the reverse complement.
AATCACTTCTTCCACTTCCAAACCGATTCTGGTTAAGGTTTCGGAAATTTCATCAACGGATGCTGTTGTATCCAAATGTTCTTTCAACCAAGATAATGTAAATTTCATCGATTTGCTCCTCCGTTATTACTCAATCCACCGGTCATAGAGGCCTCATCCAAAGCATTAAAACCATAATGTTTCAACCAACGCACGTCAGATTCAAAGAAAGTACGCAAGTCAGGGATTCCATATTTCAACATGGCCAAACGGTCAATACCCATACCGAAAGCAAAACCTTGGTAAACATCGGGGTCAATACCGCCGGCTTGCAAAACTTTGGGGTGAACCATACCGCAACCCAAAATCTCGAGCCAATCATTACCGGCACCGATTTTGAGTTCGTTTTTGGTCTTCAGGCAACCGATATCCATTTCAGCCGAAGGTTCAGTGAACGGAAAATAGGATGGACGATAACGCACCGGAATTTCATCCAACTCAAAAAAGGCCTTAACAAAGTCATAGAGGCAGCCTTTGAGGTGCGCCATGGTAATGTTTTTATCAATCACCAAACCCTCAACCTGATGAAACATCGGAGTGTGGGTGGCATCATAGTCGGAACGATAAGTTCTGCCAGGCGCAATCACGCGGATAGGCGGTTGCTGGTTTTCCATGGTGCGAATTTGCACCGGAGAAGTGTGGGTACGAACAACATAGCTGTCATCAAAATCATCACTATCCGGATTGGGAATATAGAAAGTATCCTGCATCTGACGAGCCGGGTGGTTTGCCGGCATATTCAAAGCATTAAAGTTGTGGAACTGGTCTTCAATATCCGGACCTTCGGCAACCGAGAAACCCATTTGCCCAAAAATGGCAACCACCTCTTCATAAATTTTGGAAACCGGGTGGATTCTGCCTTGTGTTTCCGGACGCACCGGCAAGGTCACATCCACGGTTTCGGTGGCCAATTTTTCATTCAAAGCCTTTTCTTCCAAAACCGATTTGCGTTGGTCAAGAGCTTTTTCCACTTCCGCCTTGAGCAAGTTCAGGTTTTTGCCCATTTCTTTCTTTTCTTCCACCGACAAAGAAGACAAGTCTTTCATCATGGCGGTCAACTTGCCTTTTTTACCGGTAATGGCAACTCTGGCCTCCTCAAGGGCTTTCAAGTCTTGAGCGGCTTCAATTTCAGCCACCAATTCTTTTTTCAGATTTTCGATATTTTCCATATTTCACCTGTAATTTATTTTTTTAAAATGCAAAGGAGCTGACCGAAAACTCCAGTCAACTCCTTTGTATAAATCTAATTCTGCGAAATTGCTAAAATTATTTATTCAAAGCATTTTTTGCAGCTTCAACCAATTTGGCGAAGTTAGCAGGCTCTTTCAAAGCAATATCAGCAAGTACTTTTCGGTCGAGTTCGATGCCGGCTTTGTTGAGCCCGCACATAAATCGAGAGTAAGTCATATCGTTCAAACGCGTAGCAGCATTGATTCTTTGAATCCACAAAGCGCGGAAACTTCTCTTTTTAGCTCTACGATCGCGATATGCATATTGTAATGCTTTTTCAACTTTTTCAATGGCAACTCTGAACACGTTGCGAGAACGACCTCTATAACCTTTAGCCATAGAGAAGATTTTTTTGTGACGAGCACGTGCAGTTACACCTCTTTTAATACGAGACATTTTTCTTCACTCCTACAAATACGGCAAAAATTGTTTAACAATTTTAACATCGCTCTCATTAACCAAAACGGTTCCGCGAGCATGTCTTTTCATTTTAGTACCTTTGTTAAAGAGCAAGTGTCTCTTATTGGCAAAGTTTCTTTTGAGTTTGCCGGTACCGGTAACGCTAAAGCGTTTTTTAACGGCACTTTTATTTTTTAATTTTGGCATTTTAATCCCTTTCAAAAATCTAAACATTCTTGGATTTTATGAGTCTTCAGGCATGCCTTTTCGCCCGCAAGACTCGCATTTCGCTTGATTTTATACACTCAAACTTTCATAATTGCAAGCACATTTTTCAATAAAAATTAGCTTCCGGCACAAAAACCTTAGCGCGCATATCAATGAGCTTGCCGTTTTCAAGTTTCACCTTACGGTCCATGCGTTCAGCCAAATCCAAATTATGGGTGGCAATAAGCGCAGAAAGTCCGGTTTCTTTGACAATCGACAAGAGCTCGGCAAAAACCACTTCCGAGGTTTTGGGGTCAAGGTTTCCGGTCGGTTCATCGGCAAGAAGGAGTTTCGGCGCATTGGCCAAAGCACGGGCAATTGCCACACGTTGTTGCTCACCGCCGGAAAGTTCGGCCGGACGATGGGTAAATCTTTTTTCTAGGCCAAGGCGTTTGAGGAGCCATTGAGCGCGTTCTTTGGCTTCTTTATATTTCACACCGGCAATCAGTTGCGGCAACATCACGTTTTCGGTGGCATCAAAATCTGCCAGCAAATTGTGATATTGATAAACAAAGCCCAAATAATCCGAGCGCAAAGAAGTGCGCATGGCATCACCCAACTTGCTGCAATTTTGCCCGTTGAGATAAATATCTCCGGCCGTTGGTCTGTCGAGCAAACCGGCAATCTGCAACAAAGTCGATTTACCTGAACCCGATGGGCCGACCAAAGCCACAATCTCTCCGGCGGCAATATCCAAATCCACCTCGCGCAAAACCTGCAAAGTCTGCTCGCCTTGCTTATAGTTTTTGACAATTTTTTTCAATTCCAAAGTCGGACTATTCATAGCGCAAAGCCTCCACCGGATCAAATTTTGCGGCCCGATAAGCCGGATATAACGTGGCCAAGAAAGACAAGAGCAAAGAGATTCCCACTACAACGCTCACTTCCACATAGTCAACCTTGGCCGGCAATTGCGAGAGGAAATAAATCTCAGCCGAGAACAAATCGCGCCCGACCAGCTGTTGCAAAAACTGGCGGATAGCTTCGATATTGTCGCAGAACAACAAGCCCAAAACCAAGCCCAAAGCCGTCCCGACAAAACCGATAAATGCCCCGTCCATAAAGAAGATTCGCATAATCATGCCCTTGGTCGCACCCATCGTGCGCAACACCGCAATATCTCGGCCTTTGTCTTTCACCAGCATAATCAAGCCGGTGATGATGTTGAACGCCGCCACAAGGATGATTAAAGTCAAAATAATAAACATCACGTTGCGCTCCACCTCAATCGCATTAAAGAAGGCCGAGTTGGATTGTTTCCAATCATAAACATAGCCCGCCCCGCCGATACTTTCTTCAATGGCGCGGCGCACGGGGTTCAGATATTTTTCATCATCCAAAGTCACGTCGATATGGGTCACGCCGTTTTTCATACCAAAATAGGTTTGCGCGGTATCAAGCGGCATAAAAATAAAATTGGCATCATATTCATACATACCGGCATTAAACATACCAATCACCCGATAAGACTTCATCCGTGGCACCGTGCCGAAAGCGGTCACTTTGCCGTTGGGCGAAATGAGGGTGATTTCATCACCGATAACCACGCCCATTTTTTGCGCCATGCGGTAGCCCATAATCACCGAGTTGCCGTAAAACTCATCCATATTCACGTTAGAAACCGCTTTGCGCAACACATCTTTTTTCAAAATATCTTCTTTGTTCAAGCCTCTGACCATGCCGCCTTCGGCCGCTTTTCCGGCCGAAACCAGAAGCTGATTTTCAATCATCGGCATCACGATTTTCACATGCTCAAACTCGGCTATATCTTTAATGGCCTGCTCATAATTGTTGAACGGAAAACCCGACGGCGACATAATACCGATATGGCCGTTAATTCCAAGGATTCGCGATAAGAGTTCTTGCCTAAAGCCGTTCATCACCGACATCACGATAATCAGCGTTGCCACCCCCAAGGCAATGCCGGCAAAGGCAAAACCGGTAATCACCGAGATAAAGCCTTCTTTGCGTTTGGCGCGCAAATAGCGTTTGGCCACCAATCTTTCAAATTTTGAAAACAACATCAATAAATTCTCCATAAACTTAATTTAAGTTATACGGATATTGTTGCGATTATGCAACCAAACGAAACAATGATGTGTATAATTACCGGCGCGAGGCACTTTAGCCCCCCCCAGAACAAGGAGAGCATCGCGGGACGCAGGGCACAGAGAAAAAACTTTTGCGGTCAAACGCGCTGCGTTTGCGCGGAACGCGCGGCACGGAAATCAAACTTTAGCCGTCAAACACGCCGTGTTTGCGTGGTCAAGCTGACGTCAGCTTGGTAGGCTCCAGCCTTAAAGACATTTCACAAAAATGCACTCTCCACAGGGCACATAAAAAAGGTGGAGAGCGAGGCGAGTAGTAGGCGCCGAGGGGAAAAGTACCGGAGTGTACAAAAGCGTACATGAGGAAACTTTTTTCCGAAGGCAACGCCCTAATCGCCCGCTATACGCCTTTTTTAGAATAAGCGT
>CALXPK010000047.1 GCA_944390265.1 uncultured Alphaproteobacteria bacterium | reverse complement strand
GTATCCTCTTAAAATCTCTTATTTACTTTTTCTTTATAACCGCCTCCGCTCATCGCGGCGACAAACCGGTTTATATCCTCACCCAATCTTAAAGTCAACAACTTTTTTCATATTTTTTTTGAGTTTTGTTGTTTTTTTGATTAATTGTTTGTTTTATTTGATAAAAAAAATCAAAAATTTCTTATTCCGCGACATTTTCTTTTTTTTAACTTCTCTATGATATTTTATTTTCAAAATGCATTTTTTTAATTTATGGGACATATTAATTATGTGGAAAAACAGTATATTAGTTATCGCCTTGCTCCTTTTTACGGCTTGCAGCTCGGATAAACCGCGAATCACCGGCATTGACGGTTCGGCGATTCCACCAGCATTTGCCCAATTTCCCGATATTCCGTTTCCGCAAGAATCTTATGTGGATTTGGATGAAACCAGAGCCTTGGGTAGCGGTGATAATTGGACCGGCTCGCTTGCTTTTGATACACCTTATAATGCCAGCAGCGTTTTTGACTTTTATATGTCGGAAATGCCCAAGCTCAACTGGATTGAGGTGGCTACCGTGCGCGCCAGATACAGCCAAATGACTTATGGGCGCAACAATCGCGTGGTGCAAATTTTAATCGAATCGACCGGATCGGATTCTTCTAAAGTGACCATCACGGCTATTCCCAACCAAAATACTTATAAATAAGGACGGCCATGAAATTTGACTTTTTCACATTCGGCGGTTCGCAACTTTGGGAAGACATTTTCTTTTATCAAAAATGGCGAATCCAACGTCATTTCGAATCTAAAAAATGTCGGCTCCTTGACCCTTGGGATATTCAACGCCATTGCGGGACCTTTGATGAATGTTCTAAGGCATTCTATAAATATATTGAAATTTACGAATTGCCCAGACAAAAAGGCCAAATGATTGTGATGATTCATGGTTTGTTCGATTCTAAAAACATTTTTAAACCGCTGTGGCGCGCCGCTTTGGCCAACAAATTTTGCGCCGCGGCCGTGAACTACCCTTCCTCGCAAAAATCTCTTGATGCTCATGTGTCTCAGTTTGAAACTTTTATGAACAATCTGGTGGATATCAGCGAGGTTTCTTTTGTGACCAAAGGCGTGGGCGCGCTGATTTTGCGCGAACTTCTTAATCGACAGAATATGGAATGGCGCAAAAAAATTAAAATTTGCCGAATTGTGGAAATTGCTCCTCCGAACCAAGGGTCAAAACTCTTTGCTAAGCTCAGTAAATATAAACTTGCCAACTTGGTTTTGGGTCCCATGCTCAAAGATGCCACGCCGCAAAAAGCCGTTTATATCCCCGATATTGATAAAAATATTGAAATCGGCGTTATTGACTGCGGTTCGCCGCTGGCTAACCTGATTGCGCTTTTGCCGCAAAAATACAAAAATAAATTGTCGGCCGAAAACGAATCCGTGGCCGAGCATATGTCTGACTTTGTTAAAGTGCCTAACCGGCATCTTAATCCGCTTAAAAACAAAAAAATTGTGCAACTGACTATGGATTTTATTAAAAACGGAAAGTTTAAAAAATAAAGAAACTGTAACACTTTTATGCTTATTTATGTGCTAAGATATATATAAAAAGAAGTGATGACATGAAAACATATTTGATTAATATTTTTATTTTGCTGCTCATTTTGGCAGCGTATTATATTGACTTGTTTAGCTGGTTTACCGGTTCTAAGGCTTTGTTTTTTGCCATCCTTCTTGTGATTGTTATGCTTGCTATCGGCTGGAAAGTTTTGGGCAACCCCTTTGCTGAGGACAAACACCATGATGAAGATAAATAAAATTGTTGGTTTGACGGCTTTTGTCTTTGCCCTTGCGTTTGGCGGATTTCCTGAATTTGCCCAAGCTCAGGTTGCCGTGCCCGGAACCAGTGTTAATGATGTTTTGAATCAGGCGCAAAAAAACGAAACCGATCGTATCAGCAGTGTACAAGGTCAAAAGACTGACGAAACTTATGGTGCTACAGACGCCGTTGCAGATGCGGTGAAAGATTCTATTAAAGATATCAATGATACGGCTCAAGAATCGCAAAATGCCATGAAAGAAGAGTGGAATAAGGGAAACTATGCCTCAGCCGCATGGGAAGCTCTCAAAGGCATTGTCAAAACCGGCGCCAGTACCGCTCTGGCCAGCATTCGCGCCACGATAGACGTGTTTGATAACCTCGATTTAATCGGGCAGGATATTTATGTTTATACCGACCCTTATACCGGTGAACAAAAACAATTTGTGCGCACAATTTTCGGCGGAGCCGTGGCTACCGAAGGCGTGCTGAAAGGATGCCCGCCGCTCCCGATTGCCATTGCCGATGCCTCAAGCTGCACTTTTTGTCCGCTGTTTGCCGTGATTTACGGCGCCGCTCAGCAAATGGCTCAATTGTCGTTTGAAGCCCTCGGACACGCCATGGCCATGGTTATGTTGGTGGGGTTTGCAATCTATATTGCTTTTAAGGTTTTGACACAAGTCAGTTCTTTCACCAGACAAGATGCGCCTTCTTTCATCAACGACTTGTTGACACAAAGTTTTAAGGTTTTGCTGGCCTTTTTGTTTTTGATGAATCCGGATCAGATTTATTATTACTTTATTTCTCCGGTTCTCACGGCCGGTCTTGAATTTGGTGCGGCGATGCTGTTTCAGGCCTCGGACATGGCGCAACAATGCACAAAGCTCACCGTTGCCAACGATGAAGCTCTTTTGCCCGTTACCTTATATGCCAAGCTCGATTGTTATATTCGCGCCGTGCAAAATGAAATTGCCGTCAGTCAGGCCATCGGCTCTTCTTTGATGTGTGTCGGTCGTCATGCCGCCGCCGGTAAAATTGCCGGATTTTGGGATTTTAGCATGGTCTTTCAAGGCTTGTTCATTTGGGGCTTTGCGCTTATGCTTTCTTTGGCTTTTGCCTTTTATCTGGTTGATTCGGTTGTCACTTTAGGCTTGGTCGGGGCTCTTATGCCTTTTCTGATTGCTTGTTGGCCGTTCAAAATCACCAATAAATATAGCAAAACCGGAATTTCTCTTTTTCTCAACGTGTTTTTCACTTTTGTCTTTATGGGAATTGTGGTCAGCGTGAACACGCAACTCATCGGTCAGGCTTTGACCGGAAACGCCGCGGCAAGCTCAACTTCCACTACGACTTCAACTTCGACCACAACTTCGACCGCAGGTTCCGGCACGACGACTTCCGGTACAACTACTACCACAACAACATCTACAAACACAACAGCTACCGGAGCTTCCGGATCTTCCAGCGGTTTGAACTCTTTGATGGAAGCCCTCAGCAATGATAATATTGATCGGGTTAAAGAGATGACCGATTTGGGCTTTGGCGGATTTTTAATCTTAATCTTTTGTTGTATTTTCGGCTTTAAGTTTTCCAGTCAGGCTTCAACTTTGGCAAACAAAATGTCCGGCGGTTCAGGTATCAATATTGCACCCAATATCGGCGGTATGGCCGCTAAAGGTGCCAAAGATTTGGCTCAAAGAGCTACTAAGCCGGCTCGAAAAGCGGCCGTGGCCAAGGTTAATGATGTGGCTGCCAAGGCCGGAGGTGCCGTTGCTTCCAAGCTCGGATTAGGCAAATATGGCGGCAAAACGGCGGTTGGGTCTGTCGGCAGTGTGGCCGGCGGAAAAGCTGAAAATTCCGGCAATGGCGGAAAAGCCGACAACGGCGGTGTTGAGGGCGGTTCAGAGAGCGGCGCCCAAAATCGGCAATCTCCGACCGGAGCTGAAGGAAACAAGGAGGATTTGAAAGAGGAGCGTCAAGCCGGCAGTGCGGACGATATCTCCGAGAACAGCGGAGAAAACGGCGGTGCTGAGGGTGGAAACGAGAATCAGAATAATGCCACGACCGAAACGCAAAGTAGCGGACCGACCGGCGCTCAGGGCGGTGGCAATAGTCGCGGAGATAATGCTAACAGCGGACAAAAAACGGAATAAAAAATGATGATGCGCAAGGTAAACATAATCAGATTTTTGGCAATGCTGCTCCTCTTGGTGGCAGTATCCTTTACCTTGTCCGGTTGCTCCAAAGAAGGCACAACTCCCGAAGGAATGAACTCGGAAGAAGTGGCCAAAGAGCATCGCGATTGTTGGCAAAAAACCATGCTCGCCATGCTTTATGATACCATGGGCGGCGTGGCTATGGGTATGTACAGAAAAATGACCGAAGGTGCGCTCACTCTTATGATGGTTGCCTTTTCCGTTTGGTTTGCTTTTCGGCTCTTGAAGTTTGTCAGCTCTTTTAAAGATGCTACCGGTGAAAGCGCCCAGATGTGGAATGAAGTGCTGAAAAAACTTGTCATTTGCTTTATGTGCGGGTGGCTTGCCTCTTCTACCGACGGCCTGCTTTGGGTTCTGAATATGATTGTTTTTCCGATTTATAATGCCTTTCTTGAGTTTGGCAGCAAGGTTTTGGAAGCAACTTCGGGGACTGATGCCGCCGGAAACAATACCGTTACCGTTTTTGGCGAAACCATTACGGCCGGTTATAATGTGGTGTGCCGCGCCGAGGGCACGATGAACGCTTCTCTCTCCGGTTTTCCCGAATCTCCGAGAAATATGATGGAGTGTATGATTTGCGCCGTGAATGAAAGATTGACCCTCGGAAACGCTCTGGCTTTTGAGGTGATGAAAATGCCCGGATTTATGGCTACCGTGGTCGGCTTGATTATTTTGGTGGCCTTTACCGTCATCAAACTCGGCTTTGTTTTCTATCTGGTTGACACTATCTTCAAATTTACGCTGATGATTGTGATGCTGCCTATTCTCATTATGTCTTATGCTTTTGACCAAACCAAAAAATGGACCATTACCGGTTTTAAGTCTATCTTGAATTCGGCCGCTTTTATGATGATGATTGCCATTCTCATTTCCATGGCTTTGCTCGCCATTATGCAATTGTTACAAGCGCATCCTGAAACGTTTAACCCCGAAGGCGATCAATTGGAGACGTTTAAGGAATTTAACCCTGCCGTTATGTCCTTGCTGCTCATTGCCTTCTTGATTAAAAATACCTTGTCCGTGGCTCAGAAAATGGTTTCGGCCATTATCGGCGGCGAGGCCGCAAAATCTAACTTCCAAAGAAAATTGGCCGCTTTGGTCAAAGAAGTGGGTAAATTGGCTTTGGCTTGGTTTACGGCCGGCGCATCCAAAGGTTTGGAAGCCGTGCAAAAAATCGACAAGGTTCAAAAAGGCATTGAAAAAGCCAAAAACAGCCATGTCGGCAAAGCCGCTATTGCGGTTAACAAAAAATATAAGGAAGCCAGAGATAAATATTTGGAAATTCAGCGTAAGGTGGATTCTTTGGCCGGAAGACGTTAGGAATGTGTTATGTGTAAAAATTTGATTGACATATTTACCAAAATTCCTTGCCGATACTTCTTGTTTTCGGTGGTCTTCCTCTTGGTGACCTGCTATTGGGCCGATGCCGCCTGGGCGCTTGAGGGATATAATGAAAATAACGGCTATTCCTGCCCCGGAATGGATGTTTTGAAAGAACGTTATCAGGGCGATTGTTTTCCTTGCGAAATGGTTAATATTTTGCTGACGGCCTTTATGCGCGCCGCAAGTGCCGTTTATGACGTGTCTAAAGAAGCCGGAAACAAACTCCTGCTCTTGGGAAGCGCCATTTGGCTCGGCTTTTGGGCTTTGAGCAAAATTTCTTCTTTGGCCAGTGTTGAACCTTCTTCCATGACCAATGAGTTGATTATCTTTTTGGGAAAGGTTTTGGTGGCTTATTGCTTTATCAATGCCGGAATCGGCACTTTGGTCAACTTTGCCATTAATCCGATTATGGGTGCCGGCGCCGAGTTTGGCTCCGCCTTGCTGCTTGAAACCGAAAATATTGACGTTACCTCCGCTCCTAAAGCCGAAAATCAATATTCCGGCCCAACCGATATTATCTCAAAATCGGTCATGGATAAAATTCTCAAACTCTCGGAAGCCGTCAGCAATGAAGTGGCCACCAATTTTATTATCGGCAGCGGCTTGACCTGTTTTTCCATTCAAAACGGACTGCATATTCAAGTGCCGGGATTTATTGATATTCACATTCCCGATATTTGGCTCTGGCTTTGCGGTGCCGCCATTTGGTGCGTCGGTTTTATGCTTGTGCTGGCCGTTTGCTACTATTTGGTCGATATTCCCTTCAAAATCGGGTTTGCCATTATTGCTTTGCCGGTGGTTATCGGCCTGTGGCCTTTTAAAGTGACGGCCGGAAAGCTCAAATCTATTATCGGAATTGCCCTCAATGCCGCATTTACATTTTTGTTTTTGGCTTTGTCTTCTTCTTATGCCATTCGTCTTATCAGCCAATCTTTCTCCTCGGAAGGAGATTTGGTGGTCGACGGACAAACCTATAGCGGCAAAGAAGCCTTGTTCAAGGCTTTTGAAGTGGATAACGTGGAGTTTGTGCAATCTTTGTTTGACTTTACCGGTCCGGCTTTCTTAATCATTTTGTTCTGCTATATTTATGGCTTTAAAATGATTTCAAGCATCACCAACGATTTTCCGAACAAATTTGACACCGGCATGACCAGCGCCGCCGGCTCTCCGATTCATCATATGGCAACGGCCGCCACCATGTGGACCACAGGAAAAATTGCCCAGCCTTTTAAAACCGGTATGAGCATTATTACGCATCAGGCCGGCAAAGCCGCAACAACCGTTACCAAAGCCGCAGCCAATGTCGGAATCGGCGTGGCCGGTGCGGCTGTCGGAGCCGGCGGAAAGTTCATCGGCCGCGGAATTAACAAAGCCACTTCCAAATGGGCCGATAGTCAGCGCAATCTTAAAGCCGCCGCCGATAGTTTGGATAAATATAATAAATTGAACCAAGTCGGAACCGGAGCAAAATTGCAAGGCAAATTGGGCAAACTCGGTGCCACCGTCAGCTCGGGGATTGCCGGCTCTATCAACAAATTGGGGCAAAATTTGGAAAGAGGCGGCGATGCCCTGATGAATCCGGGAAGAAATACTTTGGAACGCTTCGTGACGGCTGCCAAAACCGGCAGTGCCGAAGTGAAAGCTGCCGGACAAGAACTCGGCGGGGCTTTGAGCGAAACCGCCGCCGCTTTGACACCGGAAAAACTTGCCGCCCATATGGGAGCCGCCGGTCAGAAGATTTTAGAAATCAAATCTTCCATGAAAGAACAAGCTCACCAAGACTTTGCCAACTCGGTGCAAAAATTTGCTCAATCGCGCCAACAAACGGCACAAAAACTGGTTACGGCTTTTGCCTCGGTTAAAGGCGGCGTGGATAATTTGCGCTCGGGTGAAACCAAGAACAGACTTTCGGCCATGATGCAAAGCAAAATAAAATATGTGACCGGCGGCAGTTTGAAAAAAGATGTTAAATCTTCTTTTGCTCAGATGAAGGCGCGCACCGCAAGCGATGTTCAACGCAGTAAAGACCGCAAAATTCAGGCCCAAGATATCGGACAAAATTTCAAACAAAATATTCAGATTGTGGAGGCTGACTTGCGCGAGGCCGGCCATAGCCTCATGCATGGGCATATGAAACAAAACTGGCAAAATTTGAAAAAAGATTTGTCCGAGCTGAAAAATACAATTTCTACCGACACAGGAATCCAAAACAAATTTGGCGTTGCCGCAGTCACCGCTTCGGGAATCGGCTTGGGAATCGCCGCCGCCAGACATTTGGCAACCAGTGCCAAAAATAATCTTGATTATGTGAAAGACGGCGAAGTTCATGGCGTGATGAGTGCCATCGGCACCGGTGTTGTCAGACCTTCCGTGGCTCTCGGCATGACCGTGGCTCAAACAGCCGGAAACACGCTTGAAAGTGCTTATAAGCTCACCGAAGGTTCCGTTTTGGCCGGAATCGGCGTGGCTCAGACTTTGCTTTCTCCGGTCGGGAATCTGACCCGTAGCGCCGCTCATGTCGGAATGGCTCTCGGCGATACCGGTTTGACCTTGGCTTCAACCGCCGGAACTTTGGTCGGCATGGCTACCTCGCGTTTGAACGTGGCTTACCAATATTCTAAATATGCCACCAGACCCGTAAGCAAGGTTCTCGGCCTGCCTTTCCGCGGCGCCGGCATGGCTCTCGGTTTTGCCGCCAAAACCGTCGATAATAGTTTGTATGCCGGATACAGAGCCGTGGCCGGAATCGGCCAAGGAGTCGGCGTGGTTGGGCGCGGGGCCAATGTTTTGTACCACGGCGTCAAAGACAGAACCGTGGTCGGTCAGGCCGTTTCCAAAACTCTTAAATCCGGAAGCAAAACCCTTAAACTGGCCGCCAAAACACTCAAACTCGGTCGAAACGTTATCTTGGCCGCCGCCGGTGAAGATACCCGCTCGCCGCAAAAGGAAACTAAGGCCGAACGCCGTGAAAAAAATCGGCAATATTTGGAAAAACAAAAGCAAAGACGCCAAAAAGAAGCGCAGAAGAAAAAAGAAAAAGAACGCCAACAAAGACGCGAAGAACGCCAACGCGAGGAAGATGAAAACTGGAGACGCTATGAAGAAGAAAACCGCGCCGCCGAAGAAGCTAAAGAACAACGGCAAAAGGCTCAACAGCCCAAACCCGCTCCGGTTACGCCGAATCCGGAGGTGAGATCGCCTCGTCCGGTTGCGCAAAAACAAAACGACAGCCGCTCCGATAAACAACAAAAGGACAACCGGCCGGCGATGCCTGCAAACGGAGAAAAGAAGTAGTGCTGATTAACCAATTTTTATGAAAACCATTTTATAAAAAAATGTGAGCAAAAAAAGATGACAAAAAGAAAAACTGAAACATATATCTTGCCTAAAGCCGGTTTCCGCTTCAAATGCGGTTGCTGGTTGTTGGCTTGTTGTCTTTTTTCTTTCGGCGTGCAGGCACAAAATTTGCCAACCAGTAACAGCACGCAAACCTCTGCTTCAACCACAACCGCGACAACTTCTGCCGCGACAACTTCTGCCGCGACAACAGCTTCCTCAACATCCGTCGTCGGAAATTTAGCTTCCAGATGCTCTGTTTCCGGTTGTGCCAAAATGTATTCCAAAGATAATATCTCGCAATTGCACCATAAATATGAATCGGCCGGAAACCCTTGTGCTTTCAACAATTGCGCCAGCGGCGATGTCGGTGGATGTAGCTATGGTTCCAGCCAGTTGGCCTGTTCTTCGGGAAGTTTGAAAACCTTTTTGACCAGCTTGCAAAAAAGCAACCCTTCGATTTGGGCTCAGTTGGGCGGCGGCAGTGTTGATGCCATGAACTCAAGAGCCTGCACCAAGCCGGCAACCGAATTTGCTTCCAAGTGGAAAAGCGTTTGCAACAACACACAATCTGCCAATGCTTTTGAAGCCGCTCAAGAAGCCTATATGCAAAAAACTTATTATGATACGGCGGTTACTGCCATCAAAAAAGAATATGGCATTGATTTTAACTCTATGGCTCCGGAATTGCAAATGTCTTTGTTTTCGGCCGCGGTGGCTTTGGGGTCTCCGGGCGGTGCCAAAAACCTGATGAAGTCTATTAAAAACAATATCGGCGATCCGGCAAAGATGAGTGAAGCCGAGTTGTTGGAGGCCATGTATACGCGGCGTGACTATTTTTACGGAAGTTCTTCCGAAGCCATTCGCAAATCGGTGCAACAACGTAACGCCAGAGAAGGTACGGAAGCCTTGGAATCTTTGAAAATTCGCGAAGCCTGGGAAGCCGAACAGCAAAAACCCGCTAATCAGCGCAAATCTTATGAAGAAGTTGTGAAAGATGTGACCGGAAGAGATGCTTGTACCGGCAATCAGTCGGGAACGTTTAAATGCGGCGCCAGCGGTGCTTCCGGCGGCCCCGGCACAGGAGGCGGTTCTTCCGGCTCCGGCACAGGAGGCGGTTCTTCCGGCTCCGGCGGCAGTAGTGACGGCGTTGTGTCTTCTGATAAAAACTGTTCGCCCAGTCAATATAGGCTCAGCTATGGCTCTTGCATGATGTGTCCGCTGTTTGCGGTTATTTTCAATACCGCCAGCAAAATTGCCAAGCTGACATTTGACAAACTGGCCATGCCGGTTTTGTCCGTGGTTTTGGTGGCTTGGGCTTTGTGGATTGCTTTTCAAATTTTGACATTTGTCTCTTCTTTCAAAAACAAAGATGCCCCAACCCTTATCAAAACTTTGTTGAACAAATCTTTTGTCGTGTTAATCGTGGTGCTCTTTTTGCAGGCTGATACCGGAACCTTTTTTGCCATGCTGATGGAACCTGTTTTCCATACCGGATTCAGGCTGGCGCAAATGGCCGTTTCGGATACGGCTTGTTCCGTTTCTCAATATAACCTCATCACCGACGGCGGTTTGCCCGTCACCATGGGTCAAAGCATTTTATGTACACTGCAGGCCATTCAGCAAAAACTGGTTGATACCATGGCTTTGGGGGCGGCGTCGATGTGTGTGGCTTTTTATGTTAAGGGCACGCTCTTTATCTTTCCGTCTTTGACTTATCTGATTTCCGGTTTGCTTATCTTTTGCGGCGCCGCCATTGTCATTGTCATCTTTCCGTTTTTGTTGGTTGACTCCATTTTTCAACTGACCATTGCCTGCGCTTTGCTGCCGGCCGCCATCGGGGCTTATCCGTTCAAAACCACCAGTAAATATGTTAAGCAAGTGTGGGATATTTTTATGAACGCCATTTTCAACTTTGTCTTTATGAGCCTGGTGATTTATATTTTGACCGGAGCCATTGACACAACCATCAATGACGGCGGAATCAAAAACATTAATGATATGAACTTTCAAGAAGCTCTGGTTACAACGCTGGTTTGGAGCGGTGTGACCTTGCTTAAAATTATATTC
This sequence comes from uncultured Alphaproteobacteria bacterium, assembly GCA_944390265.1. Lineage (GTDB taxonomy): Bacteria > Pseudomonadota > Alphaproteobacteria > RF32 > CAG-239 > CAJLXD01. Next base: position 56 of record CALXPK010000047.1, on the reverse strand, counting down.
ATTCTGCTTTTGACTTGGGTTATTTTGGAAGAAGTTAATTCTTATGCCAGCCAATT
>CALXPK010000046.1 GCA_944390265.1 uncultured Alphaproteobacteria bacterium | reverse complement strand
GCCATGCTGACCGAAGGAACGCAAGATTTAACCTCGCAACAATTTAAAGAAAAACTTGAAGATAATGCAATAGACATTTCTTTTTCTTCAGGTTTGGATGATTTTAGCGGTTCTCTTGTAACCACCGCCGAGCACCAAGAACAAGCCTATGCATTGCTCAAAGATGTTTTGACCAAACCGCGTTTTGCTGAGGAAGATTTAACCCGCATCAAATTGCAGTTGCAAAAGTCATTTTTGTTGCAAAAAGAACATCCGCAAAGCATTTTGAACCTGCAATTTGCTCAATATTTGTATGGTGACCATCCTTATGGCCGCAATCCTTTGGGCCAATGGGAGGATATTAGGGGCTTAACCGCGCAAGATTTGCAAAAATATATGCAAAACCATCTGGCACAAAACAATTTGGTCATAGGTGTGGCCGGAGATATCACGCCCGAAGCCTTGGCAATGGTTTTGGACAATGTTTTTGGAGATTTGCCGCAAAACACGGCGATTGATTTTGTCCGCAATCCGGAAGTTGATTTCAAAAAGCCCGATAAAAATATTGAATTTGCCGCCGGTGGTCAGAATATCAGCCATTTTGCCGCTTTAGGTGTATCAAGAAACGATGCCGATTTTTATCCATTGTATGTGGCCAACCACATTTTCGGAGGCTCGGGTCTAAGCTCGCGCTTGTCTAAGGCCGCCCGAGAGGAAAAAGGCTTAACCTACAATATTTATACCTATATGAGTCTGGCCGACAAATCGCCGTTGCTCCAAGGCGGATTTTCTTCAACCGCAGACAAATATGCCGAAGTTCAAAAGATTTTGGCCGAGGAATGGAACAAATTCGGTCAATCCGGTGCCACGGAAGAAGAAGTTGAAAATGCCAAAAAATATTTGCTGGCTTCATACAATTTGCGTTTTGCCTCGGTGGCCAATTTGTCAGAAATTTTATTATATATGCAAAAAGACAATTTGGGTTTGGACTTTTTGCAAAACCGCAATCAAAATATCAAAAATATTAGTACTGAGAAAGTAAATCAGGCTGCCCGTAAATATTTCACGCCGAACGGCTATGTTTCGGTCAACATCGGCAGCTTTGCTCAAAATAAGGAGAAGTAGGAGAATGACTGGTACTGTCAATAAATTGAGAGCATGGAAAAGATTGGAACGCCATGCCAAAAAAATGAAAAAAGTTGAGATGAGAGACTTGTTTGAAAAAGATGCTAAACGCGCCTCAAAGTTCAGCTTGCAGCTGGAATCCATGCTGGTAGATTTTTCCAAAAACCGCATCACCGAAAAGACATATGCATATCTGTTGGAGCTGGCGCGCGTCCGCGGGGTTGAAGAAAAAATCAAAGCCATGTTTGAGGGAGAAAAAATCAACTTTACCGAACATCGTGCCGTTTTGCACACGGCTTTGCGCAACCGCGATAATACGCCGGTTTATGTTGACGGCAAAAACGTCATGCCGGAAATCAACGAGGTTTTGGCTAAAATGCGCAAGTTTTCCGAGGCCGTTCGTTTGGGCAAATTTGTCGGCCAAACCGGCAAAAGACTGACCAATATTGTCAACATCGGCATCGGCGGTTCAGACTTAGGTCCGGTTATGGTCAACGAGGCTTTGAAGAGATATAAAGCCAAAGACATCAACACCTATTTCATCTCCAACATTGACGGCACGGCCTGTGCCGAGGTTTTGAGCAAACTCGATCCGGAAACCACCTTGTTCATCGTGGCCTCCAAAACCTTTACCACCATCGAGACTTTGACCAATGCCAAAACCTGCCGCAAATGGCTGGTTGATGCTTTGGGCGAACATGCCGTGGCCAAACACTTTGTCGCTTTGTCTACCAATGCCGAAAAGGTCAAAGAATTTGGCATTGATACCGAAAATATGTTTGAGTTTTGGGACTTTGTCGGCGGCAGATATTCCGTTTGGTCTGCCATTGGCTTGTCCATTGCCATTGCCGTCGGTATGGATAATTTTGAAAAATTTTTGGAAGGTGCCCACACCATGGATTTGCACTTCCGCCATACCGATTTAGCGCACAACATTCCGGTCATGTTGGCCTTGGTTGGCATTTGGAACAACAACTTTTTAGGCTTCCGCAGTCAAGCCGTGGTGCCATATGACCAATACTTGCGCTTGCTTCCGGCATATCTGCAACAGCTGGATATGGAAAGCAACGGCAAGTTTGTCAGTGCCGATAACGAGTTTGTTAAATATAACACCGGAGCCGTGATTTTCGGCGGCGCCGGAACCGATGTTCAGCACTCGTTTTTCCAAATGTTGCACCAAGGCACCACGCCCATTCCGGTCGATTTCATCATTCCGGCCATTTCGCATAATGAAATCGGCGAACATCACGAGATTTTGATTGCCAATGTTTTGGCTCAGGCCGAAGCTCTGATGAAAGGCAAAACCGTTAAAGAAACGGCAGAAGAATTGACCAAAGCCGGCAAAGACAAAGAAGAAATCAACTTTATGAAAAAGTTCAAGAGCTTTCCCGGCAACAACCCGAGCAACACCATCATCTGCAAAAAGATTGATCCATATACCTTGGGTATGCTGGTGGCTATGTATGAGCACAAAGTCTTTGTTCAAGGGGTGATTTGGAACATAAACTCTTTTGACCAATTTGGTGTTGAGTTGGGCAAAAAAATGGCTTTGGACATTTTGCCTGAGTTGCAAGGCAATGCCTCTTCAATTGCCCATGACAGCTCGACCGCGGCTTTAATCAGATATATCAAAAACTTGAGAAAGTAAAAGCATGGGCATCAGAATCTTACCGTCAAACCTAGTCAACCAGATTGCCGCCGGTGAAGTGATTGAACGTCCGGCCTCGGTTATCAAAGAGTTGGTTGAAAACTCAATTGATGCCGGCGCCACTTCAATTGAGGTGACCTTGGTTGATGGCGGCAAGAGTCTGATAATTGTCTCTGATAACGGCAAAGGCATGGCTCCCGATGAGTTGGAATTGGCTGTGGAAAGGCACGCCACCTCCAAATTGCCGGATGACAATTTGTTCAACATCAACTTCTTGGGCTTCCGCGGCGAGGCTTTGCCTTCCATTGCCTCTGTATCGAGGTTGAGCATCACCTCACGCCCGCAAGGTGCCGATAGCGCTTGGAAAATTGAGGTCAACGGCGGAGTTAAGAGCAAACCGGTGCCGGCCTCTCATCCTTTTGGCACCCGCATTGAGGTGAGAGATTTGTTCTATGCCACACCGGCCAGATTAAAGTTTTTGAAAGCATCTTCTTCAGAGACCAATGCTTGCGCCGATATTTTAACCCGCATTGCCATGGCCAACCCGCATATTTCTTTTTACCTGAAAGATGGCGAGAAAAAGAAGTTGAGCCTGAATGCCGAGCAGGGCGAGCTTTTTGACGCGAGGTTAAAACGCTTGTCCGAGGTTATGGGCAGAGAATTTGCCGAAAACTCTGTTTTGATAGATGCCCAAAGAGAAAATTTGCACATCTCGGGCTATGTCAGCCTGCCGACTTTGAACAAGGCCAATTCGCTGTCGCAATATCTGTTTGTCAACAATCGTCCGGTGAGGGATAAGCTCTTGCTCGGCGCCATTAAGGGCGCTTATATGGATGTTTTGGCCTCAAACCGCTATCCGATGTGTGCTTTGTTTTTTGATATTGATCCGGCCTATGTTGATGTCAATGTGCATCCGGCCAAAGCCGAAGTGCGCTTTTATGACAATGCTTTGGTCAGAGGTTTGCTGGTCAGTGCTATCCGTAATGCTTTGACCACCGCCAGTCGCCGTTCTTCTAACACGTTGGATATCAACGAGTTTGTCCATGACACCATTCCGGACTTTGGCGTGCCGTACAATCCGGAGGTCCAAGAACCGGTTGCCGTAAACGCCATTTCCGAGACGTTAGAATTAAGAGAGCACAATCCGCAAAGCGCGTTGCGTCCGTTCGGCTTCAACTTCCAATCAGCCGTAGTCAAGCCGCAACCGCATCGCCAAGCCGATTTACCCGATTTGGAACACAAATTTTCGGTCAAGGTGGAAGCCCCGACCGCTTATGAAAATCTGCCGGTAGCCGAAAGCGGCCCGTTGGGAATTCCCAAAGCCCAGTTTCATAATACTTATATCATCTCACAAACCGAAGACAGCATTGTCATCATTGACCAACATGCCTCACATGAGCGCATTGTCATGGAGCGTATGAAAGCCAATTTGCAAAAAAATGGCCGCCTGTCTTCACAAATGTTGCTGATCCCCGAAGTTGTCGATTTGGACGCTTCGGCCAAAGAGCGCATTTTGAGCTTGACCGCAGAGCTCAATCAGCTTGGCTTAGTGCTGGAAGAGTTCGGCACCACGGCAGTGATTGTGCGCGAAGTTCCGGCCTTGATAAAAGATTGCGATGTCAAACAACTAATAACCGATTTGGCGGATGAAGCTGCCGAATGGGGCGGTGAATATGCCTTGAGCGATAAATTGCACCATATCTGCGCCACCTTTGCTTGCCATGGCTCGGTCAGGGCAGGGCGCGCCTTGAATTTTGACGAGATGAACCGCCTTCTGCGCGATATGGAAAAAACCGACCATTCCGGCCAATGCAACCACGGCCGCCCAACCTATATTGAGCTCAAACTCAAAGATATTGAAAAACTTTTTAACCGCCGCTAGAGGTTTTTATACATATTCCAGGTGGAAGAAATGATGTTTTCCAAATCGGAATGAGTGGCCACCCAGCCCAAAACTTCTTTGGCTTTGTCGGCTTTAGCCGTCAGTTCGGCCGGATCACCGGGGCGACGCGGAGCAAATTCATAAGCAATTTTTTTGCCGATAACTTCTTGCGTTTTGTTCACCATCTCCAAAACCGAGCTGCCAACCGAGGTGCCCAGGTTTAAGATTTGACTTTCGCCGCCTTTGTCCAAATATTCCAGTGCCAAAGCGTGCGCCGAACCCAAATCAGTCACATGAATATAGTCGCGAATGCAGGTGCCGTCACGGGTAGGGTAGTCATTACCGAAAATTTTGAGCTTGTCTCTTTTGCCGACGGCCGTTTCCATCACAATCGGCAACAGATTTTGCGGGTTTTCTTCCAAACCTTTAACGTCGCCTTCTTCATCATAACCCACGGCATTAAAATAGCGTAAGGAGACAAATTTGATTCCTTTGAGTTGGTCATACCATTTTAAAAAGCGCTCGGTTTCCAGCTTGGTAAAACCGTAAAAATTAATCGGATTGACGGGGTGATTCTCATCCAGCGGCAAATATTGCGGCATGCCGTAAACCGCGGCCGAAGAAGAAAAAATCGCCTTGTTTACGTTGGCTTCAACCATGGCGTTTAAGACATTAATCACACCGTTGATGTTGTTCAAAGCATATTTCATCGGGTTGACCATAGATTCGCCCACGGCTTTTTTGCCGGCCAGTAGAACGATTCCGTCCACATTTTGCTTGAGAGCGGCAAAAATCTGCGCATAGTTCAAAATATCTCCTTCAATAAATTTGGCCTGAGGAAACAAATTGAGCTTGGTTCCGGTAGAAAGATTGTCAAACACGGTCACTTCCATGTTGCGTTTGAGCAGAGCCTTCACCACATGAGAACCAATATATCCGGCACCGCCGATAACCAAAATATGCATTTCATTTCTCCTTATATAAAGTTTATCAAATAATAAATCAAAAAAGGTAAAAATTATCTTTATTGACAACAAAAAAGAGCAATGATAAAAGCGCTTTTGCAACAATAAAAACAAGGAAAACATTCATGACGCAGAAATATTTTTGCGGCATAGATTTTGGCACGTCCAACTCATCTATCGCCGTGGCAACTCGCGCGCAAAAGCCGCAAATGGTTGCCGTTGAAAATGAGCATATCACCATACCTTCCGCCATATTTTATCCGAGTAATCGTGCCGAGCCCAGTTTCGGGCGCAAGGCCATGCAAAAATATATGGATGGTGAAGAAGGGCGCCTGATGCGCTCCTTAAAACGCGTTTTGGGCACCGATTTAATGCAAAACGGCACAATTTTGAACGGAAAATCGGTCAAATTTGAAAATATTTTAGCTCAATTTGTAAAATATCTGAAAAACAAAGCGGAAACGCAAATTAACGAAGAAATTGAAAATGTGGTCATGGGACGTCCGGTTCATTTTCGCGATAATGATTCCAAAGGTGATGCCGAGGCGGAACATCAGCTCAAACAAGTGGCGGAAAAAGCCGGTTTTAAGGAGATATATTTTCAATATGAACCCATTGCCGCGGCCTATGCGCATGAAGAAAGCGTTAAAGGAGAAAAACTTGCCTGCGTTATAGATATCGGCGGCGGCACGTCAGATTTCAGCATCATCCGTCTGGGTGAAAATCTAAAACACAAAACCTCCAGAAAAGATGATATCTTGGCCGATTCCGGCGTGAGAATAGGCGGCAATGATTTTGATAAAGATTTGTCAATCAGCACTTTTATGCCCGAGCTCGGCCTGCACACCACCTATGGTCAAAAGAATTTGTTTGTGCCGACTTCGCAATATTTTGACCTGTCGGAATGGAGCAAAATCAATATGGCATATACTTACCAAAACCAAAAAATCATCAAAGAAGTTTTGGCCGAGGCGCACCAACCGGAAAAATATGCCCGTTTGCAAGAAGTTTTTGTCAGGCAAGAGGGGCACAAATTGCTCACAATGGTGGAAAATACCAAAATCAAACTCTCAAATCAGGAAGAAGAGATAGAAAAATTGAATTTTTTAAGCGGTCAACCGCAAATAAATGCCACACAAAAAATGTTTTCCACAGCTATTAATGCAGATTTATCCAAAATCAAAAATGCAGTTTTTGAATGTTTGAAGCAAGCCCAAATCACGGCCGAAAAAATAGATTTAATCATCTTAACCGGCGGTTCAACCGAAATCCCTGCCGTCAAAAAATGCGCTGTGCCGCATATTTCCTCAAGCGCAGATTTCCGCCGAAAATAAGCTGACTTCGGTTGGTTTGGGCTTGGCTTTTGACGGCTATCATTATTTTTAAAAAAATTTTTGTTCAGGGGGTGTTTTTTTCATTTTTGCGATTATATGAAAAAGTGTTTTGAAAAAAATGCTATAAGATTTTATGCAACTTAAATTAGAAAAAATTAATGCTTGACAAGCTAATATAGGTCGCTAAAATCAAACTGTCTCAATTAGAGATAATCATACAGGAGTTTAAAAATGAAAAAATATTTATTATTAGCCGGTGTGGCTTCTATTATGAGCTTTAATGCTAACGCTATGGAAATGGAAATGAAACCATACGTTGGTTTGGATTATGTTTATTCTATGATTGATGCTGATGAAATCGACGGTGTCGGCGGCGTTGAAGAAGACTTGAACGCTTATGCCATCAATGCCGGTGTCAGAATGCACAAAAACTTCGGTGTTGAAGCATTCTTCCAACAAGCAGCTGAAGGCAAGAAAAATCATGGCGATACCAAAGTTAAAGACAAATATCATGCTTATGGTTTGGATTTGATTGGTTATATGCCTTTGGGTTGCGATGAAAAAGTTGAGCTCTTGGGTTCTTTGGGTATGGGTTATTATGATACCGAAGTAAAAGTTGAAAGCCCGTCTCAAAGATTGAAAGAGACTGATGATGGTTGGGGCTGGAGACTTGGTGCCGGTGCTCAATACAACTTCACCGAAAACATGGCAGCTCGTGTCATGGTTCGTTACGCCGATGTTGACGTAGAAGGTGTTGACAACGTTGTTGATTTGACAGCCGGTGTAAGATACAGCTTCTAAAAAAAATATAAAGTTAAAGCCTTTGTAAAAAAGAGAGAATGGTTTCCATTCTCCCTTTTTTTGCACAAAACTTTTTAAATATTCGCCGGATAAAATTTTGGGCAAGCCCACCGGCATACTTGCGTCTGCCTAAAAACTCTCGCTCAAACTCTTCTCCCAGAGTTCGAACCTCTGCACGAGGCTTTAAACAAAAAAACGACCTTATTTCCATAAGGTCGTTTTTACTTGATTGGCGGAGAGAATTGCTAAGCAAAAATGACCTTAAATGTCATTTTTGTCTGTAAAATCAATGATGTCTTAGCGGAGAGGAGAGCGACAGCCGACGAGCAAGCGCTAGACGAATTGCAAGCTCTGCCCGCAGAAAACAAGCAAAAGCGCCGTTTGATGCGTATCTCCGCCGCAAAAACGAAAAAAGCATCTCAATTTGAGATGCTTAATAAATGGCGGAGAGGCAGAGATTCGAACTCTGGGTGGGGTCGCCCCCACGACGGTTTTCAAGACCGCTGCATTAAACCGCTCTGCCACCTCTCCGGTGTTTTGCGATTTCTGAAAAACTTTTTACTCAAAAGAAGACAAAAGGTCAAGAGTTTTTTTTCTTCGTATAAGATTTTTTTTTAATTTTAAACTTTTGCAAAAAGCCGTAAGATAAAAAACGGAGGAAACCAATGACCAATAAAAATATGATAGAAGCCTTTTTTGCGTTTGTCTATGAGCGCCAAAACATCTGGCACAAGCGCAGTTTTTTGCAGCTTCCGGCACCGTGGACGGAAGACAAAATTTTGCAAACCTACAAATTTTGCAATGTATATAGAGAGCTGGACGGTGGAACTTTGGCCATCACCAAATATTTGCAACAAGAATATTCTCCCGAGCAAAAATTGTTTAATATTGTGGCTTATCGGTTTTTCAATCGTCGCAATACGATAGATCATTTGTTCGGCGGTCTGCTCAATCCGCAAGATTTTGATTTTTTGGCATATGAGCGGCGTTTTGACAATATCAAAAAGCAAGAAAACATTTTTTCCAACGCCTATTTGGTTTCTTCTCATGCATATAACCCAACTTATCGACCGCAAGACAAACATGTCCAAATTTTGTTGATGTTGAATGATTTGAAATCAAAAATGTCGGCTTTTGTGGCCGATTTGCAAACGCACAACGCGGCTGAAGGCTTGCAAATCGTGCGCCGATATGTGCCTTTGGCCGGAGATTTTCTATGCGGACAAATTTTGCTCGATGCCACATATGCCGGCAACCTTGTTTCTTACACGGCAGATGATTTTTTGGTAGTCGGCCCCGGAGCTCATTGGGGATTAAATATCATTTTCAACACCAAATTATCCAAGCCGGAAGCTCAGGAAAAATGCCGCTATTTATATCAAATTCAAGCCCAAATCTTTGCCGAGATGAAGGCTCAAACCGGACGCAATTGGCAAGACATTTGCTGGCAAAATCAAACCTATCCGAACTATCCGTATTTATGCCTGCATGATGTTCAAAATTCCTTATGTGAGTTTCGCAAATATTGGCGGCTGAAAAGCGGAGAAAAAGCTAAAAAAAGATATTTTAAGATTTAAAATTAAGGTTTTCTAAAACAATCTTGAAGTAATATCTGAAAAACAAAATTTTTCATCAGGGGTAAAATATGCGTTTTTCGGGACATATCATCGGTTTGTCGATGCTTTTGCTATTCAGCACGGCGGCTTGCGCTTCTTCATCAACACAAGCCCCGCAGGAATATCTGGATTGGCTTGACAATTTGAAAGAAGAAATGGTTGCAAGAGGCATTTCGGAAAAAACCGTTGATAAGGTTTATCAAGACAACTATTACAAACCCAATCCCGAGGTGGTGAAAATTGACCGCAAACAGGCCGAATTTGCGCTGACCTCAACCGATTATCTCAATCGGGTGGTCAACAAAAAAAGAGTGGAAACCGCACAAAAGAAATATCAAGAGCTTTATCCCGTATTGAAGCCGATTTCGGATAAATACGGCGTTCAGCCGCATTATATCATTGCTTTTTGGGGCGTGGAAACCAACTTTGGTCAAAATTTCGGCGGCTATGATGTGATAGAAGTTCTGACCACTTTGAGCTATGATCATCGACGTCCCAAGTTTTTCAAAGAAGAACTGTATCAGGCCTTGAAGATTATTGATACCTGGAACATTGACCATACCAAAATGCAAGGCTCATGGGCCGGCGCTATGGGCAATTTTCAGTTCATGCCATCAACTTTCAATGCTTATGCCGTAGATTATAATCAGGATAACACCATTGATATTTGGTATTCTTTTGAAGATGCGGCGGCCTCGGCGGCAAACTATTTGTCACAAATCGGTTGGAAAAACAATGAAGAATGGGGGCAAGAAGTGACCTTGCCGTGGAATTTTGACTTTAAGCACAGCGGCCGCAAAAATATTAAAACTGTGAAAGAGTGGAAAAAATTGGGCGTTCGCGCTCTCAATGGGCAAAGTCTGCCGCAAGATGACGTGAAAGCCGCCGTGATTGTTCCGGAAGGCAAAAAAGGCAATGCTTATCTGGTTTTGAACAATTTTAACAAGATAATGATTTGGAACCGCTCCGAAAATTATGCTTTGGCGATAGGCACGCTGGCAGATTATATCCGCACCGGCAAGAGCTGGAAACCGGCCAAAGAAAATCCGGCAGTTCGTTTGCGGACGGATGATATTTTGCACATTCAAAGTTTTATCAATAAGCTCGGTTGGTTTGATAAAAAGCTGGATGAAGACGGCATGCTCGGCACACAAACCCGAGAAGCCATCAAACAGGTGCAAGAAAAAGCCAAAATGCCGCAAGATGGCTATCCTGACGCGGTTTTAATCGAGAGGATCAAGCAATATGACCCCAAAATCGGGTTTGCGGTTCCGGTTCCGCCCAAAAAATTACACAAGCCGGAGTAAAGTTTCTTTACGAAAGCCAAAAATAAGTTTAGATTGAGTTCAAGATTTATATTCAGAGAGTGGAAAAGTTAATGATTTTACAAAAAAGCAAATTATTTATAGCCTTTGCCGCGGCGGCATTTTTCTTAACATCTTGCGCCAGCAACAAGCTGGATTTATATTCGCAATCGGCAGCCATCAGCGGCAAGGGCGGAACCTATAAGGTTGGAAATCCGTATCAAATCGCCGGCAAATGGTATTATCCGGAAGAAGATTATGATTATGTTGAAACCGGAACCGCTTCTTGGTACGGCAAAGATTTTCATGCCAAATACACCGCCAATGGCGAAGTGTATGATATGAATACTTTGACCGCGGCGCACCGCACTTTGCCTTTGCCGTCCATTGTTCGTGTGACCAACTTGGAAAACGGACGTTCTTTGGTTTTGCGCGTGAATGACCGTGGGCCTTTTGCCAAAAACCGAATCATAGATGTGTCTAAACGTGCCGCACAGCTGTTGGGTTTTCAAACCCAAGGTACGGCCAAAGTCAAAGTTGAGATTATGGCTGAAGAGAGCAAGGCATTGAAAGCGGCTTTGACCGGAAAATCGACCGCGACTTATGCTTCTGCTGCACCTAAGTCAAATACCGGCAAAATCATAACCATTCCCAAAAAGAAGGTCAGCGCCTATGAAAATTATACGCCCAATGTGGCAACAAGCGGCGGATATTATGTTCAGGCCGGTTCTTTTTCCAATATGAATATGGCCGAAAACTTGAAAAATCAGTTGCAAAGATACGGCCAAATCAAAATCACGCCGGCCGAAGTCAACGGCAGCACGTTTTATCGGGTTCGGGTAGGGCCGTTTAGTGAACAATCTTCAGCCGACACCGCTTTAGCCAGAATCCGCAATGCCGGCTTGACCGATGCCAAATTAATCAGCGAATAACATAAAAAAACAAGGAAGAAAAAAATGTTATCAAAGAGCAAATTATATCTTTCTACCATCATTGTTTCAAGTGTTCTCTTGAGCAATGTCAATATGGCACAAGCCATTGAAAGCAAGGCCAAAAACTTGATTTTGATGGATTATGAAACCGGAGAGTATTTATATAGCAAAGACGCGCAAAAAATGATTCCGCCGGCATCCATGAGCAAGTTGATGACGGTTTATATCATTTTTTCCAAACTCAAAGACGGTTCTTTGAGCGAAGATGATGTTTTTACCGTGAGTGAAAATGCTTGGCGCAAAGGCGGTGCCGCCAGCGGTAGTTCGACCATGTTTTTGAACATTAATGAAAAAGTCCGCGTCGGCGATTTGATTCAAGGCATTATCGTTCAATCCGGTAATGATGCCTGCATCGTAGCCGCCGAAAACATCGCCGGTTCGGAAGAAGATTTTGCCCGTATGATGAATGACACGGCCAAACGTTTGGGCATGAACAATTCCTCCTTTGCCAACTCCACCGGCTGGCCGCATCCGGACCAAAGAATGTCGGTTGAAGATTTGGCCAAATTGGCACGCATCATCATTCATGACTTTCCGGAATATTATCCCATTTTTTCGGAAAGAAACTATACCCATAACAACATTCGTCAAGGCAACCGCAACCCGTTGTTATACAGCATGCCGGAAGCCGATGGCTTGAAGACTGGACACACCGAAGAAGCAGGCTTTTGCTTAACCGGCTCGGCCAAAAGAGGTGACAGACGCCTAATTGGCGTGATGAGCGGCTTGTCTTCCAACAAAGAGCGCTCGGAAGAAGCCGAAAGAATCATGAACTGGGGCTTTAGAGAATTTGAAAATTATAAGATTTTGAAACAAGGTCAGAAAGTGGCTGAAGTTCCGGTTTGGTTCGGTGAAGAAAAAAGCGTTGACTTGTTGGTCAACCAAGACGTGGTCAAAACCATCAAAAAGAGCAAAGCCTCCAAAGTCAAAATGACGGCGGTTTATGACAAACCAGTCAAAGCCCCGATTGCTCAAGGCGACAAATTAGGCTTTGTTCGTGTGGAAGTCCCCGGACAAAACCCGATGGAAGTTCCGCTGATTGCCGGACAAGAGGTCAAAAAACTGGGCTGGTTCGGTAAGATTATGGAAAACATCAAATATCTGTTGTTTGGAGCAGAATAATGGAAGCAAAAGGGCGTTTTATCACCTTTGAAGGCGGTGAGGGAACCGGAAAGTCAACCCAAGTTAAGTTGCTGGCTGAAGCATTGTCGGGTTTGGGTTTGCCGGTCATCACCACCAAAGAACCCGGCGGAACTGAGATTGGGCAGGAATTGCGCCGCATTTTGGTCACCGGCGACAAAGATAAGATGGACGCCGTGGCCGAAGCCTTGCTTTATTATGCCGACAGGCGCATTCACATGACCAAAAAAGTTTGGCCGGCCTTGGCAGAAGGTAAATGGGTGTTGAGCGACCGTTTTGCCGATTCAACCGTGGCTTATCAATATTATGGCTATGACAAGCGTGTGCCGTATCAAACTTTGGAAAATTTGTACAAATTGACCGTGGGTGATTTCAAGCCGGATTTAACCATTTTGTTGGATATTGACCCCAAAATCGGTCTGGCGCGCTCTCTGGCCAAGGCCGGACATATGGCCGTGAAAGAAACCAGACACGAGAGCAGGGCTATGGAATTTCATAACAACCTGCGTCAAGGTTATTTGGAAATGGCTCAAAAAGAGCCGGAGCGTTTTGTCGTGCTCAATGCCGATAAATCGATAGATGAATTGCATCAAGAAATTGTGAAAGTCGTGGCGGAAAGGTTTGAGTTGACGTAATGGAACAAAACGATTTAATTCCGCGTAAAAACAGCTATCTTCTCGGCTTTGAAAAAGAAGAACAGTTCTTGCTCGAGGCTTGGAAGAACAATACCCTGCACAATTCTCTGCTGTTTTCGGGCATTGAAGGCATCGGCAAAGCCACTTTGGCTTACAAATTTGCCCGTTTTGTCCTTTATGCCGACTATAATCAAAAAGATTCTTATACCACATTGAATATTCCCGAAGATTCCGGTGTGTTCAATCTGGTGGCCAACAATTCTCATCCCGATTTGAAGATTATTGAAAGAGATTATACCGATACCGATAAAAAGAAAGTGCTCAAAGCCATCAAAGACGGCGAACAATTGAGTGATGATGAATTGAAAGATTTGAAAAAATCGGCCTTTATCCGCATTGATGATGTGCGTACGATAAACGAGTTCTTGTCCAAACGTTCTGGCAATGATGGTTGGCGCGTGGTAATCATTGACAGTATTGATGACATGAACACTGCCAGCGCCAATGCCATTTTGAAAATCTTGGAAGAGCCGCCGCACAAAACCTTGATGCTGCTGATTAGCCATAACCCCAATCGCTTGTTGCCGACCATCAAGTCACGTTGTGCCAAGCTCAACTTGCGCCCGTTGGATGAAAAAGACGTGGCCTCTTTGCTCAGAAGATATCGGCCGGAGCTGAATGAAAAACAGGTCAAAGAGTTGGCAGAGTTGTCATCGGGGAGTATCGGCAAGGCCATAATGTATGCTGATAATGATGCCTTGAATGTCTATCAAAAATTAAGTAAGATTGTTTATGCCAAAGACAAGTTTGTGCTCTCTGATGTTTTGGACTTTTGCAATACATACAGTGCCGATGATGAAAGCTATGCTTTGGCCCAAGAGCTGATATTGAAGTTTATTGCCGAAAATATTCATCATACCGCCAATTTGGAAGAGTTTGCCAAATCTTGGGACGAAACCATCAAAACCTTTAGCGAAACGGCGGGCTTGAACTTGGATAAGCGTCAGGCTTTGATGAATATAATCGTAAATTTGTGTAAGAGGATATAGAATGTTAGTCGACAGCCATTGTCATTTAACTTATGATGATTTTGCGGAAGATTTTGATGAGATGATTGCCCGCGCCAAAGAAAACGGTGTGACCACCATGCTCAATGCCGGAAATAATATTGGCGAAATTGAAACCCAATTGGCGCTGTCGGAAAAATATCCGTTTATCTATACGGCTGTTGGCGTTCATCCGCACAATGCCGGTGAATATGACGATATTAAGGCGGAAGATTTCATCAAACAAGCCGAAAATCATAAAAAAATTGTGGCTATCGGCGAATGCGGCTTGGATTATTACTATGACTATTCTCCCAAAGATGTGCAGATAAAAGTTTTCAAAGAGCAGATAAAAGCCGCGCAAGGAACCGGCTTGCCGCTGATTATTCATACCCGCGATGCGGATGAAGATACCATATCGGTCTTAGATGAGATGTATAAACAAAAACCTTTTACAGGCGAGTTGCATTGTTTTTCTTCCGGCAAAGCCTTGGCGGACTATGCATTGTCAATTGGTTTTTACTTGTCGGCTTCAGGGATTATTACGTTTAACAAATCGGGTGACTTGCGCGATATTTTTGCCGAGGTCCCTGAAGACAGATTGCTGGTTGAAACCGATTCGCCGTTTTTGGCACCGGTTCCGTTGCGCGGCAGAAGAAACGAACCGGCATTTGTCTTGCATACGGCCGAAAAATTGGCCCAAATCAGAGGTCTGAGTTTGGATAAATTGGCCGAAATCACCTCTGATAACTTTTTTAGGTTGTTTAGAAAAGCCAGTGATAAAGGGAGATATGCGTTTTAATGGCTAAGGTAATTATTTTAGGTGCGGGAGCCGCCCCCGGCGTTCCGTCTTTAAGTTGCGGCTGGGGCGATTGCAACCCGAATAATCCAAAAAACATTCGCACCCGTACGGACACATTTGTTGAAATTGATGATACCAAAATTTTGATTGATACATCGCCGGATATCAGACAACACTTGATAGACAACAATATCAAACATCTGGATGCGGTTTTATATACCCATGCCCATGCCGACCATTTGCACGGCATTGATGATTTGCGTGAGATTACCCGCATTCGTCTGCATGATGCATATGTTGCCAACGGCGAAACCGCTTATCATCACGGGGTGTATAATTTTAACGGATTGGATAAAATCGGCGATTTGAGCATTCAGTGTTATGCCGCCAAAGAAACCGCCAGAGTGATTCGCAAACGCTTTGCTTATCTGGTCAATTCGGTCTTGTCTAAGAAAAAGAATATTTTTTATACCCCGAGCTTTACACTCAATGAGGTTAAGGGCAATCACCCGTTTTATATTAATAATATCAAAGTCACGCCGATAAAGCAGTTGGAGCATAATGTGCCGTCGGTAGGCTATGTTTTTAACGATGGCGAATATGTTCATATATCCGATTTCAAAACTTTGCCGGCTTCGGCCTTCAAACAAATTAAGGTTCGCCCGAAGTTGCTGGTCATCCCGCTCACCACGCCGTTTGAGCAACGCGCTCATGCCGGTTTTGATATGGTGATGGATGTAATAAAGAAAATAAATCCGGAAAGAGCGGTAATTAACCACATGGCCAGTGAGTGTGATTATGATGAGATAAATGAAAAAACGCCCGATTTTGTCACGCCGGCATTTGACGGAATGAAAATTGAATGGTAGAGTGAAAAAAACAAAAAAGAAGAAAAGGAAAAATATCATGCTGTGTATTTATCATATTGCCGATCATGATGGCAAAGGTTCGGCCGGAATTGTCAGAAGTGTTTATCCCGAGATTGAGTTTTTTGGCCTCAATCATGATATGGAGATTCCTTATGATGAAATCAAAAAGCATGACAAAATCATTGTTTGCGACATTGCTTTGCCGCTTGATTTTATGTTTGAATTGAATGAAACCAAAGATTTCACCTGGATAGACCACCATGTGTCCATCATCAATGAATATGAAGAAGCAGTGAAAAAAGGCAAGCCGGAGATTAAGGGCTTAAGAAGAGTAGGGACGGCGGCTCTGTGCCTGACTTGGGAATATTTTTATCCTGACAAACCCTTGCCGGAAGGCCTTAAACTTTTGGGCTTGAATGATTTGTTTAAATTAGAAGATAAACGCGTTCGTCCGTTTGAATATGCCATTCAGTCAATGGGAGTTAATAAACCGCAAGATGAAATTTGGCAAAAGCTGATTAATAATGAAATTGATATTGATGCCACGGTTCAAAAAGGCGAGGCCATTTTGTCTTGGATAAGAAACCGCAACTATCGTTTGGTGCGCTCCATGGCTTTTGAGAGCGAGTTCAAAGGCCTGCGTTGTGTTTGTGCCAACATGCCGCAGGGCTATTCCGAGTTCTTTGATTCGGTGGAAAATATTGAAGATTATGACATGATGGTCAATTTTTATATGAACAAGAAAAATCAGTGGAATTTGTCTTTTTACACAGCAAAAGAAAATGTAGATGTTTCCAAAATTGCCATGAGCTTTGGCGGCGGCGGACATCAAAAAGCGGCCGGCGCCTCAAAACTGCCGCAACTGCCGGAGTTTTTGCAAAAAGGCAAATTGTTGCCAAAATAAGATAAGCAAAACGCCTCGATTATAAAAATCGGGGCGTTTTTAGGTATCAGCGCGGCGGATAAGAAGCATATTTTGAAAGGAAAAATCCGTCGGGCAAATAAGAATTTTCTTTCACAACCGCGGCTTCACCAATAGAAGCATTTTGACCGATAATGGTATTTTCCAAAATCTTGGCGGCAGGAAAAATGCGCGTTTTGGCTTTGATAATAACATTATCTTCAATCTGAGCGGCACTGCAAATATCAACCCCGTCTTCAATAATCACATTATTGCCGATTTTGACAAAATCTCTGATAATAACGGCAGAACCGATATGAACATTATTGCCGATTTGAGCAAAATCGCGAATTTCAACATTTTCACCAAAAACACAATTGTTTCCGATAACGGTAGTTATTTTGCTGATACTGTTATGATGATCGGCATCAATTTTGACATTATTGCCAAAGACATTACATTCGCCGATTTGTGCATAAATAACAGTATTTTCACCAAAAAAATTTTTGTTTTTTTTCATAATGATATTTTTTTAATAGGTTAATAATTGATGATATGGAAAGATTTATAGCACAAGAAAAATTAAATTCAAGACAAAAAAAAGGTGCTGCGTTAAGAGCAACACCTTTTTTTTGTTAAATAAATGAAATTTTTTATTTTTCAAATTTCATCAATTCGCGGCCGTTTTGGATGTTCTTTATAAAAGAGGCAATAACGGCTTGCGCTTTATCATACCAATAACCGCACCCTTTATACTTTTGGAGTTTATCAAGGGCTTCCTGAGGTTCTCCGGCTTTGCAAGCGGTTTTAATCATATCGCCGACAAGCTCCAGATATTCTTCTTCAAAAGTATCAAAGCCCAAGTTTTCAACCAGAGGGCGTCGGTTATAGTCCACCACTTTGTTGCCAATCACCTCAGCAAAAGGCGGCACGTTTTTACTAACATTGGCATTCATGCCAATCATGGCGCCGGCACCGATTCCGCAGAACTGATGTACCACCGCTTGCATTCCAAGGTTGGCACCTTTTTCCACCTCCACATGACCGGCAAGAGATACGCCGGAAGAGATGATGGTCATAAAGGCTCTTTGGCTATCGGGAATTGGGTTGCCAACGGCAATTCGGTCATTGTGATTGATGGTCACTTTGTCCATAGAATAGACTTTGTTCCCAATCTTGGTCTCATCTCCGAAGCGCGAATCTTCTCCAACATTGATGATGGTATTTTCGCCAAAGAAGTTGTCATTACCGATAATAAGTTTCCCTTCATAGTGATGATCGGCAATATCTTTGGGCCAAAAACCAATGATGCACCCCGGAAGAAACTCATTATTATCACCGATACTGGTATTGCCGCGCAACACGCAGTTATCATGAATAATGTTGTTTTTTCCGAGAATAACGCCTTCTTTGATGGTCACATTGTTGCCGATGATAGAATCCGGTAGAATGCAAATTCCGTTTCCAATGCTTACATTGTTTCCGATGATAACATTTTTGCCGATTTTAACACAATCACCGATATTGCAACAATTGCCGATAACAGCGTTGTCATCAATATAAGTTTCGTCACCTATGGTGTTGAAATTACCGATTTTTCCAAAGACATGGGCGCTTTGGCTAATAGAATTTAACTTT
This sequence comes from uncultured Alphaproteobacteria bacterium, assembly GCA_944390265.1. Classification (GTDB taxonomy): domain Bacteria; phylum Pseudomonadota; class Alphaproteobacteria; order RF32; family CAG-239; genus CAJLXD01. The sequence continues at coordinate 11,654 of CALXPK010000046.1, read as the reverse complement.
TCCATAATTATAATTTTTTAGTTAATAATTTGTTTTCTGAAGTCCAATCTAACAATAAATGTCATCATCGTCAATAGACAATTTTGACAAAAAAAGCCAAACTAAAGAAAATCATCGTAAAAGGGCGAAAAAATCAAGATTTTTGCTTGAGAAATTTGCAAATTGTTGTAAAATCGCAACGTTAAAAAAACAAAATAACAAAAATAAATTTTTAATTGGAGAATTTTATAATGTCTAAAACTTTAGTTACTTCTGCATTACCGTATGTAAACGGCGTGCCGCATTTGGGCCACATGGTGGGTTGCTTGTTACCTTCAGATGTTTATGCGCGTTTCATGCGAATGATGGGTAACGAGGTTTTATACATCGGCGGAACCGATGAACACGGCACTCCGTCCGAGGTGGGCGCCGCTAAAGAAGGCATGCCGGTTGAAGAGTATTGCAACAAATATCATCAGCGCCATAAAAAAACTTATGATGATTTTGAGCTTTCTTTCGATTGCTTCGGCCGTACCACTTTTGATGAAAACAAAGAGATGGTTTATCACATTTTTGATGCCTTGGATAAAAACGGCATGATTGAAGAAAAGACCATCAAACAAATCTATTCCATTGATGATGAGCGCTTTTTGCCGGATAGATACGTAACCGGAACTTGCCCTTATTGCGGTTATGATAAGGCAAGGGGAGACCAGTGCGAAAACTGCACCAAAGTCTTGGAACCGACCGATTTGATTAATCCGCGTTCCACCATTTCCGGCTCCACCAATTTGGAGGTGAGAGAAACCAAACATTTGTTCTTAAATCTGCCCAAAATTGAACCCAAATTGGCTGAATGGGTCAAAACCCGCGAGCCATATTGGCCGGATATTGCATATTCCATTGCCCAAAAATGGCTCAAAGAAGGCTTGCAGGAACGCTGCATCACCCGTGATTTGAAATGGGGCTTTCCGGTTAATAAGAAAGGCTATGAAGATAAAGTCTTCTATGTTTGGTTTGATGCCCCGATTGGCTATATCGGCATCACCAAAAACTGGGCTGATAAAAACGGCAAAGATTGGAAAGAATGGTGGTATGGCGCCAAAGATGTCGACTATGTTCAGTTTATGGGCAAAGACAATGTTCCTTTCCATGCTATTTCTTTTCCGGCCACCTTGCTTGGCACCGGTGAACCTTGGACTTTGGTCAAAACCTTAAAAGGTTTCAGCTACTTGACCTACGAGGGCGGCAAGTTCTCAAAATCGGAAAAACGCGGCATTTTTGCCGAAGACGCCGTCAAAGAATATCCGGCAGACTATTGGCGCTATTGGCTGATGGCCAACGCGCCGGAAAGCTCGGACAGTTCATTTAGTTTTGATCTGTTTGCTTCTGTGGTCAACAAAGACCTAAACGGCGTTTTGGGCAACTTTGTCTCTCGTGTTTTGAAAATGACCGCATCCAAAATTGCCGAAGAAGTTCCGGCCGGCGGTGAAGACACCGAGTTGGAAGCAAATTTGGTCAAAGCCTTGCAAGAGCACGTTAATGACTATTTCAAATATATGAACGAGCTCGAGTTCCGCAAAGCCACCAACGAGTTGCGCGCCATTTGGGTGGAAGGCAACAACTACATTTCCGTGGCCGAACCTTGGACCGTGATTAAAGAAAATCCGGCGCGCGCGGCCGCCATTTTGCGCACCTGTATCAACCTCATTCGTATCTTTGCCATTTTGAGCGCACCGATTATGCCGAAAATTGCCGAAGAGATGATGAATAAATTGGGCCTGAGCTTAAAAGATGTCAGCTCAATCAAAGATTTTGACGTTGCCAAAGAAATAAAGGCTCTGCAACCCGGACATAAGTTTACGGTTGGGGAGGCTTTGTTTGAAAGAATCACCCCCGAACGCGTTGAAGAACTCAAACAAAAATACGGAAGTGCAAAATAATGAAAAAACGGGAGAAAATGAGTTCAGGCTTGCGCCTCAGAGGTTGGGGAAAGTTTTTCCACGGACTTTTTCTGTTTGTCACTTTTCCCTTCCGTCGTCCGCTGATTTTTGTCCCGATTTTGATGCTTGGTTATTTGGCTCCCACCTTTATGGGAGCCAAGCCGACCGAGGTGCATTTGTGGTATTGGAACAAAATTAAAGCCCAAACACATAGCCTTGGCTCCACCATTTCCGAAAAAACCCAAGAGATGATGCCGAATGTGGACAATTTCAAATTGTCCATGCCGTCATTAAAATCTTTAACCGGTTCCGGAGAAGAAAGCGGCATCGACCAAATTGTAGACACGACCGCACCAAATGCAAAAAACATACGTCGTCAAACTTTTGAAAAATCAAAAGAAGCCCCCAACACCGTAGATGCCTTGCGCACGGCTCAGTTGCAAGAAGAAAAAATGCGCCAAAGTAAAACATCTGCGGCAAACTCCGGCCCCAAACAAACACTCTCCAAAAACAAATTGCCCTTGGTTTATGTAAACACACGGGAGCAAATCAGCGGCGCGGCCGAAGTTGTCAATGCCAACGAACTGCGTATCGGCGGCAAGACCTATTTTCTGTATGGAATTTATGTTGATCCGCTCTCGGCTCAAGGCGTTGAAGCAGAAAATTTTCTAAAAAGCATCATTGCCCAAAACATCCTTCAATGTGAAGTCAAAGCCTATACATATCAGGGTGTGGGCACCATAATTTGCACCGTCAACGGAGAAAACATCAACTGGCTATTGGTCAATCGCGGCTATTCAAAAAACGTCGCCTTAGAAAAATAAGGATAAGAGTATGTGGCAGCCGATATTCATGATTAGCGGATACTTTATGAGTATTTTGGGATTATCTATGTTGATTCCCGCCGCCGTGGATATGTACTATACCCATCAAAGTTGGTCGCCGTTTGTCACATCTTCAATCATATCTTTGTTCATCGGCGTTTCGCTCTATTTGGGCAACCGCACCAAGATTGATAAAATATCCATCCGTCAGGGTTATCTGATAACTGCCGTCAGCTGGCTGGCCTTGTCTTTGCTTTCGGCCCTGCCTTTTATGCTGACCGGAACAACATCTTGTTGGGTTGATGCGGTTTTTGAGGCCACATCCGGCATCACCACCACCGGCGCCACCATCCTGACCGACATTGAAAAATCTTCCAAAGCGGTTTTATTATGGCGCTCCTTGCTCAATGCTTTGGGCGGTGTCGGTATTGTCATTTTTGCCGTGGCTTTGCTGCCGTTCTTGGGCATTGGCGGTATGCAGATTTTTCAGCGCGAAAGCTCGGATTTGAACGAAAAACTCATGCCCAAAATCAGCTATATTGCCAAAAGAATCATACTCATATACATTCTCTTGCTGGCGCTCACTTTCGGCGGCTTGCTCCTTGCCGGCAGGGGCAAGTTTGATGCGTTGAACCATGCTTTGGCCTCGGTTTCCACCGGAGGCTTTTCCACCAAAAATGCCTCTATCGGCTATTTTAACAACATTTGGGTGGAACTTGTCTTAATGCTGGCCATGATTGCCGGATCTTTACCGCTGACATGGTATTTAGCGGTTTTAAAAACCGGCCAAAACAATTCTTTTCGCAGTGCGCAAGTGCCGTTTTTCTTAAAAACATTGTTGCTTTTTTCTGTCATAACCACACTTTGGCTGGCTTATACCAACGAGCAATATTCTTTTTGGCAGGCTTTGCGCTATGCCTCATTCAATGTTGTTTCCATCACAACCGATACCGGTTTTGCCTCAACCGATTATATGAAATGGGGCTTGTTTGCGCAAACCGTATTTCTGATTTTTGCCGTCACCGGCGGTTGTTCCGGTTCAACCTCGGGCGGGGTTAAGGCTTTTCGTTGGCAGGTGATATTTGCCTTTTTCAAAAAATCTATCATCAACATGACCGAGCCGAGCCGCATTTTGCCGGTTAAGATAAAAAATATGAATGTGGATGACAAGGTCATCAATTCGGTATTTATCTTCATTTTGGCTTTTGGCTTCAGCATAATCGGCTTGACCACCTTGGTTGCCATCACCGGTGTAGACTTCACCACCGCCTTAAGTGCCGTCATCGGCTGTATCACCAATGCCGGACCGGGGGTAGGAAACATTGTCGGCCCCTCGGGCACATTTGCCCCGCTGTCAGATTTTGCCAAATATGTCTGCGCCTTTGCCATGCTCTTAGGCCGCTTGGAAGTCATGACCATTTTGGTGGTTTTAACCAAAAACTTCTGGAGAAAATAGTCAAAAAAAAAAGAATCTTCAAACGAAGATTCTTTTTTTTGTGTATTGCGGCAAATTATTGCAATTGCTCAAGTTCTTCATCAATCTCCGCATCAAGGATTGAATCCGAATTTGCATCGGCAGGCTGTTGAGCTTTAGGCGCATCTTGCAAAGCAGGCGTTTCTGCCTTTGGTTCATCACCAAAGCTCAAAAAATTATCCAAAAATCCGGAAGATTTTTCTTCTTTGACCGGAGCCGAATTTTCGTTTTGTGCCGGTGTTTCCGGTTGCGGTAACAAATTTTGAGCCTTTCCGTCATTAGCTTCGGAAGGCAAATCTGCAGCCGGCATTGCCTCAACATTTTCCGGTTGCGGCGCAATTTCATTGCCGATATTGAGCAAAGATTTTGGTGCACCGTCTTCTTCGATTATCGGTTCCGGAGCAATCGGCTCAGCCATAACGGCCGGCGGATTACTTATATTATGATTCTGCAACTCGGTTTCGGCAATCTCGGGCAGACTCTGCGTTGCCGGAGCCGGTGTTACAACGGGGGCTTGAGCCGCGTTTTCTTCGGCCGGAGTCTTTTCGGGCACATTCGGTTTGACGGAAGCATCTTCGTTGTCTTTGAGCTTGTCTTCGTCAGAAAAAGCCGGAGCTTTGGGCAAAGCATCGCGGGCGGCCAGTTCGTCTTTGCTCAAAAGAGAAGAGGGGTTAACCTTGCCGTTGATACATTTCAACAGCCACACATCATAAATCGGGTGCTCCACCGGATTAAGTGCCGGCGAAGAAGAAATCATCCACCCTCTGAAGATGTTGACCGGCGTTTGGCTATTATAATTATCCACCACATCAACAAAAGCAAAGTTTTCCGGCGTATCCTCGGGCGGTCTGGTCTTGCAGGCGCGCACCAAAATGGAAAAACTGCCGAAGTTGACACTGCCGTTAACCGGAACTTCAATCACGCTGACTTTGCCGGTGATTTTGTCCATGGCTTGCATTTGAGCAATATTGGTGTCAATTTCCGTGGCAAGAGCCAAACGGGGCAAAAAACAAGCCAAAGCCGCCGAGCCGGCCAGAAGTTTGAATTTATTTGTTATCTTGACCATTATCCGTTACCATGAAAATGATCTCACCGACCATATCTTCCAAAGATCTAAAATCTTTTACATTGGTCATGGTATCGCCGTCGGCCAACATCTCGGTAGATTTTCCGGGCTCGATTTTGATAAATTTATCACCCATCAAACCATCGCCGACAATGGTAGCCACGCTGTCTTTAGGCAGTTTAATATTGGGCAAAATGCTCATTTTAACATCGGCAATATAATCTTGGTTATCCAAGGTCAAATCAACAATGGAGCCAACCTTAATGCCGTTGATTCTGACATCGGAGCCAACGTTCAAACCGCCGACTTTAAGGAAATTTGCCGTAACGGTATAACCCTTAACAACTTGCAAATCAGAAACTTTAAAACCAAAATATAAAAAGGAAGCGGCCACAAACAGCACCACAATACCCATAATTGTTTCCACAGGTTTTTTATTCATAAAAAATACTCCTTAAAAATCAACAAACTATTTTTTATCGGCTTTGCGATTGGCTTTGCCGATAGAAATGATTCTATCCATCAACTCTTCCAAGACCATGGCATCTTGTGTATAAGAAAACTCACCGCCTTGAGGGATATAGTCCATCGAGCCGCCGGGTTCAATTTCAATATATTTTTTGCCCATCAAGCCGGAACTGACAATGGAAGCACTGCTGTCGTCCGGAATTTTGACATTATCATTAATATCCAAAGTCAAAATGGCTTTGAAATGTTCGTCCAACTTGGCATTGACCACACGTCCGACATCAACGCCGGCCAAACGCACTTGGTCTCCGACAAGCAAACCGTCGGTGCGGTTAAAACGAGCATCGACGGTATAATAATTGCCGTCATCTTTGTGAGCCATGCTGTCTTTATTGAGGACATACAAGCCGGCAATCAAAGCCATGAGAACAGCCGTATAGATGCCGACTTTCAAATGTCTGGCTTCCTCTTTGGAATAAACTTCTTCTTTCATATCTGCTCCTAAAAAAACATTTATTAGCTATATAAATAATGTAAAATAAATATTTTGTCATCAAACATTTTGAAAAATGAAAATAATTGTTAAAATTTAAAAAAAAATGATTAATATATGGTTGAGCAAAACAAAGAAAGAAACAAAATGATTGTGGCAAAAAACTTATGCAAAAATTATGGCCGAATTCAAGCCGTCAACAACGTCAATTTTTGCATTTCCAAAGGAGAAATCGTTTCGTTGTTAGGGCCCAACGGCGCCGGCAAAACCACCTTAATGCGGCTATTGACCGGCTATGCCGAACCCACTTCCGGAGAAGTGAGCATTTTTGGGCAAAACCTCAAAACCCAAAGATTAAGTTGCCTGAAAAAAATTGGCTATGTTCCGGAAACTGGATTCTTGTATCCGGACATGTCGGTGGCTGATTTTTTGCGTTATACCGCAGATTTACGAGGCATAAGCGGCGCCGAGTTTGTTGAAAATTTTCGCAATGTTGTGGAAAATTTGGAGCTCAAATCGGTCATCAATCAAAAAATAGAAACCCTATCCAAAGGTTTCAAACGCCGCACCGGCATTGCCGCCGCATTAATACACAATCCCGAAGTTCTGATTTTGGATGAACCGACCGAAGGTCTGGATCCCAATCAAAAATTCAGCTTGAGGAGCTACCTCAAAAGCTATGGCCAAGATAAAATCATCATCATCTCCACCCACATCATGGAAGAAGTGGAGGCCATGGCCGGGCGAGTGATTCTGCTCAACCACGGCAAATTGGTCAAAGACACGTCACCTCAAGAGCTCAAAGAGCTTTTCCCCGAACACGACATAGAAACCGCATTTTACAAAATCACCAGCGAGGTCGAATAAATGACAAAACAATGGCAAACCATATTCAAAAAAGAAACCTTGGCTTTTTTTGAGGGAATGCAGGCTTGGGTCATTTTATCGGCCTATATTGTGCTTTCCATGTTCATCACCTTTTTCATCGGCGGATTTTTCAGCCTGAACAACGCCGGTCTGTTTTCATATTTTTATTTTCAACCCTATATTTTGGCATTCATCATACCGGCCGTAACCATGCGTTTGTGGTCGGAAGAACGCAAAACCGGCACCTTAGAATTTTTGCTGACTCAGCCGATTCCGTTGTTGTCAATCGTCTTAGGCAAATTTTTATCGTCATGGTTCATGTGCTTGTGTATGTTTTTGTTAAGCACGCCGCTGTGGCTGGGGCTTAATTTAGACTTTGAAGCCGACAATCTGAATATCTTATCCGGCTACATAGGCATAATTTTGGTTGCAGGCAGTTTTTGTGCCTTGGGCTGTCTGATTTCTTCTTTCTGCAGTTCTCCGGCCGTTTCCTACCTGCTGAGTTTGGGCATATTGCTGTTTTTCTGCATGGCCGATTTTACAAGCGCCTTTCAAAAGCTGCATTTTTCTCCGATTGTAGAAAACAAATTGTCTTCCATGCTGAACTTGGAATATCATTATCAAGACATAATCACCGGCCAAATCGGCACCGACAACATTGTCTTTTTTGTCTTAATCATCATATTGAGTCTCGGGCTTAATACGCTGAGCATTGAATATAAAAGAAACTAGAAGGAAAAAGCAAAATGGATAAACGAAAATATCTAAAAATCATATCCATGGCGGCGGCAGTGCTGATGGCCATCATCTTTTTTGCCGGAATCATGAGCAGCATCACCCTGAGCTTGAGCAATTTCAAGGTTGATTTCACCGAATGGAAACGCCATTCGCACGCATCGGCCGCTCAAAACATTTTTAAAAATACCGAAAAGCCGATAAACATAATCCTTTATGCGTCGAATGATTTGGATGCCAATTATCCCGAGCTGGGACTGCACCGGCAAAACCTCATCCGCCTGCTGGAAAAAATCCAATCTTATTCGGAGGGAAAAATCACCTACAGCCTCAAAAATCCGGAACCCTACACGCCGGCGGAATATGAGGCGCAAGACTTGGGAATCCGCCCGTTTCCGGATTTGGAAAACACCCATAATCTATATTTCGGAGCCTCTTTTTCGGGCGGTGAGGGCAAAAAGTTTGTCATTCCGTATTTTTCGGTGCAAAGACAAAATTATCTGGAATATGACATCAGCCGAATTTTGGCCAAATTAAACGGCGCCGCACTGCCGCCGATAGGCATTGTTTCCTTTGGCGGCGATATCTCCGATTGGCAATTGATAAAAAAAATCAAGCAAGATTATCCGCTCGTCTTTATAGATTCCAAAATGCCGATAATTCCGCAAAATATCAACACCATACTGGTTTTCAACCCGCAACAGGTCAACACAAATTTCATCTATGCGTTGGACCAATATATCATGCGCGGCGGCAATCTGATTTTGCTCATCGACCCATATGCGGAAGCCGTGGCGCAAAAATATCCCTACACCAAACAAAACCGCAATTTGTTGCTGCCTTTGTTGCAAAAATGGGGCTTGAAAATGGATGAAAACACCATTGTTGCAGATACAAACTTGAGCCGTCCCGCATATCAAACCGCCTTAAGCGAACCGGAAAATCCGACATATCTGAACTTATCGGCGCAAAATATGCAGCTTCTGCCCGAGATGGGCAACCCTTGGCCGCGTTTAACCCTGCATTCCGGCGGCGCCTTAAAGATTGAGCATCCGCAAAGCAACGTAACTTATACCCCGTTGCTATTTACAACCGACCAAGCTCAAACGCTGGACGCTGATATTGTGAAACATTCCTCAGTTCAAGATATGTACAATGCCTTGTCCGAGGCAAAATCGCGCCATAATCTGGCCTATTGGCTGGAGGGCAGGTTTGATTCCGCCTTTGAGCAAAGTCTGGTCGCCGGCACGCCTCTGGCACAGGAGTTTCCGCCGTTTTTGGCACAAAGCATAAAGCCTGCGCGAGTTTTGGTCATTGCCGACAGTGATTTTGCCGCCGACAACACTTGGAACCTGACCGGATATCAAAAAAAGGCCACCGTGTTTGACCAAATTTCCTCAGCCGCCAATGCCGATTTTATATTAAGCATGATAGATTTAATGAGCGGAAACCAAAATCTGGCAGATTTGAAAATTAAATATTTGATAAATGATGAAAAAAACATTGCCGAACAAATTTATGCGCAAATTTTTGCCCGCCAGGAGCCAACTTATCGCGATATTGAAAAACAGCTCAAAGATTTGCAAAAAGATTTGAACGCTTTTCAAAAAAAGCTAAATCAAAAAGAAACCGCCATGTCCTTGCTCAAAATTCAGGAATGGGATTCCTTCAACCGTCGGCAACAACAACTGACCGAACGTCTGAAAGCCCTGAACTATACCATCGGGCAAGAAAGCACACGGCAGATGAACCGCATCATCTTGCTCTACACGCTGATATTTCCGTTTATCATGCTGTTGTCGGTTTTCATCATCGTGAATATATGTAAACACGCACGCAAACAAAAAAATTTAAGGATAATAAATGAATAAAAAAACATTTTTAATCTGTTTTTTCATCACGATTTTGGCTGTCGGAATGGCTTTTTTTGTCATTAGCCAAAAAAATCTGACCACGCAAGAAACTCCGCTCGGCAATTTTGTTTTTGAAAAAACCAACCAAGAAGGCACGGAAATAAACAAAATCATCATCAAGCAGCCAAAATTGCAGATAAGTCTTTATTATGAAAACAAATTTTGGCATGTGAAAGAAGCTGACGGCTATTTTGCTGATTTGGTCACCGTCAACAAACTTTTTCAAGACATCAACACGGCCAAGATAGAAGGCATGGCAACCGACATTTCTCCTTTGGAAGCCGGCTTGGACTTGTCAGACAAGCAGGGCGGGGTTGAGATTCAGACCTACAGTCGACAGGGAAAATTGTTAGATTCGGTCATCATCGGCCGTTCTAAAAACAGTTTTTTATATGCCAAATTTTCAAATGAGCCGCAAATTTATCTGATATCGGGCGATTTTGAGCTTCCCGACAAACTAAGATATTGGTTGCAACAACCGCTCATCAGTTTGTCGCCGGAAAACGTGGAAAGCGTCATTTTGCAAAACAAAACCGGCCAGCAGATTGCCTATCGCTTATCGCCGCGCTCCGAATTTTACGATTTGCGTCAACGCCCCATCAACCTCATACCGTTGCTGGATAAATTTGTCTTGCTGACATTTTCCGATGTCAAACAGCTTCAAAACACGCCGCTCGGCAGTTTGAAACCCGACAAGATAATTGCGCTGTTTCCATATTCGGGCCTAATTTACGGCATAGAAATTTATCAAATTGACGAAGATTTTTGGATAAAGGTGGATTTAAGCATCACCAAGCTCCCCACCAAATTTGCCAGTGATTATATCAAAGACAGCCTGTTTTTGTATCAAAACTGGGGCTTCAAAATAGATAAAAACTTAGGACAATATTTACTCAAATATAAGATAAACTAGCATGAAACAAGAAAAAGCACTTCAAGATCTTGGCCGCGAGCTTCTTTTTTTGGTCGACATCAAAGGCAAAATAAAAAGCTACAACCGCGCCGCCGAAAAAACATTTGGAAAAAAGCTCGCCGCCTTGCCGTTAACAAAGGTTTTGGACAATTCGAGCCACCATCTTCTGATGCATTATGTAACCGAATGTTTGTTAAACCGAAAAGAGCAGCATTTCCCTTTTGTTTATCATTCCAAATATTATGATGTGATAATGCAGCCGCAGCAAGAAGATGTTGCCGTCAGCATGTTGGACATAACCGAAAATCAGCATCTGAAAAGCACCTTGTCGGAGATGATGCAAAGATTGAACTTTGCCTCAAAAATTGCCAAAATCGGCTATTGGGAGCTGGATTTAGTCAAAAAAGAAATAAGCTGGTCATCGGAAATGTTTCGCATTTTTGGTTTGGAAAACGTTGACATTTCGAGCAAAAAAAACATCATCCGCGAACAAATGTATAAGGAAGATTTGCCGCGATATAAAGAAAATTTGCGCAAAATCATGAAAACCGGCCAGCAAGAAGAGGGCGTGGTGCGCATTCTGCGTCCGGACGGCAAATTGATATATTGCCGCTATATGGCCGACTATATCAATTACAATCGGCAAAACCGCAAAATCGTCGGCACGTTTCAAGATTTAACCGACTTGCTTGAGATTCAACATGCTCTGGTGGCGGCCAAAGAATCTGCCGAGCGGCTGAATATAGAAAAGTCTTATTTTTTGGCACAAGCCAGCCACGATTTGCAACAGCCGGTTTCGGCCATGGGTTTGTTCATCAACAACTTGCTCAATGCCAATCTGACCGGAAAACAGCAGTCTCTGGTTGAAAAAATTTACGATTCGGCACAATCATTGCATCATTTGCTCAAAAATCTGTTAAACATCTCCAATCTGGATGCCCGCGGCATTGCTGCCGTCAGACAAGAATTTGACTTATAT
>CALXPK010000045.1 GCA_944390265.1 uncultured Alphaproteobacteria bacterium | reverse complement strand
ATAAATGCAACATAAAACTTGAGTATTAAATAAAAATATGCTTGAGTAAAAATGCAAATGTTTTTTCATTTGCGCTTTGCGGCAGGAGACAGCGTCCCGGCAAAGCCTTTTTCAATAATTTATAAGGATTTATAATATGAAAACGATAGATATTTCATGGCGCCGCTATATATTGCCCAACATCAACAATGAAGGCTGGCGCTTTGTCGGAATCTTTGCGGCAGTAACAGCGTTACTGGCAATGATCTGGCAACCTTTGGGCTGGATTGGATTGGTTTTAACCATATGGTGTTTTTATTTCTTCCGCGATCCGGAGCGCGTCACCCCTGATGTGGATGACGTTGTTGTTTCTCCGGCCGACGGCATTGTGCAAATGATAACCAAAGTCAAAGCTCCGGAAGAATTGGGTTTAGGCGATGCCAAATTCACCCGTGTCAGCGTTTTCATGAGTGTATTTAATGTTCACGTCAATCGTGCACCTGCGCAAGGCACGATTATCAAATCTGTATATGTCCCCGGAAAATTTTTCAACGCCACTTTGGACAAGGCCAGCAAAGACAACGAGCGTCAGCTCTTGGCGATGAAGACCAAATCGGGCAAAACCATTTGCTTTGTGCAAATTGCCGGTTTGATTGCCCGCCGCATTTTGTGTGAAGCTACCGAAGGCATGGAATATAAGGCCGGCGAGCGTTTTGGCCTGATTCGTTTTGGTTCTCGTTTGGATGTTTATTTGCCGGAAGGTGTTGAACCGCAAGTTTGTTTGGGTCAAACCATGGTTGCAGGTGAATCCGTCATTGCCAATTTGACAAGCGGTGCCGCTCAGGTTAAAGGGGTAATCAGATAATGGAAGAAAGAAACAAAACTTTGATAAGGCACAAGCTCACGTCTTTGCCTTTTCGGAAAATTGCGCCCAATATTGTGACCATGTTGGCTTTGTGCGCCGGTGTTACCTCCATTCGTTATTCCATTCAGGAAGACTGGGTCAAAGCCGTTGTTTGTGTGTTTATTGCCGCCTTTTTTGATGGCTTGGACGGCCGCGTTGCGCGTATGCTCAAAGGCTCCACCAAGTTTGGTGCCGAGTTGGATTCTTTGTCCGACTTTGTGAGTTTCGGCGTGGCGCCGGCCATTTTGTTGTATCAATGGGCATTGTTTGATCTGCCGAAATTCGGCTGGTTTTTCTGCTTGCTCATGAGCATTGGCATGGCCATGCGTTTGGCGCGTTTTAACACCATGTTGGAAGAAGAACCGCAACCGGAATATTGGTCACACTTTTTTGTCGGTGTTCCGGCTCCTGCCGCCGCCGCTTTGGCCATGATGCCGGTGATGATTTCTTTTGAAATGCCGGAATGGACTTTTGTCCGTTCGCATGCATTTTGCGCCACGCTTTTGTGTGTGGTGGCCTTTTTGATGGTGAGCCGCATACCGACTTTTTCCACCAAAAAGCTGAAAGTGCCGACCTATATGTTTATGCCGATGATGTTGTTTGTGGCTTTGTTTGCCAGCTTTATCATCACACAGCCATGGTTAACCTTAGGAACCTTGACGGTAATTTATGCATTGTCACTTCCGGTTGGTGTGGTTGTTTTCTTGAAAGCAAAAAGAAAATTTGAAGCTGAAGAAAAATAACCTAGATAAAAAAAGAAAAGGGCGCGTAAGCGCTCTTTTTTTTTGCCCACACGAGGCACAAAGCTCCGTTTAGAACAAGAAGAGCATCGCGGTCCTCACGGCACGGAGAAAAAACTTTTGCCGTCAAACACGCCGTGTTTGCGTGCTACGTTTGTGCTAGATATGCTGCGTTTGAATCTGTTCAATGTGGGTGGCTAGGCCGGTGGCATCGTCTGTTTCCACCAAAACGGCGCAAAGCGTGCCGGTGCCTTTGGCCGGAGTCAGCCGTCCGCCGGTATATTTGCGCGCCAGACGGTTGATGGGTTCTTGCTTGTCAAAGCCCAAAACCGAGTCATAATCACCGCACATGCCCACATCGGTCAGATAAGCCGTGCCGCCCGGCCAAATTTTGGCATCAGCGGTCGGCACATGGGTATGCGAGCCGATAACCGCCGAAACTCGACCATCCAAATAGCAACCGAAAGCCAGTTTTTCTGAGGTGGCTTCGGCGTGAATATCCACCAAAATGGCATCCACATTTTTGCCGAGAGCATAGTTTTTCAAGAGCTTGTCGATGGTGGCCACCGGACAATCAACCGCTTCCATAAACAAGCGACCGAGCACTTGAACGACGAGGAGTTTTTTGCCGTTTGCGTTTTCAATTTCGCAAAAACCTTTGCCGGGGAGGGATTCGGGATAGTTCAGCGGGCGAACAATACGTTTGCATTCATCTAAAAAAGGGATGAGTTCGCGTTGTTGCCAAACATGGTTGCCGGTGACAAGCGCATCCACGCCTTTGTCCAAAAAATCGCGGCAGATTCCGGGGGTGGCGCCAAAGCCATGAGCCGCGTTTTCAATATTCACCACCACAAAATCGGGCTGATATTTTTGTTTGAGCGCGTCCAAATTGTTCAACACGGCTTCGCGGCCGGCTCGAGCGACAACATCGCCGCAATAGATAAACTTCATAAACAAACTTTCGATAAAATTAGCAACTAAAAAGCCCCTATAAAAAGGGGCTTAAAAACTTTTGTGAGGGAGCCATCATAGCCGTAGGAAAACAAACTTGTCGAACCGCTTCTCACTAGGTGGGTACCATATAAACAGACCACGATCTGCTCAGAGACAGTTCCCTATAAAAATATGTTGGCTCGGAAGATCTGCGGAGATACAAACCAGACAGCCTCCCTCTATGTAAGTTAGTTTACAATGATTCGATTTTAGATGCAACAGATTTTATTTGTTGGATTAAAGAATTAATTTTGCCTGTGAACAAGTTGTCAATCTCGACAATTTGTTTTTCGTCAACCTGAGGCTGAGCAGGGGTTTGCGGCGGAATGCCGTTGTTCTTTTTGAGCTCGGTCAACTCATCGGCCAAGAGCAGACCGACCATGGCCAAGAGCATATTTTCGTTGACCTGACCGCCGCCTTGGGTGAGAAGGCGTGCTTTTTCATCGAGGATTCGCGCCAGCTGCAGGATTCGCACTTCTTGCCCGTCTTCGCAGGCAACGGCATATTCTCTTGAGTTAATTGTTATTGTTACTTGAGCCATCGTTTTCCAACACTTTATCCAATTTAGAAATTACATTATCAATATTTTTGATGATATTTTGCGAGGTTGTTTCCAAAAGCTCCAAATTTTTGGCACTGTTTTTTGCCTGAGTTGCCCATTTTTTCTTTTCGGCGCTCAAGGTGTTTTTCTTTTCATCCAAAATATCATTGAGTTTGACCAACACATCGCTGAGCTCGGCGAGGGCATTTTGAGTTTGTGTCAGTTCAATTTTTTTTGCTTCGGTCACAATTTTTCTCTTTCATTTCGCGGATTATTCTCCTAAGATGGCATACATCATAATAAGATATAAAAGTTTTTCAACCGACAAAGAGAATTTATGCCAAAGTTTATTATCAAAATTGAAAAAAAAGATGCCGAATTGGTCAATAATGAAGATATATGTTGTTATGTGGCCGATGAAAATTCCAACCCCAAGGTTTTTGCTCAAGCCATGTCCTCAGATAAATTGGTTTTGGGTGAGAATGCCGATTTTTGCCGGGAAAAAAATTTGGACGGGCTGCTGATTGACCATAAGGTGGATGAAAAATTTCCCAAATTCATCAAGCCGTTGCAAAAGCAGTTTAAGGGCAAGTTTATGGGAATATGCTGTCATCCCAGCCGTCACGAGGCGATGATAGCATCCGAAGCCGAGCCGGACTTTGTCATTTTTGCCGTGAACAAAGATAATGAAGCCGAGGCCTTAGAGGTCATGCGCTGGTATGCCGAGCTGTTTTTGATACAATCTGCCGTCACTTATTTTGAAAATATGGATAAAAATTTGTTGGATTTGGCCGATTTTGTCATTTTAAATGCGTCAGACTATAAGATTCTAGTTGATAAAATTAAAAGATTAGATTAATTTGGCGGTAAAATCTTTTTGAAAATTGTAAATATGAAAAAATAATTGTTTGGAGAAAAAAATGAAACAACAAGCTGGATCAATCAGAATTGGTTGGGTAATTGAATATAAAAACAAACCCTGGACTGTCACCAAAACAAACTTTGTCAAACCCGGAAAAGGCGGCGCCTTTATGCAGGTTGAAATGAAGTCCGTTGAAGAAGGAACCAAAACCAACGAACGTTACAGAACCGAAGATATGGTTGAAAAATTGATGGTTGAAACCAAAGATTGCCAATTTTTGTTTGAAGATTCAACCGGCTTGACCTTCATGGATTCTGAAACCTTTGACCAATTCAGCATGCCGTCAGACATTTTGGGCGATTCTCGTCCGTTCTTGACCGATGGTATGGCCGTCATTATCAACTTTATTGATGGCAAACCCATCTCCGTTGAATTGCCGATGCAGGTGATTTGCGAAGTTAAAGAAACCGAACCGGTTATCAAAGGCCAAACCGCCGCTTCTTCTTACAAACCGGCCATTTTGGACAATGGCGTTCGCACCATGGTTCCGCCGTTTGTCGGCCAAGGAGAAAAAATCGTGGTCAACACTGCCGATGGATCTTATGTCGAAAGAGCAAAATAATGTCTTATTTATCTGCAAACTTAAACATGCTCATCAATGCCGTCAAAAAAGCCTCGGCTTCTTTGAACCGCGATTTTAGCGAGATTGAACAATTGCAATCTTCCGTCCGCGGATATAAAGAATTTGTGGCATCGGCCATCAAAAAGGTTGAAAACAACCTCCGCGTTGAGCTTTCCAAATCGCGTCCGGCATATGCCTTTGCCGAAAACAACAAACCGCAACCGACCGGATCGCATTTCATTGTTTCCGCGCTTGATGGCGTGGTTAATTTTGCCCATGGCATTCCTTATTTTGCCGTATCTGTTGCCACCTATGAAAATGGCCAGATAACCGCCGGTGTCATCTACAATCCGGCCACGGAAGAATGCTATTTTGCCGAGCGTGGCAGCGGGGCTTATAAAGAAGGCTTCCGCAACCACGAGCGTTTGCGCGTTTCTGCCCGCAAAGAGCTGGGTGAATGCATGGTCGCGGCCAAAACATTGCCCACCCGCGAAAACGAGCGTGAAAATGCAATCTGCCGCAAAATTCAAGCTCATTTGGTGCCTCAGGCCAACGCCTGCCGCTGTTTTGGCGCCATGTCACTGGATTTGGCCAATGTGGCTGCCGGCAAAATTGATGCCGTGGTCAGCGCCGGAAATCCAACCTCGGAAATTGCCGCCGGCATACTTTTGGTGAAAGAAGCCGGAGGTGCCGTGCTCGATATTGAACAAAAAGATATCCGCAGCGAGGATTTGGATACGGTTTTGCGTTCCGGTGATATCATTGCCTGCAACGCCAATCTGGGTAAAAAAATATCGGATTTATTAAATAAATAATTAGTCAAAATAATTTTAAGGAGGGGAAAATGCGCGCCAAAAATTTGTTTTTAACAATAAGTGTGCTGTCCTTGGGAATGGTTGGAAATGTCTTGGCCGATGATGTTTATGTCAACTTGTCGGTGCTGGACAATTTATCAAATACTTCAAGTCCGAGCATGAGCCAAGGTCCTCTCTTTCCGATAATTTCAAGCGATTCGCAAGACAAACCGGCCAAGGTCAAAAAGCCAGTGCGCAAGGCCTCAAAGGCTAAGAAAAAAGCAGAAAAAAAATTGCAGATTCCGGCCAAAGAGGAAATAAAGGTCAAGGTTAAAGAAGAAAAAGCTGAGCCCAAGGCCAAAGACATAAAAGAGGTCAAACAGCCGGTTGCCGATACCGGTCCGTTTAAGGTGGCCGCACCTGAACCCAAAACAGACACGGTTCAGGCCGCACCGAGTGTTCCGGTAAAAAGCGAAAACTTACCGCAACCGGAAGCTCGTCCGCAAGCTCAAGAGCAACAAGCCGAAAATTTGGACTCGTTGCAAACCCCAGAGCCGGAAAAAGTTTCCGTAACTCAGCCGCAAACACAAACCCCTTCCGCAAAAGAGCCGCAAACACAAACACCGCTTGCGCAAAAATCATCGGCCTTGCCGGATGCAAATCAAACAACCGATTCCCTGCCGCAACCGGCCGCATCTGAGCCGGAGCAACCATCTTTGTTGGTGCAAAATCAGCCGGTTGCCAAAGCCGCCGCCACACAAGTGTCGGAAATTTTCTTTGCGGCCGAGAGCGATGAGTTGACCTTAGAAAATCAACAAGCCATAGATGTCATCATCAATGGCTTTGAAAATGCCAAAGAAAACAAAATTGCCATCTATTCTTTCAATTTGGATGATGGCGAAGACAGCTTCCGCAAAAAAAGAATTTCGCTCAACCGCGCCATTGCCGTTCGTTCATATTTGTTGGGTAAAGGCTATAAAAACTTCAGCATCAAAGTGGTCAACCTGAACGAAGCCGATGGCAAAGAAAACAGTGTCAGAATAGAAGAATTAAAATAATCTGACAAAATTTTAAAAAAAAGTAAATTAATGCTTGCCTTATTTGGAATGCTAATGTATAAAGGCTTAAAAATTGTGCATTTAAACATAAAGTTTTAGGAGTTTTTATAATGAAACAAGGTATTCATCCGGATTATCATGAAATTACATATGTAATGACTGATGGTTCAGAATTCAAAACAAGATCAACCATGGGCAAAGCCGGCGACAAGATTCGTCTGGAAATTGACCCGAAATCTCATCCGGCGTGGACCGGCGTTCAACGCTTGGTAGATACCGGTGGCCAAATTTCTAAATTTAACAACAAATTTGCTGCTTTTGGCTTAAAAGCCGGTGATTCTGCAAAGTAGTTTTGTTGATTTAGCTTTTTATTAACCTGCATTGAGTAATCTGAATGCAGGTTTTTTTTATTTTGGCGAGACAAAATGGTTAAAATAATACATTATGAAGTATACACGGACAGAGGCGATGGTTGGAAACTGGAAGACAGATTTTCCAGTGAGCAACGTCATGAGGCGATAAATTTGGCCAAAGAAAGAGAGCAAGAAAAAATCAAGGTCAAAATCATTCGCGAAATATTTGATGTCCAAGACAACAGCTATCAGGAAAGCGTTGAATATGTCAGCGTTTTGAACAAACATCCGGAAAAAGAGGCCTCGTCGCCAATCAACAATATATATGAAATCGGCGCGGAAGAAAAAGCCGAAAACGCCACCGCAACCGGAAACGGAGAAATGCTGATTGCCATTTTGAAACTGGTTGTAATCATTTTTCTGAGTTTGATTTTTGCCAATATTGTCGTCACCTTGCTGTTGCCGATTGTAGAAGAGTTGGCGCCGGAAGAATATGTTCAAAACATTTTGTTTGGGGCATTTTTCATCATCTTTTTGGGTTTGGCGGTTCCGTTGTTGTTAAACAAGGTTCCGTGGTACATATTCCGTTCGGCACCGACGCCCGCAAAGCCCAAAGTCAAAGAGAGCAAATTTTATGACAAGGCCAACAATTTAATCAAACTCTATCATATGAATGAATATGAGCCGAGTCTGGCTCCGGCCTGGCCGGAAGCGCCGACCGAATATAAGCATTATATTGTTGACTTTATCCGAGAGGTCATTGCCAATCTGGACTCCAAGACCATGTTTGAAGATTCTTTTTCCAAACTGGGCATCAAACTGGTGGCCTATGGCGGCAGCATGGAGCTGGCGCGTTTTTGCGGTTTGAAGCTGACGGAAGCCAACTCATTGTTATATGAAGCCTTCAAAATATTGGATGGTGACGAGGTTGACTTGGAGGCCTTTTACGACAGCAAAAAAACCTTTGCCGACAACAAAGTCGCCATATTTTTGACCGGCGTCGGAGCTCATTTAATGGCGCAAATCATAGACGGAGAACCGGTAGACTACAATGTTTTGCGTTTGAGCTTTGAAAAATGGGAAGACCTGTTAAAAGGCAATTATCAGGAACAAGAAGAAAAAAAAGCCTTACCCAAAGTAGATATCAAATGTCCAAATTTGGTAAACATCAGCTGCCAATTTCGTTTTTATGATGAAAGCAATATAGATGCCAATGCCTTAAAGGCAACCTACACCTCAGATTTGCAAAACATCATATACAATCTGCTCAGCAAATATCATTCCATAAACACAACGGAAAAAGAGGGCTTTACGAGCATAGAATATGACAACACGGAAATCGCGGTCAAATTTGCATCCGAATTTTTGAAGGATATCAGCCAATATAAGGAAGATTTGGATGATGAAAATTTGCTGTTTTTGAGCAAGTGTAATATCATAGACATACCGGATGACAAAACCAACATGGATGACTATATTGCAGACATTTTGGACCATACGTATAATAACGAGATTTTGATAACGGAAAAAATCAAAAACAGCATGTACACAACCAAATATGACTTTGAATTTTTGGGAGAAAAAAAGTTAAACCGAACCGAAAAACTTGTCGCCCTTTATAAGTTAATATATGAAGGAAAGAGTTGAGAATTTAAAAAAAATATGCTATAATCAAACTTGTTATAAGTCTGAAGGAGAGGAATAATGGTTACAATCGCAGAAGCTATGGCCAACCGCACGCCGCAAACATGGGAAAAAACCCTTGCCGATATGAACAATGTTGACGAGAGTTTTTCCAATGCCAGAGATTTGGGCTATGCTCGTTTGAACTATGCACGCACCACGGCTGTTGCCAAACTTGCCGAAAATTATGATGCGGAAGATAACTACAAAATTCAGCTTCAATCCAACGGAAAACTGGCTGTTTCTTTGCGAGACAGTTCAGAAGAAGAAAACGTGCTTGATCTCTCCAAATATGAAGAAGCCCTAAATGCCTTAAAACAGCAACTGGACCCTGAGGGCTATCAAGAGGAACAAGAGGCCTTAAAACAGCAAGAAGAAGACAATCTTCTCGCCATGACGGCCAAAAAACTCAACATTCAGGTTTATATGACCAAAGGCAACAAACAGGTTCTGATAGCAGACAGCACGGCCGAAAAAGGAACAAAAGAGCGTGAAGCCATGGATGCCATGCTCTCCGGTGAATATAAGGCCACCAAAGGGGACTATTATTTCAAAATCACCCGCAATGAAGATAATGCCGAAAGAAATGAAGAAGTTTCATATGCTTTGCAAGTGAGCATGGGAGAAAACTTCAAACATGACTATGTCATGAAAGAAACCGATTCTGAAGACACCAAAAACAAAACCGAAAGCAAAATTCCGTTGACCACCAGCACCGGCAGCAGCGGCAGTTTGTCTTCGGTTAATGCGCTGGAGATTCAGGCCACCAAATATCAGGCCACGGCCCAAATGTTGGAAGTCGGCTATATGAACATGGCCAGCATTTATAATAAAAACAGCAAATTTTAAGAATAACGCGCTTTAGCAAAAAAAATGCTTGTATATTATGCAAAGAAAAACTATCTTTAGGATAGATAATTTGCTATATATACAAACATATATGTTTTGTTAAAGAAAGGATAAAAAAATGACCGCGCCGTTGATGCCGAGAGCAACAGCTGTATGGCTGGTAGAAAACACAACCCTGACCTTCAGACAAATTTCCGATTTTTGTGAAATTCACGAGCTTGAGATTCAAGCCATTGCCGATGGAGATGTCGCCAGCAATATCATGGGTTTGAGCCCGATTGATAACAACCAATTGACCTGGGAAGAGATTCGCCGTTGTGAAGCCGATGCTTCAGCCAACTTGGTTGCCAATCCGTTGGAAAGAAACGTGAAAGAAAAGAATGCCAAAGCCAAAAAAATTCTTTCTCCTTCACAAAGAAATGATAAGCCGGCCGCCATTGCCTGGGTGATTAAAAACTATCCGATGTTGGCTGACAGCCAAATCTGCAAGTTGATTGGCACCACCAAAACCACCATTGAGGCCATTCGTAACGGCACCCACCGTGAAAGCGCCACTTTGCGTCCGAAAAATCCGGTTATCATCGGTTTGACCACCGAAAAAGATTTGGACAAAGCCATTGCCT
>CALXPK010000044.1 GCA_944390265.1 uncultured Alphaproteobacteria bacterium | reverse complement strand
CTCAAGCCAAGGGAATCCACATCATTACCAAACTTGATGAAGATTATCCGGAAAATCTGAAACAGATTGAAGATGCACCGCCGGTTTTGTATGTGGCCGGCAACATTCATCTTCTCAATCAAGAGCTTTCACTTTCCGTGGTCGGGGCGCGCAATGCCTCGATTAACGGACGCAAAACCGCCTCTCATCTGGCTTATGATTTGACCAACAACGGCGTACTCATCATCTCGGGCATGGCCAGAGGAATCGACTCTGCCGCGCACAAAGGCGCGATGTATGCCAAAAATCAGCAAGGAGAAACCATTGCCGTGCTCGGTACCGGCGCGGATGTTATCTACCCTGCCGAAAATGCCAAACTCTATGAACAAATCCGTAAACAAGGAGCGATTGTTTCCGAATTTTTGCTCGGTACCGAAGCGCAAAGCAGCAATTTTCCGCGCCGCAACCGCATTGTTTCCGCCCTTTCGCTCGGCACACTGGTGGTGGAAGCCACGCTCCATTCCGGCTCGCTTATCACGGCGCGTCTTGCCGCCGAACAAGGCAAAGACGTGTTTGCCATTCCCGGTTCTCCACAAGATGCCAGAGCCTTGGGTCCGAATAAACTCATTAAGGACGGCGCGGTTTTGGTTGAAAATGCCGATGATATTTTGGAAGTGCTTTGCACCAATAATCACCACAAGGTGATACAATATGTTGACAAATGCAAAAAAAATGTCGATATTCCTTGTCAGTTGACGGAAGAAAAGCTCTGCCCCGACAATCCTAATGCTTTGGTTGACTATATTAACCGAGAAGGAATCTATGTTGATGAGCTTATCCGTTTGTCCGGACTTTCTGCCTCCGAGGTTTCACTCAAACTGCTGGAGTTGGAAATGGATGGACGAATTGAACGCCAACCCGGAAATAAAGTGGCCCTGATTAAATAGGTATGAAAAAGTATGAAGTTAGTTATCGTTGAGTCTCCGGCAAAAGCCAAAACCATTAATAAATATTTGGGTGACGATTATAAGGTTTTAGCCAGTTTCGGTCATATTCGCGATTTGCCCAGCAAAGACGGCTCGGTGCAACCCGACCACGATTTTGCCATGACCTGGGAGTTGAGCCCCGGTGGTCAGAAACGACTCAAAGATATTATTGCCGCGCTTAAAGATGCCGATACGCTCATCCTCGCATCCGACCCGGATAGAGAGGGAGAAGCCATTGCTTGGCACATTTTGGAAGAACTTACCGCCCGCAAAAAAATTGCCGGCAAAAAAATTGAGCGCGTGGTCTTTCACGAAATTACCAAAAAAGCCATTACCGAAGCCATTAAGAATCCGCGCCAGATTGATGAGAATCTGGTTTCGGCTTATATGGCACGTCGCGCCCTTGACTATTTGGTGGGCTTTACGCTTTCTCCGGTTTTGTGGCGCAAACTTCCCGGCTCAAAATCTGCCGGACGCGTGCAATCGGTGGCCTTACGCCTTATCTGCGACCGCGAAACTGAAATTGAAAAATTCAAAGCCGAAGAATATTGGACCGTTGATGCCGAACTTTTAACCTCAGCCAAAGCGGTGATTAAATCACGCTTGATTAATTTGGACGGCAAAAAACTTGAGAAATTTGATTTAAATTGTGAAGCCAAAGCCCTTGAGGCCAAGGCCAAAATTGAGGCGCAAAATTTTGCCGTTTCCAGCGTGGAACGCAAAAAAGCCAATCGTTATCCGGCACCGCCTTTTACCACCTCTACCCTGCAACAAGAAGCGGCACGCAAGCTCCGTTTCAGCGCCAAGAAAACCATGCAGGTGGCACAAAAACTTTATGAAGCCGGTATTATCACCTATATGCGTACCGATGCGGTTAACCTTTCGGATGAAGCCATTGCCGCTTGCCGTGAAGCGATTGTCAAATATTTTGGCGAGGCTTATCTGCCCAAACAGCCCAAAGAATATAAAACCAAAGCCAAAAATGCCCAAGAAGCTCACGAGGCTATTCGTCCGGCGCATGTTTCCGACACCCCGAAAAAACTTGAGGGCAAGCTCGATGCCGATGGCTACAAGCTCTATGAACTGATTTGGAAACGCACCGTGGCCTGCCAGATGAATCCGGCCGTTCTCGACCGCGTGGTGATTGACTCCACGTCCGCCGATGGTTTGATTTTGCTTCGTGCCAACGGACAAGTCATTGCTTTTGACGGTTTCTTGAAGCTCTATCAAGAAAGCAAAGATGACTCCGATGATGATGACGAAAACCGCATTTTGCCGAATGTGAACGAGGGTGAGAACCTTGACAAAGGTGAAATCACACCGGAACAACACTTCACCACACCGCCGCCGCGTTTTACCGAAGCAAGTCTTGTGAAAAAATTGGAAGAACTCGGCATCGGCCGTCCGTCTACTTATGCCAGCATTATCTCGGTTTTGCAG
The DNA here is from genome assembly GCA_944390265.1 of uncultured Alphaproteobacteria bacterium. Lineage (GTDB taxonomy): Bacteria > Pseudomonadota > Alphaproteobacteria > RF32 > CAG-239 > CAJLXD01. The sequence goes on along the minus strand of CALXPK010000044.1, from coordinate 7,191 downwards.
GAGCGTAAATATGTGCGGGTGGAAAAGCTCCGTTTTATCCCTGAAGACAGAGGCCGAATCGTGACCGTGTTCTTGGAAAACTATTTCAAAAAATATGTGGAATATGATTTTACCGCTCAACTTGAGGAATATTTGGATGATGTTTCCGCCGGTGAAATGAACTGGAAAAAACTCTTGGCCGGTTTCTGGACCAAGTTTATTAAAAACATTTCTGCGGTGCAACCTCTGCAAATCAGCGAGGTTATTCAAACTATTGACGATGTGTTGTCATACCACCTCTTTCCGCCGCGCGAAGACGGCTCTGACCCGCGTGTGTGCCCGGAATGTGGCAAAGGAAGGCTCAGCATCAAACTCGGCAAATTCGGCGCCTTTATCGGTTGTTCCAACTATCCGGAGTGTAAATATACCAAACCTTTGACCGATGCGATGGAAGAAGCGGCTAACGACACCCCAAAACCTGCCAACCCAGAAGATAAAACTTTGGGCGAGATTAACGGTTTGAAAGTTTATCTCAAAAAAGGTCCTTACGGCTTTTATCTGCAACTGGGTGAAGATGCCACGGCTTTGACAGAAAAACCCAAACGCGTGGCTCTGCCGAAAAACCTGTCGCCCGAGGAAGTGACTTTTGAGCAAGCCTCAACTTTGCTCACTTTGCCCAAACAACTCGGCAACGGCATTGAAGTGAATATCGGCAAATTCGGCCCATACATCAAGCAAGGCAACAAGTCAAAATCTTTGACCGGTGCGGATAATATTTTCAATATCACCTTAGAACGCGCCGAGCAGATTTTGCAAAATGTGGCAGAACGTCCGGCCGGAAAATCTTTGGGCGTGCACCCCAAAGACAAAAAAGACATCACGCTCAACTCCGGACGCTATGGTCCTTATATCAAATGGGGCAAAAATAACTATGCCATTCCTAAAGAATATAAGGGCAAAGAGCTCACGCTTGATGATGCTTTGAAGATTATTGAAGCCAAGAAATAAACAAAAATAAAAGCCTTGATTTTTATGCAAGGCTTTTATTTTTTATATGTTTCCTATTTTTTCTCCAGCATTGGCCATTGGCCGTTTATCAACGCATCAATACCGGTCAAATCTTGCTCAAAGCGGCTTTGATATATCCAATAATTGGCCATGACGCGTTCAATATACAATCTGGTTTCGCGCGCCGGTATAATCTCTATGAATAACAAGGGGTCATTATTATAATTGGCCTTTTTCTCCCATTTCAGCAGATTTCCGGGGCCGGCATTATAGGCCGTCATCATATAAAACAAATTGCCGTTGATATAATCTTTTTCCAGCAGATAATGGACATATTTTTGCCCGACGGCCATGTTATATTCGGCTTCCAACAAGGCGGAATTGTTGCGCCTTAAGCTCTTGTTTTTCATGACATGGGCCGCGGTGCTCGGCAAAAGTTGCATCAAGCCATAGGCGCCGGCCGGACTTTTGGCTTGCGGCCTAAAAGAGGACTCTTGTCTGGTTAAGGCCAAAATCAGCGCCTTGTCCACTTTCCAGCCATCTTTGGGTTTCCAGCCGGGAATGGGGTATGCCAAAACATCATAGGCAATGTTATTTTCATCATCTTTCAGCTGATTTGAAAGCATAATCGCCAAAGCGTGCATTTTGTATTGATTGGCAATGAACAAAGCCACTTCTTTTTGCTTGTCATTCATGTTTTTATAAGCATAACGCAACTCATCTTCGGCCAAATCTTGTTGCTTGGCATGAAGGAGCAAAATGGCTCTTTTTAAGGAATCTGAGGCCAAAATCTGATTGATATAATCGTCCTGACTAAAGTCATTGAGATAAGAAAACAAAGTCCACTGATATTCTATCGGCAGATTGAGTTTGCGAGCGGCCAAAATGCCGTAAAACGTGCGTTTGAATTTGGCTGCTTTAGCCAAATCGGCATAGGCGGCTTTTTCTTGCTTCAAGCGCATGCGGGCAAGATAGCCCCAATAAGCGCCGGCAGATTTGACCCATTCATCTTTGCTTTTTGAATTGGCGGCTTTTTCAAAATAGGTAGCGGCGGTTTTATATTGTTTCATTTGCCAGGCGGCCAAACCGGCTATCCAGGCGGCAGAAATATCTTGACTACGGTTGGCGGCCTTGCTGGCCCATTCAAAGGCCTGTTTATTATAATTGTCGGTCAGATATTTCATAGACAAAGTGGCGGCCAAAGAATCTAAATCGCGATTTTTGACCAAGCGGCGAAAACGCTTGTTTTCCAAAGCAACGCGCGCCACTTTGGTTTTGCCCTTATTGACGGCGCGCCGAAACGTGTTGTAATTTTTCAAAACAAAGTTTCTGTCGGCCGTGGACATTTTGCTCAAATCGGTATTGGGCATGGCACGGTGGCGGCTGATTTGCGTGGTGGCGACGGCCTTTTGCCCTTTGGGAGCTTTTTTTGCCGCCAGTCTTTTAATGCGCGCGGTTTGCGGATGGTCGCCATATTTTTCAAGCCAGGATTCCAACTCTTCATAGGTGGTTTTGTAACTCTTGGAGAGATATTTTTGTGCTAAGACATGACCCATTAAAATGTCATTATCCAGCTCTTCTATCTCTTCATCTGCCTCAGCAAAATTTTCTTGTTTGATATCGCGAAAGATATGCTTGTAATGTTTGATATCATCATCGCTCACCGACAAATAATTATAAATTTTGTCGGTAGCGCGCGTGTTGATGATGGCATCGGAAGACTGTGCCGGACTGCAATTTAATACAATCAGGCTCAAAACCATTATTAAATATCTGACTGTCGATTTCATCTTTATTGCTTTGTCAACCAGCGAATTCTATTGGCGCAGGCTTCTTGGGTCATCCCTTTGACGCGGCAACGGTTGACCACAATGTTGGGGATTTTATCCATCTGATAGCACCCATCACCAAACAAGGCATAGTCAAAATAGTTTTCCGTGTTGGGGTTGATGTTGTTGAAGCTGACCGGCGTATTTAACCCCGGCCAAACCAATTTGACACTCACATTACTGATGCGGCTGTTCAACCCGTTTACAACATGGAAGCGTACCCGACAACCGATGCCGGCCACCGCCGTTCGGGTGATTTTGAAGTCGCTGTAATAGAGAAAAATGGCGCTGTCTTCATCATCTTTCGAATCGGGGGAGATGAAGGCCACCGTGCCGCGCTCGGAGCCATCGTCGGTTTTGCCCAAATCAACCGGATTAACCACCAAACTGCCGTCTTTTATGCGGGGGTTGAGTTGTTTTTTGAGACGAAGCAAAATTTCTTTTTCTTCTTCTGCGGTCATGTTCAAATCATCGGCCGGCTGAGGCTCGGGCTGATTTTGAGCCGGCGCGGGCTTATTGCTCGTCGATGCCGATTGTGCCGAACCGCCCAACATTTGCGCCGAAAGCGGAGAACCGGCAAAAAAAACACAAAGAACCGGAACAAAAATTCTAAAAAACTTTTGCATCTTTTGCATTTTTGCCGCTCCTCTCATATTATTTCATGGATTTGAGCGTATCGCTAATGCGGTTGACCGAGCTGAGCGCATTGGTATAAATGTTTTCGAGTTCTTCTTTTTCTTTTTGGGTTTGTTGTTCGGTTTCTTGTTTGGCCTGTTCATAAGAAATCGGCTTAAACTCGGTATAATAATCTCCCTGATCGGAAGAGATGAAACGGAACATATTTTTGCATACGCCGGCATTGGCTTCACTGCGGCTGTTGCCATATTGGCAGTTGAGAACTCTCAGCTCCGGTTTTTGCAAAAGCAAAAAGCATCTGTCGGTTTTGATGTTGGCCTTGAGGCTGATTTGTTTGCCTGAGGCCAACGGCGGAATCGAAATATCGGTCGAAATGCGCTTGGTGGTATATTCTTCGGTTTTGGACTTGCCGTTGTAGCCGGAAACTTTGCCGTCTTTATCATAGACTTTTTCTTGCTTTTCGGCCTTGATTTGGTCATCAACAACCTCGTCCAACCAAGCCAAGTTCAAAGACAAATTGGAGACCATTTGCGGCGCACGATTGAAAAGCGTGAGGCTATAATTGCAGGAAACAATTTTGTTGTTTTCTTCCACCGGTGTTACATCATGAATTTTGTAGATTACTTCCGGAGCCTTTTCTTGTGCGGTTGCCCAAGATGCCAGCGTGCAAACACCGGCCAAACTTAAAACCAAAGCCTTTTGAAACTTCATTGCATTTTTCCTTAAAAATAATGGTTATTTTGCTTTATATTAACAACACTAATTTTAATTTACCAATAAATTATGAAAATTATAACAAGCAAAATGATTTTTGCTTTATTCTGTTGATATTTGTTCCGACATTTTTTGTTTCAGGCGCAAAAAGTCAACCCAAGATTTGGCTTTTTGTCCGGGGTTGCGCAATAAATAGGCCGGATGAAAACTGGCCAAAACCGGAATCTTGCGGCCTTTGTCATCGGTATATTCCAGCCAATGGCCACGAAGGCGCGAAATGGAATCTTGGATGTCCAACAAAGCATTGGCCGCGCTTGCTCCCATCACAAAAATATAGTCCGGACTGACCAGCTCGATTTGTCTTTTTAAAAACGGCAGACAGACAGCGATTTCCCCGTCGGTCGGAGTGCGGTTCCCGGGCGGACGCCAGGGCAAAATGTTGGTGATGAAACAAGATGCTCTGTTAAGCCCCGCCGCCGTCAACATTTTATCCAACAGCTGGCCGGACCTGCCGACAAAGGGTTTGCCGATGCGGTCTTCATCGGCGCCGGGGGCTTCTCCGACAAAGACGATGCGGGCGTGCTCATCGCCGTCGCCGAAAACCGTATTGGTGGCCGTCAACTTCAAAGCACAGCCGTCAAAGTTTTCGACCAAAGTTTTGAGCTCGGCCAAAGTTGTGACGCTTTTGCACCGCTCTCTGGCATCTTGACAAGCATTCTGCGTGGCTTGCGACAAAGCAGTGGTGGCTTGTCTGCTTGCGGCAGCCTCCGGAGCTTTGCGCTGAGACGGGGCGGCAATGTGAACCACCGGTGCCGCTTCAATTTTGGCAAAAGGCTCATCACCGGCAGTTTCTTCAACCCCGGCCAAAATATACCACTCCAAAACTTGTTTTATGTTCATCTCTTCTATCATGATGTTTGTAAACTAAATCAAAATCCGAAAAATGCCAAGTTCTATTTCAGAAATTAACATTTATTTAGATTTTACGTGGGATATTTTTTGAGAATCTTGTTGAGAGAATCATAAATTGGTATAAAATGCGGTTTAGATTGTTTTTTGTGGAATAAGATGATGTTTAGTTGGAAATATGTTGCGGTAGCCGCTGCTGCCGTTATGGTTTTTAATTCTTGTGTCAACCGCCAAAGCGAATCTTTGACGGAAAGTCACTCCGCTTTGCCGCAAATCAATAGCGGAAAAGCACAGTCTTACGGCCCTTATGTGGCCGGCAGAGTGGCTCATTTGCGCAAAGATTTTAACACCGCCGCCAACTATTATATGGAAGCCTTAAAAACCGATCCCGATAATCGGGAGCTTTTGACCAATGTTTATCTGATTTTGACATCGCAAGGACGAATTGACGAGGCCGCAAAATATGCCAAACAGGCTATTGAGCTCGGCGACAAAAATAGCTTTGCCCAAATTATTATTGCCGCTTATCAACTCAAAAAACAAGAGTATGTTTCCGTGCAACAGACCTTGAACAAAACCGAAGGCCCTATTTATAAAGAGTTTATCAATCCTTTGCTTTCGGCTTGGGCTTATGCCGGTCAGGGCAATAAGACAAAAGCGCTTGAGGCTCTTAATATCATCAAAAACGAGCCTAGTCTGCGCGCTTTGTATCTTTTTCATGCCGGCATGATTAATGAGTTTTTCGGTGATTATACCGCCGCTGCCAAAGATTATGACACCATTGTCAAAGAAGAAAGTTTGGAAATGTCTTTCCGCGCTTTGCAGGTGATTTGCAATTTTTATATCCTTAACGGGCAAAAAGATCAGGCCGTGGCTCTGATTAATAAATATGTGGATGACAAAACTCTGGCTGATATGATGAAAAGGTTGAAAAACAAAATTGCTTTTTCTAACCCCAAAAACACATCCAAAATTATCTCCAGTGCCGATATGGGCGCTGCCGAGGCTTTCTTCAATATTGCCGCCACTTTGCGTCAGGGTACCGGCGGTATTGATTTGGCTCATATGTTTATCAGCCTCGCCCTGTATGAAAATCCGGATTATGATTTGGCGCGTTTGATGCTGGCCGATATTTTGGAAAATCGCGAAATGTTTGCCGAAGCCAACCAACAATATGATATGATTGATAAAAATTCTGAATCTTATTATACGGCGCAACTGCACAAAGCCAACAATTTGGTGGCGATGAATGATTATAGCTCGGCCGAGCTCTTGATGCGCTCGCTCACGCTTGATTCCAACAATCCGCAACTTTATCTGGATTTGGGCGATGTGCTCCGCATTAACGGCAACCAAAAAGAAGCCATTAAATATTATTCCGAAGCCATTAAAAACTTGCCCAAAATTCAAAATAATCATTGGGTGTTGTTCTATGCCCGCGGCATTTCTTATGAACAAAACGGACAATGGGATTTGGCTGAAAAAGACTTCTTGAAATCCCTTGATTTGAGCCAAAATCATTATATGGTCTTGAATTATTTGGGGTATAGTTGGCTCAAACAGGGCAAAAATACCGAACAGGCTTTCGGCTTGATTGTGGATGCTTATAATCAGGCTTCGCAAGACGGTAATATTGTCGACAGCCTTGGTTGGGCATTTTATCGAATCGGAAAATATCCGCAGGCGGTGCAATATTTGGAAAAAGCCTCCGAGCTTGAAGCCTCTAATCCGGTTATTTCCGAGCATCTCGGTGATGCTTATTGGATGGCCGGCCGCAAAAATGAGGCGCGTTTTCAATGGCGTCATGCTCTGGATTTGAAAGACACAACCAATGAGCTTGACCGCGATGCCGTTCAAGCCAAGCTCCAAACCGGAGAAGTGTTTAATCAGCCTTTGACTTATGATGAAACCATAATTCAGGAAAAAATTGATTTGATTACAACCGAAGATTAATCGGCTAAAATCAAAAAAGCAAAAAAGCGGCCTGTTCACATCAGGCCGCTTTTATTTTAAAAACAAACACTTAACAAAATTATTTAACGCGAATCCTTAATTTTAGTTGCAAAAAAAAAAAAAAGCCTATTTTGAGCGGTATAGGGGCTCATTTTTTTTTTTA
>CALXPK010000043.1 GCA_944390265.1 uncultured Alphaproteobacteria bacterium | reverse complement strand
ACTCATGCACACCTTCATCTTTGAGGGCGGAAATCGGAATCACCGGCACGCCGAGAATGGTTTCCAAGCGGTTGATATCAATGGCGGCACCGTTCAGACGGATTTCATCCATCATATTGAGGGCAATCACCATCGGGATTCGCAGTTCCAAGAGCTGCATGGTCAAAAAGAGGCTGCGCTCAATGTTGGAGGCATCTAAGATATTGATAATGGCGTTCGGGTGTTCTTTGAGCAAAAACTCACGTGTGACTAGTTCTTCTTTGGTATAAGGCGAGAGGGAATAAACCCCCGGCAAATCGGTCACGGTAACGTTGGGGTATCCGCGGACGATTCCATCCGTGCGGTCAACCGTCACACCGGGAAAATTGCCCACATGTTGGTTGGCACCGGTGAGTTGGTTAAAAAGCGTGGTCTTACCGCAGTTTTGGTTGCCAATCAGGGCAAAGAGCAACGGCGCATCTTCAGGGATGACATTACCGCTGCGTTTGAGGTGGAGTTCCGGATTCTCTCCCTTGCGAGCATTGAAAATCGGGGTTGGCATCGGGGCTTTTTCTTTGACCGGCGCGGCTTTGTGAATATCTTTAATTTTGATATTTTGCGCATCTTTCAAACGCAAAGTGAGTTCGTATCCACGAATTTTGAACTCAAGCGGGTCGCCGAGCGGAGCGGCTTTAATCAAAGTAATTTCCGTTCCGGGGGTGAGCCCCATTTCCAAAAGATGTCTGCGCAAAGCGTCTTTTTGTCCCAAAACAGCCTCAATCACGGCTGTTCTGCCTTTAGGGAGTTGATCCAAAGTAGCCATAATTTGTCCTTATTTTTATATCAACATTTTTGTTTAGCGCAGAGATAAAATTTCTCCGTCTTCCGGAATTAATATTTGCGCCGATAGATTATATTTTGCAACCATTTTTTTCACATCTTGACGAGTGAGCATGGCGTGCGGCACGGCGTCCATATGCGTGATGACGATTTTGGCTTTGGGCGCGGCTTGAACAACCTTTAGGATGTCTGCTTCATTCATGATGATGGACCAGCTGTCGGTAAACTGCGCATCTGCAGCATTCAGGGCGATAATCTGCGGCTGATATTTTTCAATCGCCTGTGCCACTTTGTCAAACCAGATAGTGTCACCGGCCAAATAAAACACGGGTTCATTTGGGGCTGAAAAGATAATGCCGCTGGCGGTGCCGCGCAGGTTCATCATATCATAATATTTTTGCGTGGTTTCGGGATGCCCGTGCAAACAATCAATTCGCGTGAGCTTGACTTGGTTAAAGTCTGTGCCGTCATAGCTCAAAACCCGCACATCGGCAAAGCCCAATTGGCGAATAACTTCGGCATCGGTTTCATCTTGGGCAAAAATCGGCAAATTTTTGGGCAGGGCCTTAATGGCAAACTCATCCAAATGGTCGGGGTGCAGGTGGGTGATGATAACGGCATCCACATCTTTGACAATCTCTTGCGTGGGCAAGGGGAGTTCCGCGGTCGGCCAACGCAAATTGGGATGATGGCAGGCTGAAAGTGGCGGATAAGCATCTTTGGGAGCAAAAAACGGGTCAATCAGAAAAGATGTTCCGGCAAAGTTGAGTTTGACCGTGGCACCGCGAATTTGTTGAAATTGCATTGTTTATATCCTTTCTAATCATCAAAGCGGTTGAACAAGTTTTTCAGTTCTTCAATTTTTTTGTCTTTATCTTCGGTTGAGGCAAAAGATTGAGCCACACAAGTCTGCAAATGTTTTTGCAAAATGTTGGATTCCACGGCCTTGACCGCAGAACGAACGGCCCGCAGTTGGTATATGATATCAGGGCAATAGCGGCCTTCCTCAATCATTTTTTTAATGCCTTCAATCTGACCGACGATTCGGTTCAAACGCGGAATATTTTCCAAATGGTTAGGATGTTGTTCCATGATTTTTTCTTCTTATTTTTTGTGTCCGCAGGTGCATTCGGGGCAGCATTTATTATCTTCGGTACATTGGCAGTTATCACCGCAGGTGCAGTGTTCCCCGCAAGAGCAATGCTCGCCGCAGTGGCAACCGTCTTTGCCGCATTGGCAATTGTCGCCGCAGGTGCAGTTTTCACAAGTACAATCAGGGTTTTTGCATTTTGTCATGATAAATTCTCCTTATAGTTAAATATACCCTCAAGGGGTATATATTAGGGATATACCCCCTAGGGGTAAGAGTCAAGAATTTTTAAGCTGTTTCGAGAAAAAATTCAACCTTCATATCAAACGCGCGGGCAATTTGGTGGAGGTTGCCAAGGTTGATTTCGGTGAGCCCAAGCACATTTTTGCCGTCAAACACGCCGTGTTTGTGGGGTCAAGCTGCCACCAGCTTGAAAACTTGAGCTTATGAGCCAGACGAACCTTGGTTCGATCCTCAAATTATGAAATAAAAAAATTTGGTGGAGCTAAGGAGGATCGAACTCCTGACCTATTGATTGCGAACCAATCGCTCTCCCAACTGAGCTATAGCCCCACATGACAGATGATAGAAAAAAACGCCGCACAAAGGAGCAAAGGCGGCGTTTTAGGAAAATTGGTGGAGCTAAGCGGGATCGAACCGCTGACCTCTTGAATGCCATTCAAGCGCTCTCCCAGCTGAGCTATAACCCCAACGACGTTTTGCAATATAGAGAAAGTTTTTTAAAGTGTCAAACACTTTTTTTTGCTTGCGGAAAATAAATGAAATTGTTAGGCTGAAAACACTAAGAAATAATTATCACTATTAAAAATATTAAGATTATGTCTCACAAAATTTTACTGGCAATCATCTGTTGCCTGATTTTGCTTTTGTTGACAAGTTGTGATGGTGATTTTCTTTGGGTGGAAGACCAAAAGATTGTTCTTTGTGCAACTTTGTCTGCGGTCTTAATCTTATGCTGTATTGGTTTTTATAAAATCAAACAACGTCGAAAAAGGTAAAAAAAGAGGTTCTGGCTTTTAAGAAAAAAATAAAAGCAGAACCTTTTTTATGAGGCTTTGTTAAGAAAAGGATTTTTGGCACCCTTCATCCAGCCCATAATAAGCTCTTTGCTTTGAGCGGATTCGTCATATTTTTCTGCCAAAATTTTGAAGTCATTTTTCTGATAAAATTTAATCGCCGATAGGTTTTGCGCATAAACCTTGAGGTTGAGCGAAGATTTTTGTTTGCGGGCATAATCCAAAAGTTTGGTGCCGATATTTTGGCGCTGATAGCGCGGGTCAACAAACAGCGCCCCGACAAAATTATCCAAGAGAAGGGAGATAAAACCTTTGAGCTGGTGTCTGTCTTCATAAACAAAGGTTTCGGCTTGCGGCAGATAGTGGTTTTTCACTTCGTCAAAATGTTTCTGCCAATAAGAAGGGGCAATAAAATCATGAGCTTTGGTGTTGGCCTCAAGCCAAAGCTGCATAATTTTATCCATATCGGCGTGTGTGGCTTTTCTAATCATCAGATATCCAAATCATCAACAAATTTCGCGCGTTCAATAATAAATTTGAAACGTGTTTCCGGATTCTTGCCCATCAGGCGCTCCACTTGGCGGCGGGTTTCAAAAGCCTCTTCTTTGCCTTCTTCGGTGTTGGTGGAAGGGATGAGAACTTTAAGCAGCATACGATTCTTTTTATCCATAGTGGTTTCTTTGAGCTGTTGTGCGCTCATTTCGCCCAAACCTTTGAAGCGGCTGATATCGGGTTTTTGGTTGCCTTTCACCACTTTTTTGAGGATTCGGTCTTTGTCGTCATCATCCAAAGCATAATAGTTCTGGTTGCCGACCACAATTTTATACAAGGGCGGGGTCGCAATAAAGAGGTGTCCGTTTTCAATCAGCTTGGGCATTTGTTGGTAGAAAAACGTCATGAGAAGGGAGGCAATATGCGCACCGTCCACATCGGCATCGGTCATGATGATGATTTTTTCATAGCGCAAATTTTCTTCTTTGTAGTTTTCTTTGGTGCCGCAACCCAAAGCCTCGCACATATCTTTAATCTCTTGGTTTTGCATAATCTTATCAAGAGAGGCGCTGGCCACGTTCAAAATTTTGCCGCGCAAAGGAAGAATGGCTTGGGTAAAGCGGTCGCGTCCCTGTTTGGCTGAACCGCCGGCGGAATCTCCCTCAACAATGAAAATTTCGGTACCTTCGGCCGCTGCTTGCGAGCAATCAGCCAGTTTACCCGGCAGGCGGAGTTTCTTGGTCGGCGTTTTACGATTCTGTACTTTTTCTTCTTTTTTCCTTTTGCGCGCATCGGCACGGTCAAGCACATATTCAAGAAGAGCATTGGCATTTTCGGTATCGGAAGTGAGCCAGTGGTCAAAAGAGTCTTTCACGGCCTGTTCAACGAGGCGCACAGCCTTGTTGGAAGTGAGCTTATCTTTGGTTTGGCCTTGAAATTGCGGGTCGCGGATAAAAACTGAAAGCATAATGCAGGCATCGCTCAAGAAGTCTTCGGCGGTGATGTTGGCGGCTTTTTTCACATTGGCCATATCGCCATATTCTTTGAGCCCACGCAAAAGAGCGGCTTTGAAGCCCATTTCATGCGTACCGCCTTGCGGGGTGATAACCGTGTTGCAATAAGAGTGACAAAAGCCGTTTTCATCTTCCGGCCAAGTGATGGCCCATTCCACCTTGCCCTCGTCATTGGCCAAATCAGCTTCACCCGAGAACATGGTGCGGTTGATGGTCGGACGTGCCCCGATTTGATAATTCAAGAAATCGCGCAAACCGTTGGGGAAATTGAGTTCCGCTTCGGGCGGCGTCATGTCACCGTCAGTCAAAATCTCGGGCGCACATTTCCAGTTGATGTGGATTCCTTTGAAGAGGAAAGCCTTAGAGCGTGCCATACGATAGATTCGATTCGGCTGCAGATTAGAGGTCACACCGAAAATCTCCGGATCGGGTTTAAAAGTAATCGAGGTGCCGCGACGATTCGGCGCATTGCCAATAAGCTCGAGCGGGGTAACGGGTTTGCCGCGGGAATATTCCTGACGATAAAGTTTTTTATCGCGGGCAATTTCTACCACCAGCTTTTCGGAAAGAGCGTTCACAACCGACAAGCCCACACCGTGCAAACCGCCGGAAACTTTGTAAGCGCCGCCGCCAAACTTGCCGCCGGAGTGAAGCATGGTCATAATCACTTCCAAAGCAGACATGTTGGGATATTTCGGGTGTGGGTCAACAGGGATTCCGCGGCCGTTATCGGTGATGGTGATGGAGTAGTCGGCATGGAGCGATACATCAATTTTGGTGGCAAAGCCGGCAACGGCCTCATCCATGGAGTTGTCCAAAATCTCAGCCACAAGATGGTGCAGGGCGGTTTCATCGGTGCCGCCGATATACATACCGGGGCGATGTCTGACCGGCTCCAAACCTTCCAAAACTTCAATGCTTTGGGCGCTGTATTCCTGCACAATGTTGTTTACGGCATTACTATCAAATAAATCGCTCATCTTATCCTCTAAATTCAAAAACTAGGGGCAAGATAGCGCAAACACTTACGAAAATCAAGCCTTAAGCGCAAAATACAAACAAAAATCAATTTTTGCAAAAAAACGCATTTAAGAGCAAAAAACTCTTGCATTTATAAACAGATAGTATAAAAGAGTCATCGAAAAGGGTGCATGGTGCGCTCTTATAACTCACACGCAAGCTGCGGGGGCTGCTTTTTAAGCCTCACTCCGGTGTTGATAATCAACCAAAGAGCTTGCGGAGGTTTAACCGGAAAAAGGAAAATAAAAATATGTCACTTCCGACTTTTACAATGCGTCAGATGATTGAAGCTGGCGTACACTTCGGACACCACGCTCGTCGTTGGAACCCGAAAATGGCTCCGTTTATTTACGGCAAAAAAGATAACATTCATATCATTGACTTGCAAAAAACTTACCCGATGCTCTACACCGCATTGAACGCTGCACGTGAAATTGCAGCCAACGGCGGTAAAGTATTGTTCGTCGGCACCAAAAGACAAGCTCAAGACATCATCAAAGAAAATGCTGAGCGTTGCGGTCAATATTATGTAAATCACCGTTGGTTGGGTGGTATGCTCACCAACTGGAAAACCGTTTACAAATCAATTTCTCGTTTGGTAAAGCTCAATGAAATGTCTGAAAAGAACGCTTATGAAGGCTACACCAAAAAAGAAATCTTGAACTTGAAAAAAGAACAAGAAAAATTGAATGCTGAATTGGGCGGTATCATGAACATGGGCGGTCAACCGGATTTGTTGTTCGTCATTGACACTCCGAAAGAAAGTTTGGCCATTAAAGAAGCCAAAAAACTGGGCATTCCTGTAATCGGTATTTGCGATACAAACTCAGATCCTTATGCCGTTGACTATGCTGTTCCGGGTAACGATGATGCCATCCGCGCCATCCAATTCTACTCTGAGCTCGTATCAAGCGCTATTTTGGACGGTATGCAAGCCGAAATCGCTGCTCAAGGCGTTAAAGTAGACGAGATGGTTGAAGCTGCCGCTGAAAAAGCTCCGAAAAAAAGAGCTTCTAAAAAAGCTGCCAAAACCGAAGAATAATTTATAAACTTTAAGATTTATAAATTTCATCAAAACGCGGCGGTGTTTTAGAAATAGCTAAGATACCGCCGCACTCAAAAATATCTTAAAAGGATTTAATTCATGACAAATATTACAGCCGCTATGGTAAAAGAACTGCGCGAAACCACCAGTGCAGGTATGTTGGACTGCAAAAAAGCCCTGACCGAATGCAACGGAGATATGGAAGCAGCTGTTGACTGGTTGCGCAAAAAAGGTTTGGCTTCTGCCGCCAAAAAAGCCAGCCGTATTGCTGCCGAAGGTTTGGTTGCCGTTGCTGTTGAAGGCAACAAAGGCGCCATCGTTGAGGTTAACTCCGAAACCGACTTCGTTGCTAAAAACGAACTTTTCCAAGAATATGTTGCTGATGCCGCTTTGGTTGCTTTGATGAACAATGGCGAACTTTGCGACATGAAAACTTTCCAATGCCCGAAAGTTCACAAATCTTTTGAAGAACGCTTGACCGACTTGATTGCTAAGATTGGTGAAAACATGAACTTGCGTCGTGCCGCCACTTTGGAAGTCAAAGACGGTGTTGTCGCTTCATACATTCACAATGCTGCCGCTCCGAACCTTGGTAAAATCGGTGTTTTGGTTGCTTTGGAATCTAAAGGTGACAAAGCCAAATTGGCAGAGCTTGGCAAGCACATTGCCATGCACATTGCCGCTTCTGCGCCTCTGTTCCAAACCATTGCCGATGTTGATCCGGCCGCGGTTGAACACGAAAGAGCCATCTTTTCCGAGCAAGCTGCTGCTTCCGGCAAACCGGCCAACATCATTGAAAAAATGGTTGAAGGCCGCATTCGCAAATATTATGACGAAGTTGTTTTGGAAGAACAAGCCTACATTATGGATCCGGACAAGAAGGTCAAACAAGTTATTGCCGATGCCGCTAAAGAGCTTGGTACTGACATTGTTTTGAAAGGCTATGTCTGCTTCCGTTTGGGTGAAGGCTTGCAAAAGAAAGAAGAAGACTTCGCTGCCGAAGTTGCCGCTCAATTGAAAAAATAATTTATAGAGATTGTTTTTCAGACACCAAAAGCACCTCTTTAAGGGGTGCTTTTTTTTGTAATAAACAAAATATTGACAAAAAAGAAAAGGCGGCATAAATTAAACCCATCTAAAAAATTATTTATTGTCTAATTTAAAAAAATTATTTTATGGAAAAGAGTGGAAATCGTCTATATGTCTATGTTGGATATTTTGACGGAAAGTTTAGTGCAGCGGTAAAAGGGTTTCATCGTTTTCAAATCAGAGAGGCGCATATAACAACCTTGTTTGCCGAATTGGAAAATGCAATTCAAAATCACAAATTGTATTGTCAAATCAGCAAATATGCCTATCCCGAAATTTTGAAAGGGGAGTATGAAATTTGTTATCGTTACAGCTTATATGCTGTATTGGCGCTTATGCCGGATTTTCGATTATTATCGAAAGAAACGAGCATTCCATATTTGCATTTGCGAGAATATGAGAGCTATGTGCGCAAACCGACCAAAATCAGGTACAAGCGCATATTTGAGGGCATAAACAGCATTGGCGAAAAAATAAGTGCTTTACAAGAGCCAGATTTTTCAATTTGCACTAATGATGAATTGATAGCCGAATATAGTGGTTTGGCATTATTTGTGGTAAAATCGTTCAAATACAAAAAAGTGCAAAGCGAAGCGCTGGCCCAAAAAATATTAAAAGCCATGCACCAAATCGGAGCGCTTTATCAAACCTTTGAAAGGTTTTAATATTTTTCATATTGAAAAAAAGACGGACTTGGAACAAAGACAAGTCCGTTTTTTTTGGGCAAGCTAAAAAGTTTGTCATATTTGTTTAACAATCAAGTTTTTGACAAAAGCTGCCGAATCTGCTATGATAAAAATGGAAAAATATTAAATTATATATATTATGTTAAAAAAAATTAATTTCGTCATCATTTTGGCGCTCAGCGCAATGGTGATGAGTCTAAGCTCCTGCGGGAGCCTTGGTAATTATATCGGAAGCGGCACGCTTGCCGGCGTTGCTTCTGATTATATAATTGGTGTTACCGGTCAGCGCGGCGGCCTGATTGGTGATTTAGTAGAAAATGCCGCCGGCTCATGGTACGACGAGTATTCTCGTTGCACCATCTCGGTCACGGATCGAGCCAATTGGTACACCGTGGTAGACCGCAACGGTGTGGCCAAAGCCTATTATCTTTGCCCGCTGAACGAGGCTGTAAAAAGCCTACCGGGTGGAGCGGCATTAAAAGTTCTGTCATGGGACACATGCCGGCCGACATTCCGTAGTAGGGATAATAGGCTCGGTTGGTTGATCCCGACCAACAAAGGAGTATATAAAGTAATTAACGGAAAATACTCCAAAATTGAATAAATAAAAAGCCTTTAAGTTCGTTTCGGACTTAAGGGCTTTTCTGTTGTCTTAAGGCTAATAAGCCGGCGGTTGCGGCGCAAATTCATCGCTGAATTTTTTCTGAATCACCACTTTTTGATAAAATCGGCCAAAATAAAGCGTTTTTTTCCAAATATATTTGCTTTTGTCTTTGACCAATGTATCCACTTCTCTATCCCACAAAATTTCGGCAAAAGGCTGATAAAGCCGGTTGAAAAGTTTGACCGGCCAGCGGAGCGGATGCCACGGCGCCGGTTTATGATAGTCAATCACCACCACTTTGCCGCCTTCTTTGAGGCTGTCAAGCGCCGCTTGCAAAATTTTGGCTTTTTGTCGGTGCGGCACCTCATGCAAGAGCATGTATAAAATCACCACATCATAGTTTTTCTTAAGCGGCATATTGGCATTTTGTTGCACATAACGCACCTGCGGGAACAAACCGTCAAACTTTTCTTTGCATCGCTTGAGCTGAATATTGCTGATATCCAAAATATCATAAATGCCATAAACCCCGATTTTGGCCGCCGTTTCTTCCATTTGCCGACCGAAAGTGCAGCCGAGTTGCAAAACTTTGGCGCCCGAATAAATTTCTTTGAGCAAAGCGCGGATCAGTTTTTTGCTGTTGCCGAGCGTGAGCAAGGTCTGCACCCAGTTTTTGTCAAACCAGGCAGAGAGCTTGTCTTTATTATAAAAATCGCCGTAAATTTCTTTAAGATAGAGCGGAATGTGTTTTTCTGCCATGATTTATCCTGCCAATTTTTGTTCAACTTCCAAAATGCTTTTTTGCAAAATTTTGCGCACGTTTTGTGCTTCCAAATGCGAGATGGCGCCAAACTCCAAAATGTTTTCTTCCATTTCGGTACAAACTTGCATAAAGTCATACATATCAAAAACCAGAGCATAAGCCCGCAGGTTATGAAAACAAATTTGTTGTTTTTCGGCATCTTCATTTTCAATATTGTGCAAATATTTTTGGGCTTCGGTAATAAATTCTTGCCAAAGTTTTTGCATTTTGCCGGAGCCGAAAATGCGGCGATATTCGGTCATATTGAGATTTTCTTGTTTATCCATTTTCAGAAATAAGTCCTCTTTTGGTGGCCTCGACTACGGCACCGGTACGATTATACACATTCAAAATTTTCAAAATGGCGGTCACGTGGAGTTTGACGGTGCCCTCGCTCAGCCCGAGTTTATGAGCAATAATTTTGTTGGAACAGCCTTTGGCAATGAGTTTCAGCACATCAATTTGTCTGGGCGTGAGCGCCACTTTGTCATCTTTGTTTTCAAACTCGGGGCTAAGCTGTTCAATGGCCGAAAACTGGCTTTTGAGCGAGTTGTTCAAAAGCTCGGGCGGAATATAAGCCCCGCCGGAAAGCACCAACCGCACCGCGCTCATAATCACGGCGTTGGAAGAAGTTTTGGGAATATAACCGGCGGCGCCGATTTCAATTGTTTTCTGCACAATTTCTTTATCAAACACGGCCGAAAGGATGATAATCGGGGTTTCGGGGAGTTTGTTATGAATCTGCTGAATGGCATCCAGCCAGTTGGCTCCGGGCATGGCCAAATCGGTGACAATGAGGTCAAAGTTTTTTTGATGCTCCAAAATATCAAAAATCTCGGTATAATTATGAGCCAACACCAAATCCACCTTTTTATCCAAATCAGATAAAATAAGCTCCAGTCCTTTCAGGAACAATTCATGGTCATCTGCAATCAAAATTTTCATTTTCTCTCTCCCTCAATCCAATCTCCGCAGATTGCCTGCCAGCAAGCCAAAGCGGACAGAACGGCGGTTTCGGCACGCAAGATTCTTTTTCCCATGGAAACCCCTTTGGCAAAAGAGGCGCTTCGCAAAAGTTGCAATTCTGCCTCGGAAAAACCACCCTCGGGGCCGACCAAAACGGCGGCTCCGGCAGAAGTTGCTTTTTGAAAAACGGTCTGAATATCACCGCCGTTGCCGGTTTCATCCATAAAATAGAGGATTCGTTCTTGCGGCCAGCTTTGCAAAAGTTTTTTTATGGGTTGCGGCTCCAAAATCTGCGGAATATCAAGCCGGCGGCATTGCTCGGCCGCTTCAATAACCTGAGCCTCAAATCTTTCTTTTTTCACGCGTTCGGCAATGGTACGTTCGGTCATCACCGGCAAAATTTTGGCAACGCCGAGTTCGGTGGCACCGGCAATAATAAAGTCGGTTTTGTCTTTTTTGACCGGCGCAAACAAAAGCCACACATCGGGGCAATGGCTCATTTCTCTGATTTTTTGCAAAATTTTTATGGAGCAGCTTTTTTTGCCGATATCACAAATTTGCCCGATATATTCACCGCTTTGCCCGTCAAAAACCTTGATTTCATCTTCAAGCCGAAGCCGCAACACGTTGAGCAGATAGTGCGTTTGAGCGTCATCGGGCTGCCACAAGATTCCCTCTTGAAGAAGTTGTTTGGCAAACAAGCGCGGTTTAATGTTTTTTTTCATCTATTCATCCACCAACAAAGACATTTTTTTAGAAAAAATAATCCGATAATCATTATCTTTTGTGGAGATATTATCCAAAAACAGGCGTGTATTTCCGGCCGCCACGGCTTGAATCACCAGCGTTCGAGTTTTGCCGTCGGAAGAGTTGCGCAAAATTTTGCCGATTTTTTCATCCAGCTCCACAGCCCAAATGGCATCGGGAGTTTCAACCAAATTAAACTGGATGGTTGAGCCCTTGGTCACACCGAGACGATTGGGAATGTCTTTTTGTTCCACGGTAATATATCCGCTGAAAGTTTGGAACAATTTTGAGGCATATTTTTGGGTATAACCATAGCCGGCATCCGGATTTTGCGGCGTATCTTCTTCATAGTCATAAGAGTCGTAGTCATAAGATTCGTCTTCATAAGACGGATAAGTATCTTCGTTTGAGGGGTTTTGCAAAACGGAAGAAGTTTGCGCATCGGAGGCCGTTTGAATCTCGTTGTGTTTTTTTTGCGCCTTAATCCGACCGCCGGTGTTTTTTTTGTTTTTGTTAGAGCTTTTGCCCCGAAAAACAAAAGTATCATTGGACAAAGCCTCATCGGCCGACTGCAAAACCATGGCCTGAGCCGCATCTCCCAAACTCCAAATAAAAGCGCCGCCGATAAGCGATAAAATCAAAAACTTTTTCACGTTTCACCCCACCTAATGTGTAAAATAAAATCTTTCTCTTTACTATTATGCTGGAAATTATACAAAATATAAAGTAAACTTTTCGTTACAAAATGAATTTTTAAGAAAGATATATCATGATTATCACGATAGACGGACCGGCGGCCGCCGGCAAAGGAACATTAGCAGCCTCAATATCCAAAAAATATAACTATGCGTATTTTGACACCGGCATGGTATATCGCGCGGTTGGGTTGGAGATGCATTTGCAAAATAAAGACTTGTCAGACCAAGCCGCGGCTTTGCAAATTTCCCAAAATTTGACCTTTGAGCATATGCATGAGCTGGCAAAAAATCCAGACTTTCGCTCGGCATTGGGCGGCAAAAACGCTTCCATTGTTTCGGCTTATCCGGAGGTGAGAAAGGCCTTGCTCAAAATGCAGCAAGATTTTGCGCAAAATCCGGTTTTTGCCGATGGAAGGCCGGCCAAAGGCGTGGTTTATGACGGGCGCGATACCGGCACCGTGGTTTGCCCTCAGGCTGATGTCAAATTTTTTATCACGGCCTCGCCGGAAGTGAGAGCCGAGCGCCGTTATAAAGAATTTTTGCAAAAAGGGATAAGTGCAAATTATGAAGATGTTTTGGCCGATGTCAAAGCCCGCGATGAGCGTGATGCCAATCGTGCAACCGCCCCGATGAAACCGGCCGCCGATGCCGTTATCTTTGATACATCAACATTAACCATTCCGGAAGTATTGCAAAAAGCATGTGAGGTGATAGATGAAAAACAAAATCATTAAAATTATCGTGGCTGTCGTTATTTTGGCAGCCGTGGTTGCCGGAGGCTATTTCGGCTATCAATATTATCAAAACCGTTCTCTGCCGAAAATGCCGGAAGAAAATGCGGCGCAACTTTCTTCTTTGCGCGAGGCCATTTCCTTGAACAACATTGATGCGGTTGAGTTTTTGGTCAAAAACGGGGTTGATTTGGAAGCCCCGTTTGATACCTCGGAAGAAACACAAGACAATGGTTTCACCGCTTTGGGCTGGGCAGTTTTCAGCAATCGGCCGGAAATTGCCATGTATCTCATCAACCATGGGGCCGATGTCAAAGCCGAAGTGCCGCTCGGCAGTTCGATGCTGTTTTGGGCCATCACCTATAACATGGAAGATGTGGCCGAAGCCATCATTGACAACGGCGGCGATATTCAACCGCATAACGGCTACAATCCGGCGCTTCATGCCGCGGTGCAGGGCCGCAATAAGATTGTGGAAATGCTGGCTGAAAAAGGCGTGATTGCCGATGACCATCATGAAACCGATGAAAATATCGAAACCACGCAAAAAACACTTGAAAAATAAGAATTTGCGTGTATAAAGAACAAAGCATCAAAGCCTTAGGGTGCGCTGAGGCTTTGATGATATTTTAACCTCGCACAAGTCCGCCCGCAATTTTTTTCTTGGGTTGGCATTTTTTTGAAATTAAATATTTAATGACAAATACAGAATTCCAAATTCCTGAAACCAATGAAAACTTTGAAGCCTTGTTGAACGAACAATTCGGTGACAACGGCATCACCGGTTCAGTGGTTAAAGGTACCATCATCAAATTGACCCCTGATTTTGCCACCGTTGACGTTGGTTTGAAATCAGAAGGTCGCATTCCGCTCCGCGAATTTGGTCAAAATGCCGAATTGAAAGTTGGCGACCAAGTAGAAGTTTATGTTGATCGTTATGAAGACAAAGACGGCAACATTGTTCTTTCTCGTGAAAAAGCTCGTCGCGAAGAAGCCTGGCACGATCTGGAAAAATGCCTCAACTCCGGTGAAAGAGTTAACGGTGTTATCTTCGGTCGCGTTAAAGGCGGCTTCACGGTTGACCTCAATGGCGCCGTTGCATTCTTGCCCGGTTCTCAAATTGATATTCGCCCGATTCGCGATATCACTCCGTTGATGGGCATTTCTCAACCGTTCCAAATTTTGAAAATGGATAAAGTTCGTGGCAATATCGTTGTTTCTCGTCGTGTTGTTTTGGAAGAAAACCGCGCTGAAGCTCGTGCCGAACTCATCAATGACTTGAAAGAAGGTTCTGTTCTCGAGGGTGTTGTCAAAAACATCACCGATTACGGTGCATTCATTGACTTGGGCGGTGTTGACGGTTTGTTGCACGTTACCGATATTTCTTGGAAACGCATCAACCACCCGGCAGAAGTTTTGTCTGTTGGTCAAACCGTTAAAGTTCAAGTTATCAAATTCAATGAAGATACACAACGCATCTCTTTGGGTATGAAACAACTTGAAGCTGATCCTTGGGCCGGCGTTGCCGACAAATACAAAGTTGGCGAAATTTACAAAGGTAAAGTGACCAACATCACCGACTATGGTGCATTTGTTGAGTTGGAAGACGGTATCGAAGGTTTGGTACACGTTTCCGAAATGAGCTGGACTCGCAAAAACGTTCATCCGGGCAAAATCGTTTCCACTTCTCAAGAAGTTGAAGTCAAAGTTTTGGAAGTTGATCCGG
Organism: uncultured Alphaproteobacteria bacterium; assembly: GCA_944390265.1. Taxonomy (GTDB): domain Bacteria; phylum Pseudomonadota; class Alphaproteobacteria; order RF32; family CAG-239; genus CAJLXD01. The sequence continues at coordinate 46,455 of CALXPK010000043.1, read as the reverse complement.
AGAAACGTCGTATTTCTTTGGGCATCAAACAATGCACTCCGAACCCCTGGGCTGCTTATGTTGAAGAGCATCCGGTTGGGTCCGTCATTGAAGGCAAAATCAAAAACATTACCGAATTTGGTTTGTTTGTTGGTTTGTCCGATGAAATTGATGGTATGATTCACTTGAGCGATATCTCTTGGGATAAACCGGGTGAAGAAGCCGTTAAAGATTACACCAAAGGTCAAGACATCCAAGCTAAAATCATTGATGTTGATGTTGAAAAAGAACGCATTTCTTTGGGCATCAAACAATTGACCGAAAACACCTTGGCCACTGCTTTGGAAAACATCAAAAAAGGCGATGTTGTCAAAGCCAAAGTTGTTGCTAAAGATGACAAAGGTGTCACCGTTGAAGTAAACGGCGTTAACGCCACCATCAAAAAAGCCGATTTGTCTCGTGAAAAAGCCGGCCAAAATCCGGACAACTTCAACGAAGGTGATGAGGTTGAAGCAAAAGTAACTTCCGTTGATAAGAAGAACAACAAACTTGGTCTTTCTATCAAAGCCTTGGAAGTTGAAGAAGAGAAGAAAGCCTTGGAAGAATATACAGCTGCTTCCAGCGGTTCTTCATTGGGTGATGTTTGGGGCGAAGCCTTGAAAAAGAACGCTTAAAATTCACAAATATCAAAAACAAAAAAACTCTCGGTCATTTGCCGAGAGTTTTTTTTGTTGTTTTTTTTCAGAGAGGGGCGTATTTTCCGCTCCGAAAAATGAGAATTTCGTCATGAGCCCCTCGGCAGTAGACGTGCCAGCAAAGCTCATCCTTTGTCGTGGAATAATAAGGCTCACAGCGCTCCGGCCAACAGCCATAGGGAACGCAATTTCCAAAATAGCGGAACGGGTCGAGATACTCGTACCAAGAAATATTTTTCTTTTGGTCGAGCACTTCATATTTATCCTGCCCGATTTCGCGGATAGAGAAGCCATTATTTTCCCACGGCCCTTCAATATTTTCAACCCGAGACCCAAAATCATTATAGTAAGGGTCGTCATAGTAAGGGTCATCATAGTAAGGGTCATCATAATAGGGATTGTCATAAAAAGGGTCGTCATAATAGGGGTCAAACGGATCCTCATGACAAGCAGTCAGGCTGATTGCGCTGAGCGCCAAAATCAGCAGACAGGAAAATAGCTTTTTCATAATTATATATATTTAATATTAATTTGAACAAATCGTAACATATTTTTGTCCATTTGTCAAAGATGCTTTTGTTACAAAAAAAAAGACTCTCGATAAAAAATCGAAAGTCTTTTTTTGTCAGCGTCTGCCTCTATCTCTCGGTGCCTGCCGAACAGAGGTCGAAGAAGACCGAGTTTGCGGCTTAGAGCGATATTCCGAGCGTGACGTCCTCGTCTTAACAAAGGAGGAACGATTCGTCCGGCTGGCAGAATTATTTCTCTCGCGATAAACCGGCTGGCGGTCACGATAAACGGAGCGGCTCTCGCGATAAACCGGCTGGCGGTCACGATACACATTTCTGCTCGGTGCCGGCCGATAACTTCTTGAGTAAACCGGGCGAGAGCGGTGTACCGGTGCAGAGTAATGTGGCCTACGGTGATATTTCCAAAAATGCCAATTATAGAAATTCAGCCGATGCCGATGTGCCACATCATAATGGTAGGCATAATAGCACGGAGCCGCGCTCAAACGCACCAATCTTCCATCCGGATATAAGAAATAGTTGATGAGGTTTGCCACAATATACCACCCCAAAGAGCCGTTATGATAATAAGGCCGATAGGAGGAAATTCGGCAATGCCACAATCTTTCATAATATCCGCGGTCAAAATAGCGCAACGTGCGGATAAAGCGGTCGGTCCCGTCAATAATCAAATACAGATTATTCGCCGCCGCCAAAATAGAGGTTCCGGCCAAATGCCATTGTTCTCCGGTCAAATCGAGATTTGATTCAACCACATAATCATATGAAGGGTCAACATAAACCTCTTCATAATATTGTGCCGAGGCGGTCACTCCCGATAGGAGCAACAATGCCAGAAGGACAATTTTTTTCATATGTATAGGGATAAAAATTAAACAATATAGTAAATTATCACCATCAGTATGAAATAAATTTGTCTATTTGTCAAACTATTTGAAAAGTTCCAAAATCTTGCGAGCCACATCTTCTGCCACATTGAGGCATTTTCCGCCCTTGAACTCCAGCTTTTTAGGCGAGATGGCCGGCACGGCATAGCCGTTATCATAGAGCGATTGCACAAAGCGCATCTGCTTGGGCGTCAGCCACTCAAAGCCGGTGTAGATATAAACCGGTTTGCCGGTACCGCAGGCCTCGCAAGTCATAGAAACAGAGTCGCCGGAAACGATAATATTATCGGCACAAGCCAAATAGCCCATATAGGGGTTTTCTTTGTCTTCCCCGACAAAATAAGTATAGGCGGGAATATCTTTAAGCACGGACATAATCTTTTCTCTCGCTTGGATTCCGGTCCTCCGAGAGTCGGTAATCAGGATAGAGCCGCCGATTTCATTTTTGAGTTTCAGTACCTCATTGGCAAAACCTTCGGCATTGCCCATGGAAAGGGGCTTGCCTTTAACCGCGCCGCCGACAATCACCACGGTCCAAGGGTGCGGCAAATTTGCAAACACTTTTTCCCATTTGGCTTTGGCTTCTTTCATGCTTTTCAGGTTCGTACGTGTCGGCGAGCCGATGGTATAAATCATATTTGGGGTAGATTCTTTGGCTTTATCGTGCTCAGGCACAAAAATCAAATCAAAATCCTTAAGGTGAGACCCCGGCCCCGGATGCAAGAGCTGCACGATTTTGGTTTGCCCCTTGGACTGTTTTTTAATCCAGCGTGCCACGGAAGAAGTGCGTCTGGTGGCGGCAATCACCAAATCGGGAAAGGGTGGTTGCAAAGCCTTTTTGGATTCTTCGGTCAAGCCGATGAGCGAGGAGCCTTTAAGCCAGTTGGGCAGCTTGGCCCACCAGGTATAAGCAATTTGTTTTTCGGTGATGTCAAATTGATTAAGTGGCAAATTTTGCAACACGCCGCGGATGGCATTCGCACTGCCGACACGAGAGTCAATTAAAGCCCAAATAGTTTTTTTCATGTTTGATAACTCTAAAAAATAAATAGTAAAAAGGTTATATAATCAGTAATATTACATATAAATGGTTTATACAATCTTTTTTTGCGGAGGGGATCATGCGTTTTCTTTCAATCATAAGTTTTTTGGCGGTCATGATGAGTTCTTTTTCGGCCAATGCGCAATATTCATCAACCAAAAACGCCCAATATTTGGCCACCATCAAAGCGGTTGCCAACTACAAAATCAATGATGAAGAAGAATATCGCAATGTGGAAAGATTGCGCCAAGATGCTCGTTTTAACCAAAAACTGCAAAGCATGTTGAACAAGCTCCAAAACTCCAAAACCAAAAACAGCGACAACAAAAGAGTTTTGCAAATTTTGGAAGATGCCGGCAAACAAATTTACGATATCTTAAAATAAATTTGCTATAACCGAATATCATAAATATTTGAGGACAAACAAATGTTTGATGCAGAAAAAACTTTGCAACATCTCAAGGAAATGCGCTATGCCGTGATTATGATGAAAGACGGCAAGGCCGAAGAAGGTTTGCCGCCGCTGGAAATGGATGAAGAAAACAAAAATGAGTTGCATCTTGTGAAAAACAAACAAAAAGAGATAAATGCATGATAAAAAAACTTTTGTCGGGAACGGCGGTTATAATGCTATGCGCCTGCTCCTATTTTTCAGAAATGACGGATTCTTCATCGGAGCCGCAAGCGCCGGTCTTGACCGATGCCGACTATGCCGATTATGCCAAAAACGTGACAGTTGCCGCCCAAGGTGAAAATTTTGTGGTTTATGAATATAAAAACATCCGCGTGGATGATTTAGCCATTTTGGCCGCTCTTTATTGCAAGGATCACAACAGCCTTCAGGCATATTTGGACAACATCACGCTTTATCACAACAATGCCCGCCGTGCAAAATTTTTGTGCCGCTAGAGCCGCTCACTTGCAAATATATAGGCTGATTCCTATATACAATAAAAAAGAACAGTTAATTTATGGCATAAACACATGAGCAAAAATTTATATCATATTTTGGGTGTGAGCAAAGATGCAACCGAGGCAGAAATCAAAACCGCCTATCGTCAACTTGCGCGTAAATATCATCCCGACGTTAACAAAGATAACAAAGACGCCGCTGATAAATTTAAAGAAATATCAGCCGCTTATGACATTTTGGGTAACAAGGAAAAACGCCAGAAGTATGATAACAACGAAATAGATGATGAGGGACGTCCCACGGGCTTTGGCGCCGGTTTCGGCGGCGGCAACACCGGCGGCGGAACTTATTATAACTATTCAACCGGCGGCAATCCGTTTGGCGATGGCGCACAAGGATTTGATTTTTCTTCCATCTTTGGCGATGACATCTTCTCGCAATTTTCCGGTGGCGGACAAAGCCGCGGATTTTCGGGCTTTAGCTCGGGAGCACGTCGTCCGCGTAAAGGTGCCGATATTTCATACTCCATGCGGGTTGATTTCTTGAGTGCGGCCCAAGGCGCTGAGAAAAAGGTCAACCTCGGCGGCAAAGCCGTCAATGTGAAGATTCCGGCCGGCACCACCGACGGGCAGACTTTGCGTCTGCGCGGTTTGGGTCAACCCAGTCCTAACGGCGGCGAAAATGGCGATGTTTTGATAACCATCAATGTGGATAAACACCCTTATTTTGAGGCGCAGGGGTTGGATATTCATCTTGAGTTGCCGATTAGCTTCAAAGAGGCTGTCTTGGGCGGAAAAATCACCGTTCCGACCATCTCCGGCAAGGTCAATGTCAACATTCCGCCTTATTCGACCAGCGGCGAAAAATTGCGCTTGAAAGGCAAGGGCATTAAGAACCAAAGCGGCGTCGGCGATGAGATAATCACCCTCAAAGTCGTCACCCCGAAGATTAAGAACGAGGCATTGGAAAAAGCGCTGGCTTCCATGAGCGATGAAAAGATTCGGAGTTTTTAATGCTGCTGGATGCCTTAAAAGATTTCGAGTGGCTGAACGAACCGGAAAATGTCCGCTTCATTGAAAACGGAATGTCCGTTGTGAGCAAAAGCAAAACTGACTTTTGGCAAAGCAAGGGACACCGCTTTCAAAAAGATGACGGACATTTTTTTTATTGCGAAAGCAAAGGCGATTTTCGGCTCATGACCAAATGGCGGTTAGACGAGCCGTCGGATGCTTTTTGCCAAAGCGGCATCATGTTGCGTATGGATGAAAAAAATTGGTTCAAATTCAGCCTGATGTCGGAAAACAAAGCCCAAGCCAAATTAGGCAGCAGTCTGACCATAGACGGCAGTTCCGATTGGGCGGTGATAGATTTACCGCATCCCGTGACCGAAATCTGGTACAAGCTCGTCAGAAATGAAGATGACTATATTGCTTATTATTCTTTAGACGGGGTGAAATATGCGCAACATCGTTTGTTCTATTTGCCGTCAGAGCAAGGAAAAATCAAAATAGGGGCTTATATTGCCTCGCCGCAAAAAGCAAATTTTGAAGCATGTCTTGAAATTTTGGATTTGGAAGCATAAAATATATAGACAATAAAACAAAGAAGGAGAAATGTGATGGCCATGGCAACTTACAGCACCACCAAGGTGATAAAAATCAAACATTTTTGGCTTTATGTCATAGCAATCGTGGCCTCGCTGGGCGGCCTGTTGTCGGGTTTTGACACCGGCGTTGTTTCGGGCGCTTTGCTTTATATCAACGAAACTTGGGATATGAGCGCATGGGAGCAGGGCTGGATTGTGAGTTCGGCCATTGTCGGTGCCGTGATTGGTGCCGCCATGAACGGCTCTTTATCCGATATTTATGGCCGTAAAAAGATTATTGTGGCGACCGGCATCATCTTTGCCGTCGGTTCCATTTTGTGCGGTTATGCCCATTCTCCGATGGCTTTGATTATCTCGCGCGGCATCATCGGTTTGGCCGTAGGTATGGTCAACTTTGTTGTCCCGATGTATTTGTCGGAAATTGCGCCGCAAAAAATCAGAGGTATGCTCGTTTCTCTTTATCAGCTGGCCATCACCGGCGGTATTTTGTTTTCATACCTCATCAACCGCATTTTTGCCAACACCGAGTATAACTGGCGCTGGATGGTGGGTGCGGGTTTGATTCCGGCCATCATCTTGCTGGTTGGCATTAGCTTCTTGGGAGATACCCCGCGTTGGTTGATTAGCAAACACCGCGATAAAGAAGCCAAAGAGATTTTCAAAAAAATCAATCCCGAAGAAGATGTTGATGCCCATGTGGCCGAAATCAGAGCCACGTTAGAAGTGCCGGACACGAAGACCAAGCAAAAAGTTTTCCAAAAATGGATGTTGATGCCGGTTTTTGTCGGCGTCGGCATGATGTTTATGCAAATCTGCACCGGTATTAACACCATCATTTTCTATACCACCACCATTTTCAAAACGGCAGGATTCGCTGATAATATCAGCGCCATTTATGCCACCATCGGCGTGGGCGCGGTCAACTTCCTTATGACCTTTGTTGCCATTTTCTTCACCGATAAATGGGGCAGAAAACCATTGTTATACATTGGTTTGTGGGGTATTTTTGTTGCCTTGATTGCTCTTGGCTCATCTTTCTATTTTGCCGATGTTTTGGGCGATAAATTAAAATGGGTGGCTGTCGGCAGTGTGATTTTATACATCATGTGCTTTGCCATGAGCTTAGGCCCGATTGGCTGGATTATGGTATCTGAAGTTTTGCCGTTGCAAATCCGCGGATTCGCCATGAGCGTCTGCACCGTGGCCAACTTTGGTTTTAACTTCATTGTGGTCTTGAGCTTCTTGCCGTTGATTCACCATATCGGCGAGGCTTACACCTTCTGGATTTATGCCGGCATTGCCGCTTTGAGCTTGCTCTTTACTTATTATCTGGTACCGGAAACCAAAGGCATATCTCTGGAGAAGATAGAAAAGAACTGGCGCGAGCACGTCCCCGCCCGCAAGTTTGGTAAGAACTAGAATAAAATAGATAAAAGAAAAACCCCGCAAAACCATAAAAAGTTTTCGGGGTTTTTGTGAAGAGTAAAGCTGAAAAAAATATTATTGTTTATTCTTCAGCCTGGCCTTGATGTGTTTCATCTTCAGTTGCGGTTTTGTCTTTCTTCAAGCGCTTTTTTACTTCTTCAGCTACTTGGTTAGCAATTTCTTTAACTTCTTCTCTTTTGATGTAAGCCAAAATGCTACCACCAACAACCAACAAGCCACCTACGGCCATTCCAATAACAGTACTCTTTTTCATAAGCATAAATTTTAAAAGTGAAACAATAATTTTAATAAAAGTAATAAAACTGTTTTCACCCTAACACTATTTGCAAAATTGTAAAGGAGCTGTTTGCCTTGTGGATACAAAAAAACACCCACGAGGGGTGTTCTTTATAAAGGAAATGGCGGATAGAGTGAGATTCGAACTCACGGTACGCTTTAGACGTACACACGATTTCCAATCGTGCGCCTTCGACCACTCGGCCATCTATCCAGCGACAACGACAATTAAGCATATTTGTTTTTGAAAAGCAAGAAAATAATGACAAGTTTGATAAAAAATATTATTCATATATCAAATCAGCGCCCAAAGGATGTTTTTTTAATGTGCAAATATATTTCACCGATTATCGTTTTTGAGCAAAACGGCCAAGATTATGTCATTTCGTGGCAAACTTCGGCCCTGCCGCAAAGCCTTGCTTATGAAATTGAAGATGAGGCAGGGCGCATCATCAATGGCACGGCAGATACAAAAAAAGATTTTACCTTGCCCAAGTTAGGTGTTGGTTATTATCATCTGCGCCTGCGGGCAGAAAATATAGACACCGACAGCCTGTTAATCATCGCCCCGACCAAGGTCTATGTTGCCTCCGCAATCATCACCCCGCAAAGCCCGATAAATTCTTTGAAAAACTTAAGGCAGGTTTTGCAAGAAAAATCAGATTTGCATTATCAATTTCCATTTCCGCGTTTTGCCGATTTGGCCGCCGTTTATCGCCGCCACTTGTCTTTTGCCGCGCCGCAAGAGCCGGATAACGAGCAGGCGTTGTTTCTGGCGTTGAAAAGCCGGCATAAAATCAATCAAAATTTCCAAGATTGGTGCAATCGCTGTTATGATTTTAATAAGATAAATTCTTATAAATGCAAAGAATTTGCCAAGGAAAATCAAGCGGCCATCAATCAAGCCGCCTCCATTTTGGCCGAAGTTGACACCTATTTGCAAAAGAGCAAAGCCTATCTGCACCGCCAAGGGAGAAAAGTCATCGCTTATGTATCAAATTTGACCGCGGCTGATTATCAAAGTTTTGAAGGTTGGCAAAATAGAAAATTACTTAAAAATAAGCTCTGCGTTGCCGATAAAAATTTTGTGCCTTACGATTCGCAAAGCCTGAAAGAGAATTTTTATCGCCCGATAATTGCCAAAGTCAGAGCCGCCATGCAAGGAAGCGATGTTTTATATATAGCCGATTTTGCCGGTTTGGAAAAAAATCTTTGCACCGATTTTCCTTTTCCCGATAAAGAAGAAACATACGATTCGCAAGCCTTGCTGGCAATTTTAAAAATCGAAAGTCGTCGCCACCGATGTGCAATCATGGCAACGACGAGCTCGAAACTTTCTGCCGAATTTTTGGCTCAGAGCAAGGCAAGCGGCATCATTTTTTGCGTGCCGGAATAATCTCAATCCAGTAGCCGTCCGGGTCTTCAATAAAATAAATTCCCATCGCCTCGTTGACAAAGCAAACACAGCCCATTGCTTGGTGTTTTTGCAAAGCGGCGTCATAATCATCTGTTTGCAAAGCAAGGTGAAACTCACATTCGCCCAAATCATATTTTTGCGGATGGCTGGGCAAATAGGTTAGCTCCAATTCAAAGTCAGATTTTTTGTCACCCAAATAAACAATGGTATAACTGTCATCTTTAGCTTGCAGACGATGCGTTTCGTGCAAATCGAGAGCTTTGGCATAAAAATCGAGGCTTTGGGTTAAGTCAGTAACATTAAAGTTAAAGTGATTAAACTTAAATTCCATTTTCAATTTCCTCAATTTTTTTGCGGTCATATTTAGGCCAAGCGCCGGACTTTGTGCAAACAAAAGCGGCAGCCGCCACGGCATATTTATGCGCCTCAAGCTGGGGCTGGCCGTTGAGTGTGGCTTGCAGGAAAGAGGCGGCAAAAGCATCACCGGCGCCAATCGTGTCGGCCACTTTAACTTTGGGTGTTTCAATCAAAGTACAATCCTTCGGAGAATAAACCACGCTGTATTTATCCCCCACGGTGTAGATGAGGTATCTGAGCTGATATTTCTGCAAAAGTTTATCGCAAATTTCTTCATCAGAGCCTTTGAGGCTGAACAATTGTCGCAAAAGAGCCAATTCCACATCATTGATTTTGAACACGTTAGATTTTTTGAGCAAAGTTTCAATCAACTCTTTAGAATAAAAATCTTGTCGGAGATTAATGTCAAAAACCTTAAAGGCTTTTTGAGGTGCGGCATCAATCAAAGCCATAATACTGTCTTGCGATTTTTTTGCACGCAGAGCCAAGGTGCCAAAACAAATCACATCACATTTTTTGACCAAATTTAAGGTCTCGTTGGTCACATCAATATCATCCCAAGCCACATTTTCCACAATTTTATAAGTTGGGATTCCGTTTTCCAGCTCCACTTCGACCGTGCTGGTCGGAAGGTTGGATTCTTCAATCAAAAACTTGATTTTGTTTTTTTTGAGTTCTTCGAGAATTTCGGCGCCATTGGCATCTTTACCGATTTTAGAAATGGCATAACCGTCGGCACCGGCCTGAATGGCATGATAAACAAAATTAACCGGAGCACCGCCGGCACGTTTGCCGGAAGGCAGCATATCCCAAAGCAGTTCTCCAACCCCGATAATGATATTTTTTTTCATAATCAACCTCTCAATTAATGATAATAAAGATAATATCATTGAGGGCTTAAATAAAGATTAAAGGGGAGAGAAAAATCAAAAATTGAAAGTTAGATACTCAAGGAATAGTCCTCTCCGGACGAGAAATTTGAAAAATTTGGCGTCCCCGAGAGGACTCGAACCTCCTGCCCACAGTTTAGGAAACTGTTGCTCTATCCTGATGAGCTACGGGGACCCGCCGCTAAATTTATAATTTTTTTTGCAATTTATTTCAACAGAAAAGTAGAAAACCCGCAAAAGCAGATTATATAAAAAACAAATTTGAAAAAAAGAGGGGTTATAATGAACAAAAAATTAGGATTATTGCTTATGAGCGGCTTTGTCTTTGGTGCCGCATCGGTACAAGCCAAAGAGTTCAACTATGACAATTGGACATTTAACATTGGAGCTAACCCTACGGTTTTATACGGCTACAACGAATTTCCCGGTAAATATGATTCGGAAAATGATAATGACAATGTCTATACATCGCTTTATTTAACCTTTTCCGCAGCCTACAATTTCAATAAAGACTATCAATTAGGCGTTTATTATTGGCCTTATTCCAGCGGCACAAACTATTTTGAAGATTATGACGGCAAAGATTGGGTCAATCCGATATATGGCGAATTTGTAACGCCCTACGGACAATTTCAGGTCGGCATGAACTATAACGTGGCTTATCAAATGTATGTCGGTGCGCCGGTTGTTGGTCCGTTGGGTGTCAATGATAGCGGCATTACCGACTTTTTAAACAACCCCAACTGGGATAAAGACGGAAAATATGCTTTTTATCCAACCTTGGATTCCACAAAGCTGGATACGGATAATGTGGCGCCGAAGTTTTCATATTTCAGCCCGATTTATAAAGGCACGCAGTTTGGTTTTACATATATGCCCTCGGCATACAACAATCAAGGTCTGTTAAATGCCTATGCCCCATATTATAACAACGAAGCCTATGTCGCCGCCATTTCCAATCAACACAAATTTGGTGAGTTTAATGTGTCATCATATGCCGGCTATGGTCTGTATGTAGATGACCATGAAGACATGAGCGTCGGCTTGAGTGTGGCTTACAAAAACTGGACCTTGGGCGGCTCATATCGACAAACCGATGCCGATAGCGACAATCCGATAAACCAACAGATAAATGACAATATCACACCGGAATTTTATGATGGCTTCCGAGACGGTCGGGTCTGGAACATCGGCTTGAGCTATACTTATGATAACTTCACCACCGGTGTCAGCTATTTTGAATCCATGGCGCGCAAAACCGACAATCGCGACCAATTTGTGCAATGGGCCAACCAATATCAGCTGGATGAATATTGGACTCTATATTCAGCCATCGGCTATGTCCGTTTTGAAGGCCTGACCGGCACGGCTTCTGACAGCAACGAAGGTTGCAGTTTCATTGCCGGCGTCGGCTTTAATATTTAAGCAGATAGACAATAAAAAAATCCTCGTCAAAAGGCGAGGATTTTTTTGTGTAAATAAGAACCGTTATTTCAAATCTTGAGCCAATTTATCCAAGAATTTGATTTGTGTGTCGGCAATTTTTTCCACACTGTCCACTTCCACATATTCACCTTCAGCATGCATGCCTTCGCCGGTGCCCGAGTGCATAATCACAATCGAGCCGCGCACGGCAAAAGCTCTTGAGTCGGTAGCACCGCCGATATGTTCAAATTCAAGTTCGTGACCAAGTGCCTGCTCGGCAAAATGTTTGTAGTCCAAAATATAGGGGTTATTTTCATCCATAACCACCGGTGTGCTTTCGGAAGAAATTTTGTAGGTGGCGCCTTTGACCATGCATTTATCCAAATTGCGTTTAAGGTTTTCAACCGTTGAGTTTTCGGTTAGGCGAAAATCCAAAACCGCTTCGGCGTGGCGGGCAATCACATTGCTGACTTCGCCGCCGTTCATAATCGCCACATGCACGGTATCAATCCACTTGTCTTGAGGCTTAACCCCTCCTTTGGAGTAGTAAGGATAAATCTGGCGAATATTGTGCAGGGTTTGCATCAAAATCTCGTTGGCATCGATTCCCTCCCAAGGGGTGGAACCATGCGCCGCCTGACCTTCGGCCATAATCTTAACAAAAACCGGATTCTTGCATTTGGAAACAATTTTGTTAATATCGCCGCCCACATCATTGTCCAGCACAATTTTGGCTTTTAAGTTCGGGTGTGCTTCCATAAAGGCATGAGTGCTTTTAGAACCTTTTTCTTCATCGGTAGAGAGAATGACGGCAAATTTGAGCGGCAATTTGTTTTTCAAAACATGTTCCAAAGAGTTGAGTGCTACGGCGGCAAAAGACTTCATATCCAAAGAGCCGCGGCCGTAGAGCTTGCCATCTTTAATATAGGGCGAGAACATCTCATCTGCGGCCGGCACCACATCCAAATGACCCAAGCAAACCACGTCATAATTGTCGGTTATTTCATTGGCCAAAAACAACACCGGTGAAGCATTGTCAAAGTGGTAGATTCCGCCTTGAACATTCAAACCGTCAAAAAGCGATTTGGCATATTCCAAACATTTTTCAATTTCTTTTATGTTTCCGGTCTCGGTCCGAAAACGCATTAAGTTTTGCGCAACATCAATCACTTTCATATTTTTAATCCTTTATGTCAGTTTTTTACGTTTTATTCATCATCTTAAGAGATAATAACCCAAAGAAAATAAAAAAAGATTAAAGGGAGAAAAAAATGAAGGCTGTGGTAGTTGCGCTGATAGGTTTGATAATGACGGTTTCCGGCGCTTTTGCTCAAGCCCTTCCGGATGAAGGCGAAACCGGATTAACACTTCCGCGTTTTGCTTCGTTGCGTTCCGACCATATCAACGCACGTTCGGGTCCGGGCGCCAGATATCCGATAGAATGGGTTTATATGCAAAAAATGGCACCGGTTCAGATTGTGGCTGAGTTTGAGTTGTGGCGCAAAATCAAAGATTGGCAAGGCTCAGAGAGTTGGATGCACAAGTCCATGCTCTCCGGCAAGCGCACGGTCAAAGTCACCACCCCCGGAGAAAACAACATCTATGATAAGGCCGATTACAATTCGGATATCATCGCCAAGGTTGAAGACGAGGTGGTAGGAGAGGTGGTCAAATGCCCCTCAGGAAACTCTTTTTGTTTGATAAAGTTTGATTCAATAGAAGGCTGGGTGCCCAAAAACAATCTCTTCGGCGTTTTTCCCGATGAAGTGATAGATTGATAAAAAGCTCTCGACAGAGAGCTTTTTTATTTGCATTCAAACAAAAAAATTGCTATAAAAAATGCGTCTAAATAAATTATTAATTAAAAAAATATTCTTATGAAAACAAATTTTTATTTCATTCGCCACGGATTAACCGACACAAATCTTCGTCAATTGTGGTCGGGAAAAAAGATTGAAGATGTCTTAAATCCGCAGGGCATCAAACAAGTCAAAGACTTATCGGAAAAGATAGATTCTTTGTGTATTGAGCGTTTATATACCAGCAATCAGAAGCAAGCCGTGCAAACAGCCAGATTGATTTCTCATCGTTGCGAGATTCCGGTATATATCCAGCCGGAACTTCAAGCCGTAGATTATGGCAAAGTGGAAGGCTGGCCGACGGATAAGGTCATTAAAGAATATCCGAAAACGGCTTCGTTATGGAACAGGCCGCAACCGCAAAGTTTGGATAATCATTTTGACGGGGGAGAATGTCCGGCCGATGTTTGGCAACGCGTTCATCCGCTGTTGGAAAAAATAGCCTCATATCAAAGAGACAAGCTCAAATTTGCAGAATGGCGCATAGGTTTGGTAACACATGCCGGAGTCATCGGTTCCATGATGGCGGCGCTGGGCGTGGAAAGTCCTGCCATAGACAATTGCGATGTCATACACATAACTTTTGATGAAAAGGGTTATCAATATGAAGGAAAGTTGTTTTAAGCAAAAAAATCCAAAAGAAAAGCTCTGAATTTTTTTATCAGAGCTTTTTTCATGGTGTTTTATTTACCAAGTTTTATTGTATCAATCAATTCTTTAACCGTCGGAATTCCTTTGCGATACAACGGGTCGGTTGCAAAACGATAAACCTGATGCCCGGCAAACAACAAATTGTCTTTAATGCTGCCGTTGTGGCTGACATCATAAAGGGTTTTATGAATGCAATAAGAGCGCGGGTCAGGCAGTTTTCCGGTGGTACCGTGCGCTTGTGACCAGGTAGAAAATTGGCATTGAGAAAGACAGCCCACGCAGTGTGCACGGTCAAGTTTCATCTGTTTCCAATCTTCTGGCGTCATAAAGACCACGGTGTTGTCCGGTGTTTCTTTAATTTCGGTCAAGCCGGCAGCAATTTGCTTTTGGGCTTTGTCAACATCCGCAGGTTTAATGTAATAGGTTTTGGTTTCGCTGATTTTCAGCGGTGCGGAAAATTCTTCATTTTGCGATTCGCTATAAGCAATCTCACCGTCTTTGCGTGCAATCAGTTTTTCCAAAAACGTATTTTTGATGGCCGAAGAGAAAAATCCGGTCGGGCTGAAGCGTTGCAAAATCACATCGCCTTTTTTCAGGTTCAGCATCAACTTTTTCCAAGCATCGCTGATGGGGCTTTCTTTGGTGACCATCGGGCGTGTGCCGAATTGGAATGCAATTTTGCCGATATCGGGATTATCAATATAGTCATCCCACTCGTCCAAAGCCCAAACGCCGCCGGCCATGATGATGGGCAAATCGTTCAAGCCGAGGTTATTTAAGGTTTTTCTGAGCTCAACCAAGCGTTCATACGGAGATTGCGGTTTGGTAGGGTCTTCGGCGTTGGACAAGCCGTTGTGACCACCGGCCAGCCAGGGGTCTTCATAGACCACGCCGCCCAAAAATTCTCTAAAGTTGGCATAAGCGCGTTTCCACAAAATTTGGAAGGCACGGGCGGAAGAGACAATCGGATAGTAATAAACCCCGAAACGAGAAGCGAGCTCGCCGAGCTTGTAAGGCAGACCGGCACCGCAGGTGATTCCGTTAATTAAACCTTTGGCTTTTTCCAACACGCCGTTCAAAATTTGCTCCGAACCGCCGAGCTCCCAGAGCATATTCATATGGATTCGGCCGTTGCCGCCGGAGACTTCATGGGCAATTTGCGCCTGAGCCACACCGCCTTTAATAGATTGCTCAATCATTTCCTGATGGCGTTCTCTGCGGTCTTTTTTCAAATATTGTTCCAAAATGACGTTCCCTTGAGCGTCATAATAATCGGGGCTGACGCCGGAAAAAGTACCGACGCAGTTTTCATGTGCCCAAGCACCGGAACTTCTGCCGTCGGAACCATTGATGCCTTTACCGCCTTCAATCAAGGGGTAAACCTCTTTTCCGGAGATAACAATCGGATTAAGTTTCTTCAAAATTTTTATCCTTACTCAAAATATATAAATTTACCTGCCAAGCAAGATAACATAAAAAAATTTTATTGTAGAGAAAAAAATAATCGTTACCCTAAATTTTTCAATCCTTTAAGAAGACGGAAGTGCCAAATCCAATAAATTTTGCGGAATATCGTTGATAAAGACCAAGGCGATGATAATGCAAATGAGGGCATAAACCTGAATCATCTGCATAATGGCACGATTCTTCAAAATCGGAAAATAGTTATAATATTTGTTAACGGCATAGTTAATCCCGAGCATAATCAAGGTGACCAAAATGGCCTGCAAACCAAGGCCTATGGATAAAATTTCTTCGGCAAAAGGGGTGAGCATTTTGTAAAGAAAAGCAAAAAAGAGCATATAAAAGGCAAACCCGACATAAGAAATGATTTGCATTTTTTTATCCAGAGCCATTTTTTCTTGCTTGTCTTTTTGAATATGCTCCATGGTCAAAGATTCCACTTCCATACCGCGGACTTTTTCGGGTGTTTCTTTTTGTTTTTTAATGTTGGAAAGATTGTGATAAAACTTTTCTTCCACCATGCACAAACCGCAGCCTTTAGAGGTGAAATAGACGTGATTTTTGTCTTTTTTGCAAATTTTCAGATGGTGCATCAGCTTCCACAAATGGTCTTGCCACTCTTGGGCGGTGGGGCGGTTTCCACTTTTGGTAAAAGCGCGTTCAAACATCTCCAGCGTGTCTTTGTCAAAATATTCATGAATGCTGTAGGGGTGCGGTGCCTGATAAGTATCGGGCCACAAGCCGTAGGCATAATGATATTGCTCGATGCGATCCTGAATGGTCAGCATTTCGCCGTCATTTTTGCGCGGTGTTCCGGAAAAAGGGTGGATTCCGTTGTTGAGCAGACGAAAGATAATCACGGCCAAAGCAAATTTATCTTGTTCTTCGCCCATATCGGCACAATTTTGCTCCATGCCTTCGGGGTAGATATATTCTTCACTGACAAATTCGGCCGGATAACGCCCATATTCACCTTTAATCGAAAAACCGTCGCAGTCGACCATGGCCACCATCATATTGTTTTTATAAACGGAAACATTAGAGGGTTTCAAATCGACAATATAGTGTTCGCATTTGTGCAAAGCCGCCACCATTGAGGCCAAATTATAGGCGGCAAAAATGCGATAAGCATAGCTTTCGGGCAGGTTGAGCTTTTTGCGAATGGCTTTTTGCATCAAATGGTCGAGCGAGACGGCCTCACTCATTTTGATAAAAGGCATCAGATAGCCGACGCAAAAGCCGTTTTCATCTTCCAAAAGGGCTTCCGGCCAAGCAATTTGCACATAGTTCACGCCGTCAATCACGGCATCGGGAAAATGCGGTCGGTTGAGAAGCATGGCCTCGAGCTTTTGGCGATTGGTGCTGCTTTTGCTTTTGGAATGAAAAATTTTGGCCACTTGGTTAGGATTATCGGCATTAAGATAGATTTTGCCGGCGGCGCCGCCTTTATGAATCAGCTCTCCCAGACGAACCTTGGCAAAATGTCCGTCGCCGTAAACAGCGTTATATTCGGTCAAATTATCGGTGAGTGCAGCATTTTCCATGAGTTTACAACCTTGCCCATAAAAGAGTTTTGTCATCGGAGTTAAGACGTCTGGCCTTGGCATCATTGAGGGTGTTGGCCAAAGCGCGGCGAGCTTTAACTTTGCTTTTTTCCTGCATCAAAAATTGATGAATCGGCAAAATAAATTTTTTTTCAATATTTCTGAAATCGGCCGAAAAAGAAAAATTGGTCAAACCGTCGCTCATCAAAAAAATGGCATCGGCATTTTCAAAAGGCGTAAAGCGCAAATTTTCCAGCCAATTATCTTGCGTATAGAAAAAAGTTTCGCAAGAAAAATTGCCGTTAGAAGGCAAAGAGGCAATAAAATTGTTGATATCCGATTCTGAAATGGCCAGAGCGGCACCATCTCCGATATGAAAGAAAATTCCGCGATTTTTGTGGCAAACCGCGCCGACAATGGTGGCGGAAAAATCCATCATGCCCTGAGCGCAGTGAGTTTTGTTCAAACGGTGGCGCAAAACTTTGGCGCGCGCAATTTCAATGGCGTTTTGGATGGCCTCTTTCACTTTTTCAAAAGGGCAGTTGGGCAACAAATCAATCAGCGTATTGCAAACGATTTTGGCGCCGATTTTGCCAAACTTTGCCGAGCCGGCGCCGTCAGAAACCACGGCGACAAAGTTTTTTCCGGCCGTTGTATGGCAGCAATAATCCTGACACGGCAAGTTTTTGTTGCTGTGCAAAGGGCCTTGAATGGTGGCGGAAATAACCTTAACTTTATTGGTTTTCTTCATCCCAATCTCCGGTATCGTCAAGCAAGTCTGGCACATTGGGCGCCGCTTTGGAAATGCAAGAAACCGAGCGGCTGAGCCACAAGAAAAATTCGGTAAATTTCAAGCCGGTGAGGCGTTTGGGAGCCATCAAAGAAAACTTGGCCAGTTTTTCCAAATTGGCATCTTGAGTCCCCACGGCATGAACCACCACTTTTTTGTTTTGCTGAGCATAGCGGCATTTTTCGGCCACAATCTCCCAATCATAGTCGGTTGGTTCGCCATCGCTGATAAGAAAAATCCAAGGTCTTTTGGATGTAATTCCGCAACTGTCATACAAACATTTTTGTTCCTCAATTTTTTGCAAGGCCAATTCCATGGCTTTGCCGAGCGGAGTCAAGCCGCCGGCTTCCATCGTCGGAGCGGTAAAATTCATGGCATCGGTCCAGTCGGAAGAAACCACGGCCTCATCTTTGCCGAAAGCCTTGATGATGAGCAGTTGCACGCGAGAGCTGGCATCAATATCTTCTTTGAGCTCTTTTTCCAGAGCTTTGAGGCCGGCATTAAGTTGCTTTATGGGTTCGCCGCGCATTGAGCCGGAGCAGTCAAGCACCAACACGCAAGGCGTGCGCTCATTTGCATTATCGGCAAACTCCACATAAGGAATCATCTCATCAATAAAATCATTATCGGCCACCATAAAAACCCTCCATATTTCAATCAGCGTCGTGGGTAAGAATGCGGATAACCGCTGCCTTCCATGGGCACCGGATTAGAAACCTTGCCGCAAGCACATACGGCGCATATCAAAGCTGCCAACAGAGCAACACAAAAAATTTTAGAAAAATTTTTCATACTTCACCTTATCATTTTTATCATTTATTCATATATTACACATATACTCTTAAATAGAGTTTAATCAAAATCAAAAAAGAAGTTATTAATGAAAAAATATATTTTAGCTTTTTTATCGATTTTCATCATCAATTTTTCGGCGCAGGCAAGGGAAAAAGCCGTCAATATATATGCCGTCCCGCGAGAGATGCCCGAGCGCGAAATTGTCAACGAATGGGGCCAAAAGGTCAAATTGAGTTCTTTCAAGGGCAATTTTGTTTTGCTGATGTTGTGGTCAAGAAACTGCGTTCCCTGCGTCAAAGAGCTGGACAACATCAACGGCTTTGTCAACAAAACCAAAGATGACAACATCAGGGTTGTCATGCTTTCTCCGAACACGGAATGGAAAACGCCGGAAGAGCAACGCCGCTTTGTCAACAAATTTGAGGCGCCGGATTTGGAATTATACAATGACATAGACGGCAAGTTGGCCGAAGATTTGGGTGTTTTCACCTCTCCGCACACGGTTTTAATCAACACCAAGGGAGAAGAAATCGGGCGGATTCGCGGTTCGGCCGAATGGGATGATGACAAAATTATCGACTATATCAAAAACCTCAAAGAACAAAACGGATAAATTATGACAGAAAAAAAATACATCGGCTGGGAAGAGTTTCACCGCCACACCAAAGAACTATGCCAAAAGCTCAAAACCAAAGGAAAATATAACAAAATTGTGGCCGTCAGCCGCGGCGGATTGATTCCGGCCGGTATCATTGCCTATGAACTGGACATTCGCAATAATGAGGCCATCAATTTTTCCAGCTATGATAATGATTCGCAAAGAAAAACCGAAGATATAGAAATCAATGCCCATGTCGGAAAAGTCGATTCGCACACTCTGATTGTTGATGATTTGGCCGATTCGGGCAGAACCTTTGAGGTTTTGCGCAAATATTATCCTCAAGCCGCTTTTGTCACGGTTTATGCCAAATCAAAAGGCGCCGCGCAGGTTGATGTTTATGCCGAAGATATGCCGGACGAGTGGATAGTTTTTCCTTGGGATATTTAAGAACAAAAAAAGAGCTTCTGCAAAGAAGCTCTTTTTTTATAACCTTTAAGACAAATCCGGAAAAAGGCTCATGCCTTTACGCATACGCGTCATTTGTGTTTCAATGGAAGTGCCCAAATTAAGATTTCCGGTTTTGATAATACCGCGAACCTGATCGCCTTTGGTGGTGTCGGGATTGGCAAACAAATAGCTGACAAGCGGTTTTTTGTTATCAACCCCGGACAAGGTTTGGTGCAACACGCCGAGCATTCCGCGAGAAAAAAGGTCATAGGCCAGTTCTTCACTCATGGTGGTGGAAGAGGCATATTTGATAACCGAGTTAATGGCATCGGTGATGTTGTTGGCATGAATGGAAGACAAAACCAAGTGTCCCGAGGTTGCCGCGCGCAAAACCTGACTGGCTGTTTCCGGCGTTCTAATCTCGCCGACGAGAATATATCTTGGTTTGGAGCGCAGAGCCGACTTCAAAGAATCTCCCCAGTTATCGTGGATGGGTTGGGTTTGTTTGCACAAGCCCAAACCGCCTTTAAGCGATTTATAAATTCCGTCAAGCGGCATCTCGGAAGGATCTTCAATTGTATAAGCAAAGCCGCCTTCCATGGTCAGATATTCTTTCAACAAAGCCGAGATAGAGGTTGTTTTACCGGCGCCGGTCGGACCGGACCACAAAATCAGGCCGCTGGCATTGCTCAAAGACAAAAGATGTCTGACCAACTCACGCGGAAAATTCAAGGCGGCAATCGGCGGCACTTTTTCCGGCATTTTACGGCAGCAAAACTGCGGACCATAGATGGTCACCGAGCGCTCAATGCGATAAAAAATATTTTCATAAAGAACAGAATAACTGGGGTTTTCACCGTCCCAAGTTTCTTCAAGCAAAGTGTAAAAAACATCCAAATCTTCGGGTTTGATAATGGCCAAACCGTTTTCGGTGCGCCCATCGGGAACAAAAAAAGTTTTTTCCGGCGTAATATACAAATCAGAAAATCGAATAGAATTAAGTTTTACCATATTTTTATCCAACGAAGAAATTTTATCATAAAGCGTATCATAAAATCTTTATGTAAAAAAAGAGTAAACCAAAGCAAAATAAAAGCTCTCGGGAGCGAGAGCTTTTATCAAAAGGAGGGTTTTTAAGCGGGAATTAGTAATATTCCCAAGTAATGGAGTTGGTTGAGTTGTCATTCACACACTCACCGACAGCAGTAATGGCGCCAATCGGCAAATTGGCCTGATTGTGAGCGGCACTGCTGTTAATTTGCATAGAGTCCAAACCTTCAGTACCCCAGTCGGAAGAAGCCAAACTGGTGCAAGTTTCTTTACCCAAACCGTTAAAAGTGATTTTGAAATGTTGGCCGTTTTCGGCTGTGGCAATAACCACGGAACCGGAGAAAGCATTCACGATACCGGAAGCGGCACCGACCGAAACGCCCAAGCCGCCCGGCAACATATCAGCCGGCACAATGTTCAGCTGCACGGCCGTGCTGTTGTCCAAGCCGGAATAACTCGGAGAACCGGAAAAAGCGGTACGAATGTTAATCAACAACATGGCCATTTGGTCTTGAGCTTTGGTTAATTTATATTTAGCCATTGCTTTGGAATAACCGGAAATACCACCAACCGAGAGCACGCCGATAATCGCAAGCACACCAAGCATTTCCACCATGGATCGTCCGGATTGTTCTATTCTGTTAAGTATTGTCATTTTCAATCTCCTTCAGCTTCTGCATCATTAACATATCACTTAGTAATATTCCCAAGTAATAGCGTTGGTAGAGTTAGCGTTTCCGCAGTTAGTCACGGCACTGATTGCGCTGACCGGCAATTCGTTTTGATTATAAGTCTTAGCATTAACGGTCATAGAATCCAAGCCTTCAGTACCCCAGTCGGAAGAAGCCAAACTGGTGCAAGTTTCTTTACCCAAACCATCAAATTTAATTTGGAAGTGTTGGTTGTTTTCGGTAGCGGTAATGGTCACGGCACCGGAGAAAGCATTCACGATACCGGAAGCGGCACCGACCGAAACGCCCAAGCCGCCCGGCAACATATCAGCCGGCACAATGTTCAATTGCACGGCGGTGGTGTTGTTCAAGCCTTGATAACTCGGAGAACCGGAAAAAGCGGTACGAATATTAATCAAGAGCATAGACATCTGGTCTTGAGCTTTAGTCAATTTATATTTAGCCATGGCTTTAGAATAACCGGAAATACCACCCACGGAAAGCACCCCGATAATCGCAAGCACGCCGAGCATCTCCACCATGGATCGCCCGGATTGTTCTATTTTATTAAGCATGTTCATTTTACCCTCCATTTTTTCATCTTTGATATTATAATTATATATAATTAATAAAAGCTAAACAAGATTGGCATTAGATATATATCTTTCGTTTATAGGTATATATTCCAAAGGATATCATTGTTTTCTCCGCAAGCCTTCAAAGCGGCATTTTTGCTAATGGGCAAGGCATTTTCGCTTCCCCAACTGAATGTAGAAACTTTATCATTAATAATTTGCATATTATCAATGGTAATTATAACTTTTTCCGCAAAAGGAAAGGTTGCCAAATCCACACACTCTTCATGGCTGAGATTCTTGTAAGTAATGGCAAACAAGCGTCCTCCCGGCATAACCGTATTTCCGAGATAATCAGATCCCAAAAGCACATCTTTGCCCAAACTGTTTTTAATCTGCCGACCCAAGAGCATATTTTGCGGCACAATTTTGTTTTCAACGGCCGAAAAGCTGTTCAGCCCCCAAGCACTAGGTTTATTTTTATAGAAATTGCGCACATTTTCAATCAAAATCGCCACTTGTTGCCCCGAATTTGTCATTTTTTTATCAGGCTTGAGCCTAAAAGCCAACCCGAGCCCGATAATCAAAATCAAGCCCAAGATGAGCAAAATCTTGGAGTTTTTTTGAAAGATAGGCATCATTTTTTTTCCAAAGTTCATCCTAAGCTCCCATTTGGTTGGTAATTTGGTCTTGCATGGCAAAGGTACCCATAACGGCCCAAGCAATCACGGCAGCCACGGACAAAATGGCCACCATGTTTAACAAAGCCGCTTTTTGTTCAATCAGATAGACGGATTCTTCCAGCCATTCATTGGCCAAAGATTCCAAGGCTTCTTCAAAATTATCCAACTCGGAATAAATTTTCAAATCGGCAATAATTTCCTTATCGGGAAAATCCAGTTTGGTTTTTTGCAAAGCCACGCCCAGGTTGTCACCGTTATTAATAAAGACCAGTGTTTTATCAATACGTTCTTTCAAATAGCGGCTGGCATCGCGTCTCAAGGCTCTGAGTGCGGTAGAAACCGGCGTACCGCCTTTGACCAAAGCCGAAAGAGCAAGCAGCCAGCTGATTCCGACAAAAACCTTATAAAGCGAATAAGGCGGAAAATTATCAACAAAAGCCCGAATACGACCGGTCCAAATGCTGATGGTGGAATAAATCAACAGCATAACCACCGGCAAAGCGCTGAAGGCCACCAACCAATATTCCTTAATCCAGTTGGACAAGTCTACCAAATCGCGCGCCATACCGGTCCACACGGTACGCGGTGCGGCATCAAGCATCGGCGGCACCATATAAACGCCGATACCGTAAATAATCAACACCGCCATCATAAACAAAAAAGAAGGGTAAGCAATAGCCCCGATAATCGGTCGCACCATTTTGGTAGAACCTTCGGTCACGCGGATAAGGTTAAGCAAAGCCCCCTCAAGGTCAGAAACGTCACCCACGGAAAGCATCAAACGCTCTCTGTCGGGAGCCCAACCTTTCAAAGCATCGGAAAAAGTCAAACCGTTATTCAAAGCTCTGGCCCAACAAGCAATGGCAATGGCCATCGGCTCTCCGGGGCTTTTCCCGCCGTCACTGGCACTATCATGCAACATATCCAAAGCGCTCATCAAAGAAAAGCGGTTTTTCATCAAAGAAGCAATTTTTTTATAGAGTTTTAAGCGTGCTTCATTCGAAAAATTACAAATCATTTTGGCATAATATTCTTCAACAACGTTCAAATGACGCATTGCTCTTTGAATGGAGTTTATAGAATTTCTTTTATCTTTTCCCTCTGCCATTTTTTCCTCATGAAAAAAACTAATAAGCTGGACGTTGGTCCATTAAGCCGCACCAACGCTCCACTTCGTCCAAATCAATATAACCTTTAAGCATACGCTCAATTGCGGCATCTTTCATGGTTCTTCCGCCCAAATCACTGGTCCAATAGTCAATGGCTTTTCGGGTTTCACCTTTAATAATGAGCTCCAAAAAGGTTGCATCGGGCAGAATAATCTCCTGAATGCTGGTTCGCCCCTTAATTCCGGTTCCGTCGCAATATTTGCATCCCGGACCGCGAACATAAGTATTTTCAATACCAAAATCGCCCAAAGCAACTTTCAAACGTTGAACGGAAGGCATATTAAGCTGTTCTTTAACCGAGATACGGCAGTGCGGACAAAGTTTTCTAAACAAGCGTTGTCCGATAAGGCCTTTAACCAATTCAGGGTCGCAAAGTTTAAATGTTTCTACGCCCATATCGCGCAAACGCGGAATAATGGCCGGAGCAGAGTTGGCGTGCAAGGTTGTCCACATACCGTGGCCGGACAAAGCGCCTTTAAAAGTCAGCTGAGCGGCTGAAAGGGTACGAATCTCACCGACCATCATCACATCCGGATCGGAACGCAAAGCTGCGGACAATGCTTTTGTAAATTGCTCATCTTTTTCTTCTTCGGTGTTGGCATTGGTCACCGGCATTTGCCTTGCTCCGGGAATAGGATATTCCGGCGGGTCTTCCACGGTAATGAGGTTAATTTCATAATTTTTCTCTTGCAAAAGTTTGATCATATTTCTTTGCAAGGTTGTACTTTTGCCGCTACCGGTCGGCCCCGATACGATGCTGACGCCGGTTGGTACGGAACGAAGTCTGAAAAACAAATTTTCTTCATACTCGGTCATACCCAAAGAGGACAAATCGCCGCTTCCGTTGGGGTTATCATCGGCATACAAAAGGCGCATAACCAAATATTGAGAACCGAAAGCAATCGGGTTAAATTGCAAACGAATAGCGAGCACGTTATGCGGAAGCATCAACTTGCCTTTAGAGCCTCTCAATGGGGTAGAACCGAGCTTTTGCGCGCCTTGAAACTCATTTTGCGCATAGTTTGAATCGGAAATATCAGCCGAAGCAAAAGCGGCACGAACAAAGGCTTCGCCCCAGTCTTTGTTATATTCCATTTCAATGGACATCATACCGTTAATACGAAACATAATTTGCGTACTGTCAGCCACCACGACGTGAATATCGGAAACTTTTTTTTCGGCGGCGCGGGTAACCACGTTGACAAAGTCTTTTTGCATTTGCAAAGAGGCCAAATCTTCATCGGTTTCAATATCAACGGCATTACGTTCGGCATAATTATAAATGGCGTTCAACTCGTTTTGGCTGACATAAACGGGCTTGGCAATCATCAATTTCTTCTTGCGAGCCAAGACCTCAAAGCTCAAAACGCGTCCGTCAAACTTATGGGCTTCGGAAACAAGAAAACTTCCGTCGGAAAAGAGCGCCAGCAAACGGCGAGTATCATCGTTGATGTTGAGCGTTCCGCCGGGAACGGTCAACAACTTGCGTCCGTTTTGGAAATAAAGTTCCAATTGGCCGAGAGAATGTGTAATTTCATCTTGAGGTTCAGAAGCAGGAGAACCTCCGCCGGATGTTGCTTGAATTTCCGGTGAAGGTTCAGTGTTTTTTTCTTCTTCCGTCTCGTTATCAGGAGCCATGTTTAAATCCTATCGGATAGTCATTTCAGCGGCCACACCGGGGATTCCGTTTGACATCACGGCGGCAGGAACGGCAGTCTTATTAGCATTATCGGTTACCGCCTTAACGCTGATATCTTCATTGTGAATCGGCTCTTTGTCCAAAATACCGCCGGCAGAGAAATACAAATAGTCTTTATATCCGCCTTTGTCGCCACGAACATAAGTCGGTGTAATTTCATCAATAATATGGCCGCTTTGCAAAGCCGTTCCGACTTTGACCATAAACGGATAACCGTTTTCATTAATCAGTTTGGCAATCATATTGTTTCCTTGGCCTCTGATTTCCATCACGGCGTACAAATCGCTGATACGCACATCATTTACCTCAGGCGCACCATCGCCGGTTTTGCCGTCGGCAAACGGATTTTGCTCTTTGTTAGCCTCAAGTCTGGCTTTGAGAATGGAAATTTGTGTCTGCAAATCAGAAATGGTTTTGGCATAATTATCTCTGACGCGGATGGCATCATTGGTTGCTTTGTCGGCCAAACGTGTCAATTGTACGAAACGTCCCTTAAAATCGCTGATGAGTGCTTGTTTTTCATCTCTGAGTGAGCTGATTTCTTTGTAGAGTTCAGCCTGCGTTTTAATGGCATCTTGTTTGGCAATCAACATCTGGTTTTTGTAGCTGTTCAACAAACTTTCCTGACGTTGTTTTTCCAAAGCAATTTCCAGCTCTTTCAGCTTTTGTTGCTCTTGCAAAATTTTGCGTTTTTCGGCATTTTTCCATTCTTGAACTTTGCGTTTTTCTTCTTCTTGGCGAGCCTGTTCTTCCTGACGAGCTTTGGCTTGCACGGCTTTCAAAGATTCAATGTCGCTTTTAACTTTTTCTTTTTTCAATTCCAAATTCAAAATCGCGGTTTGTTTTTCCAAATCGGACATTTGGTCAAAAACACTCTCTTCGGCATCTTTAACCATCTGCACATTACCCAAAGTTTGGGTTTGAATGGCCTTAGCACTTATGACCTGACTTTGATCGGCAGCTTGATTTGGCTTTTCTTCTGTTTGGGCCTTATTTGCGTTCAAGAGTTCTGCAGCAGATTTAACGCCGTTTGGCTTGCCACCCAAGAGCTCTGCGGCCGATTTGACACCGTTTGCATTAGCCGGAGCCTCTTTGGTTTTAGGCGCGGCCTTGTTACCCAAGAGTTCTGCGGCCGACTTAACGCCGTTTTGTTTGCCACCCAAGAGTTCCGCGGCCGACTTAACGCCGTTCGCGTTGGCCGGAGCAGCTTTTGCATCTTTGGCAGCCTTGTTTCCCAACAATTCGGCAGCCGACTTAACGCCTGATGTCGATTTTGCCGGAGTGATGACTTTGACAGTTGAAGAATCATCGCCGAAAAGAGAAATTTCATTGGGAATTTCATCTGCAGAATTGTTAGCTTTGGCATCGTTGCTTAAGCTGACAACACCTTGAGCAGAGCACAAATTAACATAGCCGAGGCTCAAAACCAAAGCCAAAGCCGAAGTAGATAAGATTTTTTTAATATCACAACGCATAAATTGCTCCCTCATAATTCCAAGTGCTACCATCATATCTGATTACTTTAATATCAAGTCCTGAAAATTTTGTTAATAAACCGTTCCAAACCAAAGGATTATATTCGGAAGAGAACCTAAAACCGAGATATCTGTATGTCCGACGTTCTTTTTCCCCAATATTTTGAGTAAAAGTTCCGTTGCTCAGAGCCACTTTCTCGCCAATGCTTTGAAAAAGATTGTTCACAATTTCGCGCAAATTGGGCAAACTTGTCGTCGGAGGCGAAGTCAGCGTATCAATCTTTGTATAATTAATTCCGACCGACAAAACATTTCCGTCTTCGGAAAAAGTCCGATAAGCAAAATCAATGCCAGATTCATCAAGCGATTTTTTAATCCAAGACATTCGCCCAACCTCTCTTTTCCAAGAAGTGGACACTCCGGTCTGCGAGCAAGAAAACTCACCGATTTTCCATCCTGGCGGCAAAATCCGTTTTAGCTTTTCAATATTTTCAACGCATTGGGTCATAATCTGCGATGGATTTTTCAAGGTTTCCCAAGGTTTGATAATCGGCACTTGCTCAACTTTTTTCACCACTTTGGGCTGCACCGGCACCACCACCGGACGTTTGACCGGTGTAAACAACAATGCATCAATCAGGTTAGAGAGCAACCAAAGTCCGACGGCAACGGAAATACCGACCACCATCAGCAATTTGGCTCCGCGCAAACCTTTAATTTTTTGCAGCTTGGCCGAAGTGCCGCGTTGCAACAGTTGTGCCAAGCTAATATCTTCGGTATCTTCAATATGCCATTCGGCCGGCGCAATTTTTCTGCCCCAATCCGGCACGGCCAACATGGAAGTAAATTGATTTCTGGCATCTTCTTCGTTCAAAAACAGCATATCGCCGTCAGAGAGGATGATATCGTTTCTGACGCAAGTATACCACCAACCTTCGGCCACTTTAAAAACGGCAATAAAAGAGGTGCGGTCAGCCAAAGCCGTTGACAAAGCCACGGCAGCCACCATTTGTCCTTTTTTGTATCCCTCTTGCGAGACGCAAATACCGAACTGAGGTGCCTTACCGGGTTTGATACAGAACAAATCGGCCCCTTCCAAAATGCCTTCCGAAGCCTCGGCAATCTCGGCAATGGATTCATCTTGGTTTTGCAAAGGCTGCCAAAACAAACTTGTTGCATAAGTTTGTCCATCGACAAAAATGCTTGTTCCCCAAGTGCGAGGAGCTGTCTCGACCTCATTTTCTGCAAATTTTGCGTCGTCTAGCACGTTTTTTCCCTTTTAATAAGTTTTCATTCTGGATTCCGGATTCAAAGGAGATTCCAAAACCACCGGCGTTAAGATAATGACCAACAGGCTGCGGTCTTTGGTAGCAACGGCCGTACCGCCGAGCAAAGAGTTGTCTGCAGAACCCACGCCGGACTTTTTGGCTTCGCTTTCCACACGTTCATAACCGCTCAAAATCAAGGATTCGCCGGATTTCAAAGCCACTTCTTGGGTGAAGCCTCTGGTTTCCACAATCGGGTTTTGAATATATTCGCCGGAAGCCGGTTGTGTCGGATCTTCGTTTGTCTGCAAATAAACTTTTTCAAGCGAAATCAGGTCAGACAAAGTCAGGTTGAACATCATCAACAAACGGCCG
Organism: uncultured Alphaproteobacteria bacterium; assembly: GCA_944390265.1. Taxonomy (GTDB): domain Bacteria; phylum Pseudomonadota; class Alphaproteobacteria; order RF32; family CAG-239; genus CAJLXD01. Next base: position 17,879 of record CALXPK010000043.1, on the reverse strand, counting down.
TGTTCCATAATTCTCGGCAACACATTGAGCGTAAAACCGGTTTCAATTTCTTCGGTTTCGGTAGAAATATCATAGTCATAGCTACTGTCAGAGCTTCCGGAGTTGGTTTTGGTAATTTCGGAAATATAGTTTTCCTTACGTGTAACCTGAATCGGTGCCGGTTTGTTGTTCAGCGTTGTAACCGTACCGCTGGTCACCAACGTGGTATTGTTTTTCTCCGACAAAGCCTGAATAAAGGTTGTCACGTTCCAGTTTCCGGGGGCAATGGTCATATTGATGTTTTTCTCAATTTCATCGGAAAGACCGGACGGGCTAGCCAGATTCAAAGAGGTTTTACCATCGTTAAAGCCAGCGGACAAATCCAAACCATATTGGTCTGAATCGGAAAGCGTCACTTGCAAAATCTTAACGCTGATAGCCACTTGTCTGGACAAGCGCGTATTTTGCTCATTAATATATTTAGCCACTTTTTTAATCTCAATCGGGGTTCCGGTCAGGGTCACGGTTCCGTTGACGGAATCAACGCTGAGTTTGGATTCCCCGCCAATCATGGATTGAATGGCTTTTTCAATATTAGACCACAATTCCAATTCGGCGCCGGAGGTCAAAGTTGCCGAAGCATTTCCGCTTTCGCCGGAAGATTCACCGCCCATATTAACCTGCAAAGACGGTTTAGTCGGCAAGCTGTAAACGGTGAAAGTTCTGGTTTCATATTTATAGAAGAAAATCTGATTCTTGTCATATTTCCACCAAATGCCGAAACGAGAAGCCACTTCGTTCAGCAAGCCGCTCAACGGACCTTTGTAAGAAAGCAACATCTTGTTGGGTTCGGTCCAATCGGTATTAATGGTGTTCGGGTCGGGTTTGTTTTCCTTGGCCACGCTCAAAACATCTTGTTCGAGATGGTTGGCAAAACGCACCTGAATGGAGGTGAGCTTATTAATCATATCGCCGACTTCAAACAACGTAATCGGACGGTTACTGACCAAAGTGATTCCGTCTTTGGTCTCCAAATAGCTGGGCAGAGGTTCGCCGTTATATTCCACTTCCGACTTGTCGCCGAGCCAAATATCATTTTTAACGCGGACCACGTCTTCTGGGGCAACCTGAGTTGGAACTTTGGATTGCTCTTTCAGTTCGGTTGCGGTTTTCACCTCATGCTCAATTTCGGCATCAAGTTGCGTTGACATGGAGCACGCGGCGACAATGGCCGAAATGGAAAGCCCAAAGGCAGTTTTGATATAATTATTCATACGCATTTTCATCCTCCATAGTCTCAACGACCAAGACGCGGTTTCCTTTATAGAAAGTTGCAATCGGAGCCGGTTTTGCGCGAGCAAAAGCGCGGATTAAAGCCGAGCTGACATCGGCAAAACGGCCTCTGAACATGGCACCTGCGGTTAAGGTATAGTTTCGATTTGTGTTCCAAATCAGTCTCCAACCGGCGCGGTCGCTCCATTCGGTCAGCAAAGTTTTCAAACTTTTGCCTTCTTCGGCCAACCAGTCTTCAACCGGATCTTCGCTTAGGTTATCCGCATTTTGGTTTTCGGAAACTTCTTCGGTCTCACTGATTTGGACGCTTTCTTCATAATCGACAACCTCATCCTCAATGGTTGGCGGAATGGATGAAGATAAATTGCTTCCGGCACCGCCTTGCACCACCAACTGGTCGCGGGGTGTTCTTTCGCCATATTCTTTATAATCGGCGGCCACTTCGGTATTTTGAACAAAATCATTGCTGACGGGAGGCGTATTCTGAATGCTGTTTTGATGAGAATTAACACCTGTCTGTTGCGGGGCGTTGGCAGCCGAAGTTGGCTGAGCGGCAGGGTTGAAAGCCGAACATCCCGACAAAATCAGGCAACAGAATAAAAACGAGAATAAACTTTGTTTTTTAATCATTTTTGCGGTTCCTAAGCAATATTTTGTCATATTTTTTACCTATCATACATACTGAAAAATAAATAATCAAGCGCAAGCAACAACTTATTACCATTGCATATATCGGTTGTTGTTTTGTGCCGGCATATTTATCATCTCCTTGTTAATTCTAACGGTTCTCAAAATAAACGAGTTAGGCTCTCTGGCCGTAAAGACGGTTGAAATTTTTTCGGGAGCGGCTCCTTCGTTTAATAAAATATTTTGCAACAAATTCAGCCTTCTGCGTTGCAAGAGGGGAGAACTTGTGCCGTCAATTCGGATCTCCAAGCCCACGCTCGGTTCTTCGGCGGTTTTTTGGGCAAAGGCCTTAATCCATTTCAGCGTTTGGCCGGAAATTTCGGCCCGATTGGGCTGAAAAGACAAACGGATTTCGGTTGGCAAAATTTTAGAAATCAGACGGCTGCGTTTTCTGCTGAAAGCCGAAAAGAGAGAGTTTTCTTCCTCATCTTGGTCTTCGTTGACCCCCACCTCGGGAGTGTTGTCTTTGTTGTCGGAGAACAACGAAGTCAAACTGTCCAAAATGCCGGATTCCTTGTCGGAAGCCGTCTCGGAAGTTTTTCCCTTTTCATCGGCGGTTTTTTCTTTCTCTTCTTTTTCTTCTTCTTTTCGGATTAAGCCTCTGGCTTCCAGCTCTTCTTTAATTTCCTGATTTTTGGGTGATGAAATCAATTGAGGGGTAAGATTTTCATCATTCAAAATATCTTCGGGAATGGGGATAAGCAGGTTATCCACGGTCTTTGAGGCGAGCTGAATATTTTCATCCGACGCATCGGCGGAAGATGTTTGGGTGTTAAACATTTTCTGCACTTCTTCATCGCTGATTTTATATTTTTTATCATCCAAAAGCATTTGGTTATTGGGGTATTTGTTTCCCTTAGCCACCACCCAGGGGTCATCATTGGAAGATTGTTGTTTCTCTTTCATGCTCTCCCAAACTTTTTCTTGATTGACCGCCGAGTTTTTTTGTTCATCGGAAACCTTGTCCGACTTCATACTGGCAATCGGCGTGTCTTTGGCATTAAGCGCCACCTGATTGCGTCGGGCTTGTGCCGCAGATTTAATCTCGGCGGCGGCCAATTGTTGTCGATTGTTGCTCTCCAAGGGAATGAGCATCATCGGTTCGTTGGCTTGAGCCGTCACAATCTTTGCCGCACTTTCGGACAAAGAAATTTTCTTTGGAGCATCTTTTTGGGCCGGCTTGGTTTCAGCCCTTGCCGCCATTTTCACCGATTGTTCTTTTTTGTCGGGTTCGGAGGGGTTGGAAGCCGTTGGTACAAGGCTATTTTCAACCGCAATCGGAGTTGAGGTTTTGGGAGAAAGTTGAACCACTTTTTTGTTTAAGAGCAGGTCATTGCCGTCATTTTGTTTTTCATCATGTTGTTTGTCATCGGTGCGGACTTCGGGCAGAGGGCTCGTTTCGGCCAAAACAAGCGGCGCCGGAGTTTCTTCTGTCGGTGAAATCTCCAGCGGCGGAACTTTGGAAAGCTCTTTTCTTTCCAGCGGAATAAGCGCATTGTCGCTGTCATCTGTAAGGGCAGGTTCTTCAGGCAGAGTTTGCGACGCCGACGGCGCTTCATCAAGCAAAGCAAGGTTTGTTGGTGATGCATTTGGCATTTCAGGGGTTTCAATCGAGGCATTCGGACGCGGCGCCGGAATATCTGCAACCGTAGACAGAACAATTTTTTTGGTCGGGGTCGAAGCCAAACGTTGTGGCTGTAATGCACTGTCTTTTAAGAATAAAACAATATTTTTTTCGGGGATTTTCAAATCGGAGGCAGCTTTGTCAGGGGTATAAAAAAACATCTTGTCAGCCACAAAAATAGCAAACAAAGAAAAAACAAAGCTGTATAAAAAAGATTCAAACGTTGTTTTTTTCATAATAAAACCCCTCAAAAAACTAGATAAATCAAAATGCGACTCTTGGCAAGAAGTTAAAAAAAATACCTCAAAAATTGTGGATTCTTTTATCGGAAGCACAATTTTGAAAAAGTCTTTTAAGGGAGAAAAAAACAACAAAAACAAAAAACTAAACTGTGAATTTTTTGTTACGAGAAAAAAATTTGCCCGTAAACAATATGTTAACTCTTTTGGTGTAATAACAAAAATGCTGGAAAAAAAAGAAAAATTTGGTTATTCTATATATAGATATGGATAATTAGATGAATAAGGAGAAAAATTATGCGTTTTATTAAGAAAAATCTTTGCACCATTTTGTGCTTGGCTTTGTTTGTCATGCTCGGCACAACCGATGCCGCCTTTGCACAAGCCGTGGACTTGGTTGATACGGCTCAAACCAAAGCCGTTGCCGTGTTTAAGGCTGTAAAAAGCATCATCTTCATTGTTGGTGGTTTCGGTTTGGTGGTTTTGGCCTTCATGGCCATTTTCGGCAAGTTGGATTGGAAAAAGTTTTCAATGTTGGCTGTAGGCTTGGCCATTTTGGCGGCAGCCGGTTCTATTGTTGACTACGCTACCGGTGATAACGAAGGTACAAAATTGGGTGATACTTTCAGTAGTTCAGCTCAATAGTCTGAAAAAAATGAGCAAGGGGAGGCACAATGAAAATTTTTGGAATGAATTTGAATTGAGGCCTCCTTTTTTGTTTATTTAAATTAAGATATAAGGACAAAAAGCAATGCTAAGCGTGAGAATAAAGAAAATAAGTATAACACTGTTATGGGGACTATTGTTTTCTTCAGTCTTATGCGTGGCATCGGCTTTTGCCGCAGATGCTGCCGTAACGTCAACCTATTCGGGCGGCGGTCTGTTTGCCGATCTGATATCTAAAGGCATAGAAATTTTTAAAGGCATGCGCGACATAATCTATGTCGTGGCCGGTTTTGGCATCATCGGCGTAGCCATCGGCGGCTTTTTCGGTAACATCAACTGGAAATGGTTGGGCGCCATTGTCATCGGCCTGATGGTCATTGGTATGACCGGCGGAATTTTAACCTATATTGCCGGCGGCGATGCGCCGAAAATTGAAGATACGTTGAAATAGGGTCAACCTCAAGGGGAAAAGCGATGAAACATCCGGAACGTGCAATATTACTGACAATGTTTTGTTGTTTGGCAATTGTGTTGTGGAGCGGCGATGCCAATGCTGCAGACGTTCTGGGTACGGTCAGAGATAAGGCTGCCAAGTTAATTTACGATTTGCGTCCCCTGATTTTCATTCTTGCCGGTTTTGGTTTAATTGGTTTTGCCTTTGCGGCCATTTTCGGAAAAATAAATTGGAAATGGTTTGCCAACATTGCCATCGGATTGTTTTTGGTGGCCAATGTCGGCTTGTTGATAGACTATTTAGCCACCAAAGAGGGAAAAGCCGGTCAATATGCCAATATGTTGGGCTATGGCCATTATCTGGATGCCTCGGGAAGTTATACGGCCACGGAAGGCTCAACCACATCACCGACCTCGCAAAAAGACCCTGGAAGCAACGGCACGGCCACCTCTGAAAATAGCAATAGCAGCGATATAAAAACAAATTGCGTCCCCGGAACCGGCACGGGTTGCACCTCGGGAACGACAAACATAGAAAATGTTATGGAAAATTTGAAAAATACGCCGAAGTTATCTGCAGATGATTTAATCAACGCCATGGAAAATCAAACAACGACAACCAATACCGCAACATCAAGCAGCACCGCAAACAGTTTGGATAATCTGGGCTTGGCCGATACGACCAATGACCCGACGGGCATAACGGTAGATAAAATTAATCAGGCTTTGGCCGCCAACCAAAGCAAAACCAATAGTTTGGACAATCTGGGGCTGGCTGATACTTCAAATGCGCCGGTCAGCATAACCGAAGCGGATATTGCCAATACGTTAAACAAAAATACTTCCAATAATTTGGATAATTTAGGATTGTCTGATACGTCAAACGCTCCGACAAACATAACGGTGGATAAAATTAATCAGGCCATAAGTAATAATCAAGAAAAAACCAACAATCTGGACAACTTAGGTTTGGCAGATACAACCGTTAACCCCAATGACATCACGCTCAATCAGGTGGAAGAAGCCATCGAAAACAATTCGGCAATTGATGGCGGAACCTTGGATGAAGTATCGGTGAGCGGAACGGATTACAGTCAGGAAAAAAGAAGCTGTCAACTCATCGGCGGAAGATGGAACTCATCTACCATGAGTTGTGAAAGAGATATTCCGAACTGGAACGGCATCAACCTCTGAAACAAGCTCTGAATGCAAATTTTTTCATCCTTATAATTCATTAACGCATTATTCATAAAAGAAAGGTACACTAAAAAGCAAAGTGTACCTTTTTTGATTCGCTTTGATTGTGATAAAAACATATGTTTCTGTTGCCAAGGCAGAGTTGAAAAGATATGATAAAAAAGACAGATAAAAATGAGGATTTAGACCCATGAGAGAAATGATTCTTAAAGCAGTTGCAAATCCTCCCAAAATATTATGGGGGCCGTTTTTGCCGGTGTTGCTTAACATCGGCTTGCAATTTCCCATAATGTTTATGGCCATCGGGATGATGGATTTGAACCCGTTGTTCTTTTTGTTCAGCATATTGATTGTGCATCTCATAATCGTTTCGCTGGGGCTGAAAGAACCGCATCTGTCGACCATGCTTCAGGCTTACGGCCAAACCTACAAGCCAACGACCAACCTATATAAATCAAAGGGGATGAAATTTGCACCCTAGTAGCGATTTTTTTGATATATTTGTTCAAGGACTGTCAAATACCGAGGTTTTGGTTGCCATTATAGGCTTTATCTCGGCAGCCTCCTTTGCCGGATTTTGGGCCACGAAATTCGGACGCATAATTTTGCCCCAACCGCAAGAATCAAGAGTGTCGGACTTTTTGCCGTTCAGCAAACTTTTGTCGGACGGCATCACCGTCAGATGCTATAATAATTCGCTGGTAAGAGTTTTCAAGGTAGAAGGCATAGATTTGACCTTTGCCAACGAAGAAAAAGTGATGTCAATGCTGGAGGCGCGCAAATCATGGATTGACGGCATGTCGGATCTGCAGGTAACCTGTCGGGTCATCACCCTGCGTGAGCGGATTCCCTTGGAAGAAGACGTCGGCGATTTCGGCAACCAACTTCTGGAACAAATTTCGCAAGTCTGGGCGCAAAACATCAATCGAGTTTTTTCCAACACGCACTATATTATATTATCCGTACCGGATCGAACCGATGCACTGAAAGACTTGAACTATGCCTCGCAAGCCTTGTTGGCCACATTGAGTGAATATGGCGTCAAAACCATGTATGAAACACCGGACAGTCCGGCAACCGATAGTCCGCTATATGTTTTTTCGCGCATTTGCAGCCCCATATCCAAGCCGGAACCAAAAATCGGAAACGCCGAAGGCTCGATGCTCAACCAAATGTTGACGGCCGACCACATTCATTTTACCGGAGAAAACGGCGTCATCAGATTCTTTTCGGGAGAAAAAGAGTGCTTTGAAATCACCATGGGCATTCGCACATCCGGAGATTATATGGATGAAGCCATGATAAACTCTTTGCTCTCGATAGATTGCGAACTGGTGTTATTGCACAATATCAAGCCGATTTTCCGTGCCAATGCGCGAGCCTTGCTGCTGCAACAACAAAAAATGGCCGGCATCACCAGTTTTTCATCCGAAGTGGTCAATCAATACAGCATAGCCTTATCTTCAATTGAGGATAGCGATGCCAATTATCAATCTCTGACCGAATATTCCATGTCCGTCATCATCCGTGGCCAAAGTCTGGAAGAAGTTGAGTTTGGTGAAAGCGAAGTCCAAAGAATATGCCGTTTGTTCAGTGTCACGCCGGTACGCGAAGGCTGGGTTTGCGAAGCCACGTTTTTTAACCAGTTTCCCACATATGACACCTATCCGCGGACATATCGCTATTTATCGCGCGTGGTGGCCACCGCCATCAGTTTTGAAAAACCGTCGGAAGGCTTTAGCAAATCAGACTGGGGCAACGGCGCCATCACCATTTTCCGCACCACCTCGGGATCTCCGTATCGTTTTCAATTCCACGTTTCTTCGGAAGAATCAGCCGTGGCGCACTGCTGTATTATTGGTCCGACCGGACAAGGTAAAACCACCTTGCTGACCTTTTTGGCCGGACAAGCCATGCGTCACCGCGATTTGAAGGTGTTTTTCTTTGATCGTCACCGCGGTGCCGAAATTTTCACACGATCGATTGGCGGCGCCTATATCGGCTTTGACGGAGAAGAGAAAAACGTTTCCTTAAACCCGTTTGATTGTGAGGACAACGCGACCAACCGCGCCTTTTTGCGCCGCTGGCTCAAAGCCATTACCATGGTTGATGATGCCCTCTCGGAAAAAGAAATTGCGCGAGCCGTCACCACCGCGTTTGACTATTTGCGTCCGGAAGAACGCATCATGAAAAACTTATACAAGAGCTGTTTTTCGCCGACCGGCAATATGCGTCGAGAGCTTTTCAAATGGGTCAATCCGGAGCAATACGGCAACATTTTCAATGCCGATACTGATAGTTTGGACTTAAACAGCAAAAGATTTATGGCGTTTGACTTCACCCATATTTTTGAAGATGAAACCTTGGCGCCGGCGGTCATCAGCTATATCATGCACCGTATCATGTCAGAAACCGGAGATGCCGGCATTCCGGCCTTGATTATGATTGATGAGACCGCGCCGATGCTCAAACACCCCATGTTCAGAGACTATTTCATCATCGGCTTGCAAGAAGGCCGTAAAAAGCGTCAAGCCTATCTCTGTGCCTTCCAACAGCCGAGCATTATCGATAAATTAGGTGTGGGGGAGGTTATTCGCGGCCAGTGCCAAACCGTCATCTTTTTCCGCAATCCGCAAGCCCAATTGGAAGACTATGCCAGCTGGAACCTGACTCAGAGCGAGTTGGACTTCATTTTCGGCAAAAGTTATCGCGATTTTCCGTATGCCATCTTGTTGTCGCGTCCGGCCACGGGAGAGTCCGTCATTTTGGATGTGGATTTGAGCGGTTTGGGCGTCTATCTGAAACTATACAATTCGGGACGCAAGAATGTTCTTTTGGTGGAAGATTTGATAAAAGAATATGGCGAAGACAACTTTGTTACAAAATATTTAAATATTGCGTAATATCGGAGATTTAGGTTTAATTTTTGGACAATTTTTGGTATACTAAAATCATATCAAATTATTAAGTCGGAGGTGGAAAATGAAAAAAACGGATAAAATTTTGGCGCTGGCGTTAATAAGCGCATATATGTTTATTGTTTCACCGCAGCCGAGCTATGGTTTCGGCATTCCCTCCATTGATGTTCAAAGTTTGGTTCAGGCCGTAAAACGCGCTGCGACCGATGTGCAAAATTCCACCCAATTGGCTTGGGCCACTAAGACAGCCAAAAACATACAAGGCGCATTAGGAAAATATAATGAGGCCATGAACGGCTTTATCAAAAAAAACATCACCGACCGTCTGCAAAAATTGCAGGAAGTCAAAGAAAAATATGAAAAAAAACTGGAAGCGGCCAAAAATAACAAATGGGTTCAAAAAGGAAAGGCTGTGGTGGATAAGGTTAAAGAAGGAGCAGAGTTGGCTAACCGCAGCAAAGAATTAATCAACCAAGCCAATGACCTCAAAGATCAGGCCGACAAGCTGGTCGATGATGCCAAACAATCGGTCGCCGATGGCAAAAACTTGTTATCGGAAGCTCAAAATATGAAGAATGAGGCCGAAAATCTGATTTCAAATGCCAAAAAATATGCCAAAGAAGGGCCGGAGCTGTTACAACAAGGAAAAGATTTGTTGGCCGAAGCGGACGATTTGCTGGCTCAAAGCAAAACCGTTATTTCAGAAAAAAGCAAAGAAGAGGCCGAAGCCTTAGTAGAGCAAGCGCAAGCCAAAAAACAAGAAGCTCAAGCGTTGATAAAACAAGGTGAACAATGGATAGAAGATGCAAAAAATTTGCAGCAACAAGCCAAAGATATCGGCAACAAAGTTGAGCAAATGAAAAATGAGGCCGACAGCTTGATTAAAAAAGGTGATGAATATCAAAAAAGAGCTAAAGATTTGTATGGACAAGCCGAACAATTGATTAAGCAAGGCCAAGATTTGATAAAAGACGTAGGTAGTTTTATTTCATAAGCGCACAAGAGAGGAACAAAAAATGACAAAGCAAATTTTTAAAATGTCACATATCCTAAAAGCCGGCATGGGTGGGCTTTTGTTGGCCTCCTTGAGCGCCTTTGAGGCATCGGCGGAAGATTTGGACGAGCTTTTGGCCAAAGCGCAACAAGTTCAAAAATCCATTGATGAGCGCGAGGTACAGCAACAAAATTTGGCCGACCAAATGGGCGAATTTCAAAACAAATATCAAAAAGAACTATCTTTAGCCGCACCCAAAGGCGCTGAAGTATATGATCGAAAAATAGAAGAAGTTCGTAAGCAAAACCAAGTACAGAAACAAGAACCGGAAACAAACACCCAAGAAGAAATAAATCCTGCCGCGCAAGAAGCCGTTCCGGTACCGGCTCCGGCCGAAAAAGCCATGACCAAACCATTGGAGCGTTCTCCGCGATATGTCGAGCCGCAAAGCCCGAGCCGCGGCAGACGTCCGTTTATACGCGGTGACAACAGTTTAGACCCCAAAGCGTTGCATTATGCCGTTCGCCGCAAGCAAGAGAGATTGTCTTTTGCCAAAGAGGCAACGCAAGCCTACACCGGAACCACGGCAGAAAATGTTTTCCTTTTCTCCGATAATCTGGCAAACTATTGTGAAATGGACACCACCACTTTGGATAAAATGAGTGAATGTTTGGAAAAAGTCATCTCGCAGCGCGCACAAGGCACCCAAACCGCCAGAGAACAAATGAATGAGTTGTATCAAGATTCGCTGATAGACACAACTTCTCATGCCATAGCCGATGCCGCCCGCTATAAAAATGATACCTCGGGCTATGAAAAAGAAGTGTTGCTGCCCTTGCAGGAAAAATCATCCAAAGCCACGGATGAGCGCGGTGATATTGAGGTTTTGACCTTAACCGAGATGGAAGCCCTAAAGCTGAAAAACAAACTGATTCAGGTTTATGCCAGCCAGCTTGGCTTAGATGCTTTCCGCGATTTTGGAACATATGAGGTTAACAATCGCGATTTGACCAATATAGATAAAAAAGAATAATCGGCGGAAAAAGGGAGAACTTCATGCACAATTTGCACAAAATAGCAATTTTCAGCCTGATATTCGGAAGTTTTTATGCCTCCGAAGGACAAGCCTTTTTCCCGATACCGGTACCGATTATCGGTACGGATGTGGCCAACAATTCGGCCGATATGGTCGAAAATGTCAATGCCGCCGGCGAGCAAGCCGAGCAGGTTGAAGCTACCATCCAAAAAACAATAGAAGAGTTAAAATCGGGCAATTTTGGTTTTGACGCTATCAAAAGCTATGCCGACACAATCACCAAAATCAATCTGCCGCGTTTGGTTCCGTCCACACAGGCCGTATCGGGCATTGCCGAAAACATCAATGACGGGGACAAAGCCTCAAAGGCCGTTGAAAATGTATATATGAACACATTTTCTTCACAAGGGCAACAAATGCAGCAAGCCAAGGCCAACCAGCAGAAAAACACACAACTTTTGCAAATGAATGTTGCTGCCATGTATGCCCATGCTTTGGCCACGCGAGTTAATTTGGCCAAAGAAAGAGATTTGCCGGATACAACTTTGGATAGCAAAAACACGCGAGAAATCATTCAAGGTAACCGAGCCATGGCCGACAAAATTGTCAGACGCTGGAATGACATTTTGTTTATGGAATCTCAAATTGCCGAATATCGGGGAACCCAAATTATGACTTCCATAACGCTGGATTCGGAGCAAACAACGGAAAGAAAAGCCGCATCTACATCGCAAGGAGGCAACAAATGAAAAAACTGATATTGCAGATAATATTTGTTTTCTCCCTTGTCTTGAGTAGCACCTCAACGGCATCGGCATGGATTTTGGCCAAACTCTCTAACATGGCGGAAGATGTCACAACCACGGTAACCAAAGCCGGAAAGCAGGCACAAAATATTTTGGATAAAGCCGGCAATTTAACCATTGTGCAAAAAATCGGCAAAGGTTTTACCGAAGCCAGATCGTGGATAGAAAGCAATGTCGGCAACCTCAAATCTTTTGCCGACGAGGTTCAGTCAGATGTAGAAGCCTATAAAAAAATGTATGAAGAAGGCAAAGGCATCTATGACAAGCATGTGGGAGCATACAGCAAAATAGCCGATGACCTCAAAGCTATCGGCAAACAATATGACTCCATAAAAATGAAAATAAAGGAGGTAGAAACCTCGTTTATGGCCGAGGTTGAAGCTCAAAAGAGCACTATCTCGGGACAAATTGAATCCTGCAATCAAAACATGACAAATTTGCAAAAGCTGATACAAGAAAAATCCACCGATAAAGATGCTTATAAGGCAGAATATGAACAATGGAAATATAAGTGTAAGGAGCTGAGCAGACAGCTGAGCAATCTGGATGAAACGGCAAAGGCCGAGTTGGACAAGATGTTAAACAGCTATAAAACAGAGTTATCAAACCTCGATACGCAAATTGCGAAACTGCAGGATGATATGAAGTTTTTGACCGGTTTGTCAACGGAACCAAGCTCGGAAGATGCCCTGACCAGCACGTCAAGATTATACTTTTTGCAATATGATGAAGAGTTGAACCCTCAGCGGCAAGATACCATTCGTTACAACCGTTTGCTTGAAAGAAGAAACAGCATCATCTCGGCATATGAAGAGGCCTTGAAGCAGCTTCCCGACATTAATGAAAAAAACAATTCGGCGGAAGACATTGGCTATAATGCTTCCACGTTTGATACCACGGCAGGGGCATGGGGAGCGGCCGCGCAGTTGCAAATCGAAAATCTCAAAGCCCTAAGTGCCTATACACATTTGTTGATACAAGACTTAAAGCGCCAAACCGCCATAGAGCTGTCCAATTTAACCTTTTACAAATTGCAAAAGGAGCAAACAAACATTACCGAATTTAATATGGATGATTATGTCTATAAAAAGAAAGGAGATAAATAATGATGAAAAAAACATGTCTGAAATTGTTTATCTTCATGAGCATGGTTGTATCTCTGACAATTCTTCCGCTGAGAAACGACGCCTGCGCCTTGTTTGATCCGGGCAGCTTGGCCACACAGGTTCCCAACACCATCACCTCGGTGGCCAACAAAGCCGCAACCTTTGCTAATAAAGTGATAAAAGCCACTTTGCAGGTGTATAAATCCATACAAGACTTTTTTAAGAGCTTGTTTTCACGGAAAGAGACCAAGATTCCCGGTACCAAAGAAATTAAGGAAAGCAAAATTGTCGATGTTTCGAATGAAGAAGAAATAAGAAAAGTCTTTCCGGAGTTGTTTTTCACATATCCGTCTAATGATCCGGACGAGCAGTTGGCCTATAAGCGAGAAGGGCAAGAGTTTTTTGAAGATACGATGATAGAGGCCTTCACGGCGGTCAGAGAGCTGGAAAAACAGCTCACCAAAATAGACACGCAAATTGTCACGGCCGAAAAAGAATATACCAAAGCCGATGATTTGAACGGCGGATTGTATAACAAATATATGATATCGGCCACCACGGACCAAATTTTAACGGTTTTGCAAGAGCTGGTTGCCATCAAATCTCAGATGACGGCGGCTTATGCGGTTCACGGAGAGGTTGAACCGTTGTTTAAGAGCCAACAAAGCAATATTATTGAGGAGAAAAAAGATGAAACGGTTAAATAACAGCCTGAAAGTAACATCTTTAACGGCGGGATTGTGTTTGCTGGCAGCTTCTCTGGCCGCGGCACAAGAAACGTATTCTCCTTTTTACACGGGCAGCGGCACGCCGATTCCCGCAAGTGTAAAATCAAGCTCAAAAAACACGGGCGTGACAAGCATATTAACCATTCAGCCGGCAGCCACCACGGAAGAAACGCACCCGTTTTCGGGTTCCGAAGCGCAAATGGAAGAGCTGGACAAGCTGGAGCCGATTAATACCAATCTGCAGGTCGCCGTGGATGTGCACAATTTGCTGAACCGTTTGCGGAGCTATAAAAACATTCAAAAACAATATAACAACACGGTCAAACTACACGACCGCACGGTAGAGTTGCTGAAAAATTCGGAACAATGCACACTGGATTATATGGGGCGCTATTTTAACAATCCGGTCAAAGTCTGGTCGGGCAAAGACATGAGTGAAACCCCGCAGAATCATGATTTGCGCCAAGGGCTTTCGGCTTGGGCCATTGCCTTGTTTGAAACGGCCAAATCGGCACAAGTTTCCCCCATTGATACAAGCGATGTCATCAGCGCCGATTTGCAAACCAAAGATGATGCGGGCAACGTTATTGATGTGGAAACCACATTGAACAGCAGTAGCAGTGCGGTTGATGTCAAAATAAATTATCAAAACGACGGAGAGATGATCAATCTTGAAAACCTGCATCAGGAGAGTGATTCCGTGGTGGATAACTTGGAGGAGCAAACCGGAGGAATATATTTCAAAGAACCGAGCCGACAGGAAGAATTGGAGCAAGCCGACCGCAAAGCCGATTTAATGAGTTTGGATATCGGTGCCGAAGTTGCCTTATGGATGGCCGATTATCTGGCCGGATACAGCACCTCGGAAGGGCCTGCATGGAACAGTGCCGATTTGGGCGGTGCCAAAAAGCGTTTTCCGGTCTGGACCGATCAAAAAACTTTTTACGGCCAATATTTAATCAGAAAATATCGCAATATAAAAGAATATATCAAAAACTATTCCGTTGCGGACAATGCGCGCCAAAGGATTGCCGAAAAAGTTTTCGAGCGCCAAAAAGAATATATGAACATGGCTGAAGCCCAAATCACGCAGGCGGCCGTTCAAGCCAGATTAAAAGCCAAAGGCAGTTACAATCAAGATGTGGAAAAAGCGCTGAAATCCTATGAAGAAAAAGTGGCACAAATTGAAGAAGTGCGCGTTAGCAGCATTGATAATCTGAACCGAGAGTTGGAAGCCAAAGTTGCCGAGTTTGACAAAGAAATGGCGGCCATCAATCAGCAAAGAGATTCTTATATGACGCAAATCAGCGACATAAATGCCGAGAACAACAAGCTCAAACAAGAAATTTCCGATTTGCGGCAAGAAATCGCCGGCTATGAAAATATGCTGGATCAAGACAATTTGGATGAAGAGCAAACGGCCGATTATGAAGATTTGAAAGCCAAAAAGGAAAAAGAAATCGAGCAAACGCAACAGCTCTATGATTCGCAAATTGCCAAACGAGATGATTTGCAAAAACTTTATGATGAACAAACACAAGCCTTGAGTCAAAAGCAAGTCCAAAAGGCCGAATATGAAAGCTCAATTCAAGTCAAAATCGGCCAAGCCAATGAGCAAGCCGTGCAAGAAAAACAGCAGGCGCTGGACAAGTTCAAACAAGACACCAAAACGCAAGAGCAAGCGCTGAAATCCAAAAATGATAAGATAGATGCGGCAGAAGCTGCAGCCAAAGCCGCCATCGGCAGCAAATCAATGGTTACGGCCAAACAGATTATTGACCAATCGGACATCATTGTGGAAGATGCCAAAGAGATTGCGTATGAAAACATTGATAAAACTCTGGCGGCATTGCAAGCCTTGGGAGACGATTTGTATCGCGGCCAAATTTCAGAAACCATAGTAGCCTATCACCAAGCCTTGATAGATAGTTTGAACGGCAAAGAAGCGCAAGTCGGCGGCGTCAAATTAGAAGTTCCGGCCGCCAAAGTTCATGATTTGACCAACTATAATGTCGATATTGTCATCAGTTCCTATATGGACGAGCAAATGCGCGAGCTTTATCTGAACAACTATCGCGATATGGTCAAAAACACGCAGGTTTTGCTGACGGTTCCGTTGTTTGGAGATATGTTGAAAGGCGTATATACGGGACAAGACAGCCAATATTTTGTCGGTTCCGAGCCCAAAAAAGAAGACTTTACGGCACCTAAAGCCATGCCGGACTACAATCTGCCGCCGTTGCGAGAATATGTCCGTCTGGACTATATAGATTTGCAAAGCATAGGCAAAGACACTCCGCAAATGGAGGTTGGTACCTACAAAATTGTAATCAAGCAAATCGGGCAGATAGAGCGTGTTTGGGAAAAATCGAACCTCATGCCGATATCCATCATCGACAAAGAAAAATTCTTGACCTATGGCGGCAAAATACCGGAAATATGGCAGTTGATGTTGAAAGATAAAGCCTTTGTCGACAGCGATTTTTACCTGACGGCAGACATGGATCCCAAGGCCGAGGAAAATCCGCCGGCCGAATATAATCCGTTGCAGCTTGGCGGAGAGATGTCACCGTTGTTCCGCGGCGGAATTTATCCTTGTGTGTTGAAAAACATTGAGGGTGAAAACGGCGTTTGCACGGCCAGCGGCACAGTAGATAACGGCACCGGCGTTGTTGATGTGACCATAATAGACAACGGCAAAACCAATGACGATGAATATTTCATGGGGCTGAAATTTGTCAGCGGTGACAAGCGAACCGCGTTGCTGGAAGCCGGTTTGCCGACCTGTCAGGAAATTTCGGCCAAGTGTAAGAGTGAGCTCAAAGTTGTAAACGGCGGGCTGAAAGAAGTTGCCACGCCGTATCTGAGCTTGTTGAACAAAGACGAGGAGACCAACACCAAATCAGGCTCATTTGTTTCGGAAGGAGAAGCCAGCGAGCTGGGCAGCATCATCAACATCTACAGCGGCAAAATGCTGACGGATCATAGTTTTGTTCAGCATGCCATTGGCTACAGTCCGTATATGCAATCGGTCGTAAACTATGGCAAGCGCATGGAAGAACTGAGCAAAAAAGAAAATGTTGACGACTTCAATGCCGCCGAGCAACAAAATGATGACATTTATGTTCGAGCTCAATATAATAACAATCAGGTGGGCGATTTTCTGGAGCATGTTGAGTTGGAGCAAAAATATCAACAAGCGCTGGATGATTTGGAAGAACAAGTCAACGAAGCCAAAGAAGAGTTGTATGAAAACTTGAGAAAATATGGCTTTGAGCCGAGTGCCGACTTTGATATTTCTAAACCGGAAGACTATGATTTGACCGTAAAACAGCTCAAAACGGTCAAAGAAAAATACATGGCCGAGGCCAAAAGCGGCATAGACAGCATCACCACCGGAGATTCGGAGCTTTTATCTGACAGCAAGTCATCTTACCAAAGAGTATATCAAGGTCTGATGATGGATAGCGATGCCGTGGTCAGCATGACGATGGATGTAGATAATTTATCCGAGTTTTCGGAGCAAATCAAAACCGCCACCACCAACAATACGGTCGATGAGACATATGAGAAAAACGGTGATGAAAGTTTTGAAGAAACCTTAAAAGCCTTAAAGCCGGCTTATTGTGCGGCTTATTAGCAAGAGCAAGTAAGAAAGAGAGAGCAAGGAAAAAAGATGCCGGAAACAAAATCTCTTCAGTCAGGGGCGCAGGTCTTGTCAATCACCGACAAGAACAAACAGCCTCATGCCGAATTTCTCAATAAGGAGGAAAAAGAAACCCAATCCTTAAAGCTGGTATATTATATGTGGCTTTCCCGATTGTTCATCTTTTTTGCCACCATTTCGCTGATTGTTTTTCTGAGCTCGAGTTTGGCCTTGTTTCATTTGGCGCCGTTGGTCGAGGTTGAGCCGTTTTTAATCATCCGACAGGACAATTCGGACAAGCTGGTGCGTTCGGAGCCAATCTCAACCGACATGGCCTCAAAAGATTTGATGTTGGAAACATTCATCAAACAATATGTAATTTTGAGAAACACGGTCATCAGCGATGAAGCGGAAATGAGCAGTCGATGGCTTCCCGGCGGAATGATAAATTTTTTGTCATCATGGCCGGTTTTTTACCAGTTTCGAGATGCAACCGAAGATATGATG
>CALXPK010000042.1 GCA_944390265.1 uncultured Alphaproteobacteria bacterium | reverse complement strand
GCCGGCTTGAATTATTCCTTCTAAAAAGGCGTTCTATGGAAATCTAATACAGAAACCGGAGAATTTTTTGCGGTCATGTACGCTCAATGTACACTCCCTTAAAAATCCTCCGGTTTCTTATTATCTTCCTCATATAACGTCTTTTTATTGTGCCTTGTGGAGATTGTGTTTTCGGCTGCCGCCGGCCAAGCTGACGTCAGCTTGACCGCATCAGTTTGGTCCGTGCCGCGTGGAGAGTGCGTTCTTGAAAAGGATTTAATTGAAATAAATTAAACTTAATCCGGTGAGGATAAACAACACGGCGTATATCAGCGCATAAAACGCCGGTTTGCTCATTTTATCTTTGATTTTGGGACGATATAAGAGCGGGAATATTATATATATGAGTAGATAAACACTTCCCCAAAAACCAGCATATAACTCATAGTCTTGCGGGTTGAAGACAAATGCCGTTATGCCACCCATAATCGTTGGAACAATAAAAAAACCAATTATAAAAAATATTATCTTCTTCATGATATCCTCTTTTTGTTTTAAGATAATAAAAATTAAATAAAAGGCAATATGTTTATACATAATAATTCAGGCAGGGGTTAACCTGCCTGTTTTTATGCTTTGGGATATTTGAACTTGATGGCTTGCCATTTTTCAATTACATCAATCAGCTCATAAGGCAAATCTCCCCCCTCTTGCAAAACCATGTCAAAGGCTTTCAATATGGCATCAAGCTGCTCGCCAATCGGCAAGTTTTTCTCATAGGCTTTTTGTCTTTTTTCTTTATAGGTTGTTTTGGTTCTTGGCATTTTTTTCTCTCCTATTTGATTACTTTTCCGGTTGTGCCCCAAATTGTGTCTAGCAAACCTTGGTTTAGCTCTTTTTCTTTTTCATGATATTTTTGCTGATAATTATATTCAAAATTATCATTATTATACGCCAACTCATCGTAGCCTTCTTTGGCTTCTCTTTGCTGTGCCGCCAGCGCCGACTTGCTCGAGCTCAAACCCATTGAACTTAAACTGGCGCGCCGGCTTGCTAACTGCTCGTTCAGCAGATTTTTGCGCTTGGTCTGGTTGTATTGATATTCTTTTTTCATTTGTTTGAGTTGTTTGGTCCGATTTTCGGCCTCGGTTAATAAATTGGCCGCAGATAAACCGACTCCTACGGCGGTTTCTATTCCTCCCATTGTTTTCTCCTTAGTCTTTGGTTTTTATTTCATTGGCTACCGACAAAAGCATAAATGCGCAGGGAATGCTGCTCTTGATGCTCCACATCGGCTTTTGAACGTCTCTTATCCATCCGATGGATCGAAGTTCGACATCTCCGTCAAACGTGCTCGGCGGCGAATCTAAAATCTGGTCTTTGTGCATTTTCTTTAGCGGAACATCAAAATAGCCGTTGCCAAAATTGAGCCGCAATGATTTTGACCCGATTATGCGGAAAAGCCCATATATCAGTCGATAGGCCTTGGGCGGATAAGGTCTGGTTGAATCTATCATAAAAGGCAAAGGTTCTATAATGTGCTCATAGGGCAAGCCGACCACAATTTCTTTGGCCTCGTCTTGCAGCTCTATGCCGCCGTTTTCTACCGGCATTTCACCAACCGTGAAATCATCTGCCACCACCGATATGCTTTTGCCTTCCAAATATTCCAGCCCGTTCCACTCTCTTTTGGCCGTTGCCGAGGTTAAAACTTTGCCGCAATCTACATATATGCCTTCGGCAAAGGTTTCTAAAAAATATCTGCCATCTCGTTGGATGAGAAAATATATTTCATTGCCAATCACGGCGCAGGAGATGAATTTGCCTTCAGTTACAAACTTGCTCCAAGCATTGACCTCTTCGGTGCGATATGAGGTCAGACACGAGATGGTGCCGTCTTCCAAAATCAGATACAAAATGCTGTCATCTTGAAAATAGACGCAATCAATCGGCTGGTTGATGATATCATCCGAAAGCAAAGTCAAATCTTTGGCCTGATAGGCCTGCTCCACATCAGCATACAAAAACTCGCGCAATTGTTTGCCGTTTTGCGAGACAAACAACGTGGCTCCGTCCACATTTTGCGGCGGCAAAGAATATTTGGCATAGGTGCCGATGTTGGTTTGGCGGTTGAGCTTGATGCTGGTCGGGGTCAGCGGTTCGCCCGAAACCATCCATTCCGCGCCGGTGGTGAAAACCAGCAAATGTCTGGTCGAAATCACATTCAAAACCGCATTGACCTGATCTGACAAAATGGCAAAGTCTATCGCCTCATCGTCCAGTCCCGTGCCGATATCAAAATTGAACAAGTCTGATGACTTGGAAAGCCACAAATGGTTGGGCAAAGACTTTGAACCGCCGATGACCATGCGGTCTTGGTGAAAAGTCACCGAGTTGGGATAGCCCCTGACTTTGGAAAAAGCCTGCTCTTCCCATTCGGTGGTTTCATTGCCGTTTGCTAAGCCTTTGCTGACATTGGCGTTGCAACTGCGGGCATTTGTCACATCGGTGATGACAACTTCACCATCGTTTATCTTTATGCGCACGCCGACATAATCTTGGGTAAAAACATCAGCATCCGTCGTCAGCGTGATATTGCCCGATATGTAACTCGGCTTTAGCTTGACTTTGTTTTGAAAAAAATTGTAATACGGACAAAAAACCTGTCCGTCTTTTTGATAAAACTCCCATTCGGCAATTTTCCAAACCTCACTGTTATTGCGGCTGATTTCTTGCGGCGGAACATCGGGATGCACAATCAACAAAGTATCGGCACTCTGAGTCCAGTTGATTTTGTGCAACTGCTCCAAACTCCACGGCGCATCCAAGCTGGCAATCTGTTCTTTGTTCTTATAAATTTTGACCTGTTTATCCACAAAACAAAGCAAATAAGTTTGCTCGGTGTTGAACTCAAAAGAAATCAATCTGCCCTCCTGGCCGATTTCATCCACATAAGCCAGCCCTTTTCTTCTGGAAACGCCACCGGTTGGATGAATCTGCACATTTTGCAAGGTTCGGGCGCCGTTTTCATAAATGCGCAAATCGCCGCGGCCGTAAAGTTTGTCCGACAACTGACCCGAGGTGAAGTTGGTTTTGACATAAATTTGATTCATCTTCTCACCTCCACCAGTGAAAAGTCTTCAAAACGCGACGGCGTGGACTGTTGCGCATCAACCGAACGGGCGCGACTGACGCTGTCTTCGGCAATTTTACTCAAAAACTCGGCCCTTGTGGTGCTCTCGGTCAACGGAATGCAAAACTCATAAGCCAGCTTATTAATCAAAGCCTCGCAGAAATAGGCCGGAAAATTGTCTTCATCGGGACGGCGCAAATATGTCAGATTGAGCTGCGGCAAGTTGCTGTACAGACAATCTTTGACAATTTTATATTCCACACCGCGACCCTTGCTGCCATAGCCGGCCGAAACAATCCGCAAAAAGTCGGACGGCAACAGATAGGCATAGCTGAAATCGGCAATCGGCGTATTTTCCAAACGCGCCAGTTTGGTCTGTGTCAAGGCAAAGCTCCACGGATAAGAAGACAACAAGGCATCGCGAATATACGGATATAAATTGCCGGCAACTTCGGCCTCGGCGGTTCCGTCTTCAAAGCTGGTGATGCTGGATGCGCCGATTTTTAACAGAGCTTGCGAACAGATATTGATACTGGTGTTACTCATCTCTTTTTTCCCTTCAAAAAAAAGGAGCCTGCATTTTTTTTGCAGGCTCCCTATCATTTGCTTTAAGTGTATCTTTTTATTTTAAACATTTTCACAAAAGGTGTAATTTATTCCCGCTACGTTATGCGGCAGCCGTTGCCAAAGCGGCAACGGTCACGGTTCCGTCCTCAATCGAAGATACGGACAAGACCGCCGGCTCCAACGTGCTAGCCGTACCGGCATTGGCTAAAATCATGTCGCCTTTGCGCGCAAACGGAGCAATATCGTTAAAATAGCCGCTGCCTTTGATGGTGTTCAAATCATCTTCCGAGGAATAGTTCCACAAGGTAAAACCATTGGCATAAGCCATAACACTGAAATTTTTTGAATTGTAAGACATATTTTTTGTTCCTTTCTTTGATTATTCTTCTTTGCATTTGATGCGGACAACGCCGGTGCCGTCAATCAGGCAAGCGCCTTGGCTCATCATGTTGTTGATGAAGTGAGCGGCGTGATCACCGTGCCAGGTGATGTCTGATTTCACATCTTGGCCGGAAGCATGACCAACCGCGGTTTTGTGGAAAATGAAGCAATCGCGATTGGTGCCCTCAAGCGGCAAACCGGTGTGCATAATCCAGTTGATGCCCAACCATTTGCGGCTCTCGGTGCCTTTCAAAAACGGCAAATTGTCACCGGCATAGTCAGAGTTGGAAAACTCGTCAATGCTCAGCAAAGCATTCCATTGCAACGGACCGACAATGCCGAAACGTTGGCCGTCATCGGGGACATCATTGCTGTTTAATTTGGCAAAGGCTTGCAAAATGGTGTTTTTATCCAAAACTTGGGCATAATCCCCGACATCATTTTCCTCTGGTGCTTTGTTCAAGGCTTCAATAATCAACTCGTCGGTTTTGCGGCCCAAAGCATATGCGCCGGCACTGGCAACCACGCGGCGTTCATCAATGCTCATTTTGAGCTCATCCAAGGCATCGACCCAATCACCGGCATAATAGTCGAGCAATTCGCACTCAACCGGGGTGTGGTCAATGCTCATCACCGGAACCAAACCATGGCGGGCTTTGCCGGAAGCAATGCCTTTGCCCACCTTTTGGAACACGGTGGTGGCGCCGACAACATTGCCCTTATAACGCACGGCATTTCTCAATTTTGAACCCATTTGTTGATAGGCCAAATGAACGTCGGCTTCAAAGTTTTTGATAAACGATTTACTTACTTCTGTTGACATGTTTTTATTTTCCTTTTCATGTTAAAAGTTAAAAAAATTAAGCTATTTTTCAGGATAGAGTTTTTCAAAACCACGGGTGATTTTGGCGATATAGGCGCTATCCTTATCACGCCAATAACGCGGGTCTTCCATCATTTTACGGAGGCCGGCTTCACTCAAATTGGCTACTTCGCCATCATTTTTGTTCAACAACGGTTCAGATGAGCTCATCATGTTGTAAAGGGCAATCACGCCTTCGGCCGTGGAGCCCAGCGCTTCATAAACTTCCGGATTGACATTTTGTTTGGCCCAGTTGGAAAGAGTGCGAGAAACCTCGTTAAACTTATCTCTGCCGCCAAAGTAGCGAGAAAGTTTTTCAAGCTGTTTTTCAGCCTCAAAATTGACCGCCATTTCATCTAAAACCGGCAAAACTCTCTCGCCGGCCAAATCATAAACAAACTGGGCTTGATCGTTGGTGAAACCTTTTTCATAAAAACGCTTCATCAAATCTTCATCCACTTCCAAAACCGGTGACGGACTTTTGATTTGATATTGCGTATAATTTTGTGGCATGTTGCGCAAATTGGTTTCAATCAGATTATCATCTCTTCTTGCCAGATCATTATAAGCGGCAATCAGCTCTTCCAATCTGACCGCGCCGGTTTGTTCATCCCAGAACTGATCCGGCAATCCCTGCGGTTTGTTTGAATATCCGCCGTCAGCATTTGAGGCAACGGCAGACGGTTCCAAAAGATTTTCTGTTTTTGCTTTTGGTTGCATGTATTTTCCTTTCATGTAAAAAAAATTAGTTGATGTCACTGAGCTGCTCAATTTGGCGGACCAATCTTCTTTGGCCTTCCAAATCGCGCAGGTGACGTTCTTCCGCGTCCACGCCCAAACATCTCTCAATGGTTTGGCGACGCAGGTAAGAGAGGACGATTTTGCCCTCTTTGCTTATGAAGCACCGGACAAAGGCTTTTTTGATTTCTTCATCGCTCATTTGTCTGGTGTCATATTCTTCACGCGGCGGCATTGCTCTCGCCTCCGCCGATTAATTGTTGCAGCAGATTTTCATCTATGATTTGCTCGTTGATTAATTTGTCCGGCACGTTCAAAATTTTGCCCAAGGTTTTGGCGGCCTCAAAGGCATTGACCGCGCCCATACCCAATGCGCCCAAAGATGACACCAAAGTCACCCACTGGCTGATGTTGTTGACATCTTCTCTGGCTTTGAGCATGGCCAGCGGCGATTTATATTGCAAATCGACAATTTTGCCGTCCAAATCAAAATTCATAATGTCACCGCGGCGGCGCAAAATCAGGAAAGCGCGTTTGAGCAACGGGGTCAGCAACTCTGATTGCAGACGGCCGAAACTTGCCCCCAAAATGCGCGCCACTTCGGCCGTGCGTTCCAAAACCTCGGTGGCAGTCATGTTCGGCGAGTTGACTTGCGACAATCTATCGGCGAGCAAAGCATGGTTGATGCTTTTTTGCAGGTTTTCCAAAATCAGCTGCGAAACATCAAATTTTCCGGGGGCTTCCAACGGAGTTAAGCCTTTTGACCCCACGGCTTTGGGAATAATCGCGCCGGGGACGAGTTTGATGTTGGCCGGATTTAAGACGCCGTCATCATCTGCCTGCCAAATGCCGGTGACGGAAATGGAGGCATTTTTCAATATCAGTTCCACCACCTTGTTGGCAGTTTTAATATCAGGCAAAGCCTTCATCACCGGAGAACGACCGTAAATTTCTCCGGGGGCTTTGAGCCAGCGAAAATTGATGAACGGCGAAGAAGAAAACACGCCTTCTTTGACCACCACGTTATCATCCACACCGCTGTTTTCATCCCAAACAAATGCGGTGTATTCATAACCTGCGGCGCCAAACTTGCCGTTTTGCGGAATAACCGCCTCAATCAAGCTCAAGCGAAAATCCGGATTTTGGGCTTGTTCAAGCCAGCTATCCTGCAGCTCAGCCTCAGGAAAACGCAGGTGAATGTCATCAATGCTGACTTGTGAGCAACGGAACGTGGTGTCTAACTTGCCGTCGGCACTTTCTTCCAAAGCAATCTCACGCAAAGGAACGGCATAAAAACGGAAGGCAGAAGCCTCACCAATCGGGGCTTCTTCAAACATCAGACACGCGGTGCCGACCGTGACCAGATCCAAATAGCACTGATGAATCTCGACCGCAAAATTGGAATGTTCAAAATGTTGCAACATAATGTCTGAGGTTTTGCTCAAGGTTTCCGAAATTTGCGATGCTTCTTCCGGCAAAAGTTCCGGTCCGGCCGTTAAACCAAACCATTTGGACCATGGCGGGGTTAACTTTGCCAAAAGAGATGAGGCCAGCTGGTCAACCGCATCCGGCGCCGTGGCATCAAACAGGTGCAAATTCTTTTTGGCGCCTTCCACGTTTTGAAACATTGAATTGCAGACATTTTCTCTTTGCGGAAAAGCATATTCATAACATTCTTGCCAATGGGGTTCCCAGAGCTGCTTTCTCTCCGCAGCCTTTTGATAACGTTTGATCAGCTTTTCGATTTTATTATCCATGTTCATTCTCCCAGTAGTTTTTTGCGGTTCAAATCGCGATTGGTGGGGTCAAATGTGCCGGTATATGAAGTGCGGATGGTGCTTTCCATGCCGCGACGTTGACGGGCCAAAGCCTCTTTTCTGGCTTCTTCCGCATCTTGTGCCGAAGTGTCTTCCACGACTTCTATTTTGGGTTCACTGCTAAATACGCCTCCCATGTTTTCTCCTTTCAGTTGATATAAAAAAGGCTCGAATTTTTATCTTCGAGCCTTGGTTCTTGTTTAAATTTTGTTATTTTTTGTTTGTTTTTTCAGGACTGCTTTTAACAACCTGAATGCCTAACACGCCGAGAGCCACACTCCAAAGCGAGGTGGTTTCAACCAGCGCGTTGATGATGTTTTCGGCATTTTCATATTTGCTCAATATGACATAGCAAATGGTGCCAATCATGCCAAACCAAGCCAAGGCCACCGAATAACCAAAAGCCGGACGCCAAAAACGCACAAAGCGGTCTTCGGCATTCAGTTCTTGACGTATGGTCTGATGAATTTGCGATAAGGTGTTGTTATCGAGCTCATTTTCCAGCTCTTTCATCTTTTCCAGATGGCGATTGGCTTCCGTGACCGCGGCATTGGAAATTTTTTGTTTTTCAATATCCGAGCTCACTTCACCCAAGGCCAAGTTGGCTTTTAAGGCGGCATCTCCGCCGATTTTTTCCAATCCGGAACGCACCATTTTTATCAAAAACGGCAGGCCGAACTGGCTCAAAAGTTTTATCAGCATTTATCCCTCCACATCGTTATAAAAGACATGATTGCCGATTTCGGCACAAGGGATTTTGCCGATGGACCAGCGCGGCCGCACTTTTTTGTTGTGATAATGCGTGGCGCCGTAAGTTCTGTCCGGCAACAAACCGGCCATAGCTCTTTTGGCAATGCGCTTGCAGGTGGCATAAATCGGGTTGCCGTCATCCACACGAAGCAAAAGCCGATAGTTGGCATCGTCCATATTCCAACAAGAAAACTGTTTGTCCTTTTGGCAGACGCTTGCCACATCGTTGCCCCACCAATAGCCGCCTTTTTTTTCACTCATTGCCACGCGGTTCATAATCACGTTGGCCACGGCCTCCTGCCCCGATAAGGGTTCGCCCCTTGCCTCGCCGAAAATGGTTTTGGCAAAAATGTCGGTTGTTAAATCTGTCATTTGTTTTTTCCTACCCCATCTAATTTTTTTTCAATTCTCAGCAAGTGGTCCGTCAAACGGTTTTCAACATCTTTCAGATAATTGACCGAAACATAGTTGCGGGCGACATGGAGCTTGAAATCAGCCAGCGCATCTTTCAAATTTGAAACATGTGCATCGTGGGCTTCTTTCAAATGTTCTATGCCGGTGTCCGCCTCTTTTTTGTTGCGGTTGACCAATCTGAACAAGGCGGCAAAAATCGGTAACTCAACCATTGCTATCCAATTTGTCAGTTCGTTAAACATTGTTTTTTCCTAATCTATCGTAAAATTTGTTTGAGCCGAAAATTGCTTATTGCTTCCCTGCCATTGGTTGTATTTGGGCGGTGTGGTTCCGGCATAGCAAACATTGAGGCGCAACGGTTCCGCACTCAAACAGCCGGCAACGGCATCAAGCGCATCATCATGGCCGGTTCCCTCAACCGAGAACTCGCGCATTTCTTCAATAAACGGCGTGCTCCAGATTTTTTTGTGAACGTTCAAAGCTCTTTCCGCCAACAGCACTTCAAAGGCCGAAATTATCCGCTCGGCTTTGTTTTTGCTGGAATACATTTCCAAAACCGCCACGCGCATATTTTTTTGCGCCAGCACCTGTTTTAATATCCCCGGCAAAAACTTACCGATGCCGTTGGCTTCCACCCGCACCGCGTTCAGATGATTGCGCTCGATAAATGCCGCCACTTTTTGGCATTGCAACGAAGCGGCATTGTCCCGCACCGCCTCATCAATTTTGATATATTCCAAATCATGCAGCCAATAATGTCCGTCCTCATCGGTAAAGACGCAAGCAATGACCGAATTATCTCCTTTGGATGAAGCAAAAGAAGGATCCCACCAGCAAGAAGCCGACAACATTTTTTTCTCCCCGATTTTCAAAAAATCGCGCCCGTTTGAGGCCACAATATTGATTTCAGCCTCATAAGGCTTCAAGCAATCGGGGTTCAAAATGCTGTCGTTGAAGTTGACCGGCGTCAGCATCATTTGCGACAAAAACTTGTTTTCACCCGAACGAATGCGGATTGAAGCAATTTTTTCTTCACTAAACCTTTCCGGCCAAGCCGATTTGCCTTCTTGGTTCAAAATCGGCAATTCCAGCTTGGCAAAGCCCAACAAAAAAGGCTCGGTCTCGGGCTTTTTGTCATCATAGGCCACCTGATAGATGGTATAAAACGTGTGCGGCGTGCCGATATACAGCTGCATGCCTTCCGGCGTCAAAATATAATCCAGCTCCTCCAGCTTTTCGCGCATATCTGCTCGCTTGGCCGGAGAATCCGAATTTTTCGGGACCTCAACATCGTCACAAATAATCAAATCTGCCCTTAGGCCGGTGATGTTTGCTCCCAAGCCTTTGGCCAACATGGACGGATCTCTCAGCTCAAGCGGTCGATTGATAGTGAATTGTCCAGCTGCCCATTGGTCCGACTTTTGCGGTTTCAAGCCCTTGGTCAGAGGATGCTGCTCGATAATACGTTTGACGTTTCTGACCATTTTTTTAGCCAAAGCATGATCGGCGGCCATGACCAAGATGCGGGTTTCCGGCTTATAATATAAAACCCAAGCGCAGAACAAACCGACAATTGTTGACTTGCCGGAGTTGCGAAACGCCATCAACAAGCCTTGTCTTTGCTTAGATGATGTGAACAACTCTGACAACCAATGCGCCATTTTGCTCTGATGCTTGGGTACCTTCAAACCTTGCAATCGCATCCAGACATATACAAAATCAAAAAAGCTGACCTTTTTTGTTAAGTCAGCTTTCATCATCTTCATCTTGCTCCTGCGCGTGTGCTTCTTCCAAAACGGAAGATAAGTCAAAATTATCATTTTCGGCCGTTATCACCGGCTCATCTTCAGTCCAGCGCGCCAGCTTTAACAAAGTTTCGGCATGGACAACCGCTGACTTGCAGGCGCTATGGTGGGCGCTAAAGCCTTTGGCATCGGTCGGCGCCGGTTGCTCGGCAAAATTTTCGTAACTTTCTATCACCTCCGATATTTTTTGTGGCAAAGTTTTTTTCAAATTTGCTTTTAATGATTTTAAGGTTTTTATTTTTTTATTTTTACTTGGCATAATGTGCATACCCCATAAAAAAAAGCTCCGATAACGGAGCCTTATTTTGTTTTAGATACACTACGAGCAAGTGATATTTTGCTTATAAATTAAAAAAAATAAAATGTCAAGATTTTTTTCCTACTATTTTTGAGAGTTTGTTAAAAAAGTGTATAACTGATATGGTGTAATGATACTAACCTTATGAATTCCCAAGATTCTTTTGACAAATTCCACACAAGTAAAAAAACCGAGCGGGGCGCATTTTAATGGAGCCTGACAAAACTCAACCGGCACGACAACGGCATTTTTTGTTGTTTTTAAGTGGTTTAGATAATCCAACCCCAATAAAGATTCGTGCTTGAAAACATAAAGCTGGTTCGACATAGGATTAAGTTCCAACCAAGAGTTGTATTTTTCTGATAAACAAATTAGCACATAACAGTGTCTGTAGCCTTTTTTTAAAAACCTTAACCACCACAAACTGATGTTGTTTTCAAAAACCACATAGCCTTTAAAAAAATATCCGCTTCTGAAACCTGAGTTACGCATTTGTTTCTCCTACAAAATTTTATAATATCGCAAGTAAACGTCAAAATTGCGCAGCCCTTCTTCCCACAAGCGAATCTCACTTCTTTTGGCTCTTTTATCATCCCAGGGGGCCAGCTGTTTTTCTCCCCATTCGGTCATCACCCGCAAATGCCGGTTGCTCAAATGATGATGCTGTTTCATGGATTTTATTATCCGATATATATCCGTTATCTCGCAACATCTTGGTTTTCCCCAATAATCTGACCGAGAGCGCAACCCGCCGGCACGCGCTTGCACCGAGGTGCAGAACCAAAACCACACTTCTTCGGCGCTCTCAAACGGCTCAAAATTTTCTTTCATTTCCCTTTTTTCTCCCCTTGAAATTTATTTTTCAATTAACTAAATGTTAACCATAAAGATTTATACATTAGGTTGTAGGAATTTCAACACAAAAAAGAATTGATTCCTATTTTCTTTTTTGTTATGATAGGAAAAATTGCCTTTAACCCTTTCTGAAAGCAAAAAAAATGAAATATGAAAATGTTTGGGATGCTGTTGATAAGTTGGCTAAAAAGCATGGCCTCTCCCCTTCCGGTTTGGCAAAACTCGCCGGCCTTGATGCCACAACGTTTAACAAAAGCAAACGCATTCGCCCCGACGGTAAAAAAAGATGGCCCTCGCTTGACAGTATTAACCGCCTGCTTGAGATTTTTAATATCACCTTTGAACAGTTTTATGCTTTGAGCGCCGGCAACGAAGATAAAGAATGCGGCTCTATCCCTTTTATCAAACTCTCGGAACTGAACTCTCAAATCGACCCTAACCTACTGAAACTCTCTACTCAAAATTGGAGCAAGGTGCTTTTTCCCGATTTTAAGGAAGCGCTTTATGCCGTGGAAGTTGACAACGAGGCTTATCTTCCGCTATACCGTTACGGGACACTGATTGTTGTTTCGGAAAACTCGGATATTCGCAAAGGTGACCGCGTGGTCGTTTTTCTCAAAAACGGCGATATTCTGCTCAGAGAATTTACGCGCAGAACCCCGTCTAAATTGATTGTGACCGATATTAATTCGGCTCAAAATGAGGAAAATATTGCCATTGCCGATATCAATCTGATTAACCGAATCGTCTGGGTTAGCCAATAACTTTTTGCGGAGAGGTCTTTTGAATATTAAAAAATATTTGCAACTGAGCGATGAAAAACTTTCTAAACTGGAAAATCAATATAACTTTTTGCCCAGCGAAGCCGCCATTGACAATCTTTCTCTTTCGGCTGACAAATTCTGCCTCAAAGAAACCGCCCGCATTGCCCGTCTTCATGCCCGACAAAAACAAACTTTGAAAGCCGAAAAACTGCTGGCTGAAAAACGCAAACAAGCCATTTTAAGCCGTTTTATCCGGCCGGAATGACTTTTTCTTGATGAAATGTTTGATAAATTTGCTCCAGCGTTTGTTGCGGGTCTCCGGCAAAATCTATGGCAATTTTGTTGCCGAGAATGCATTTTTTGTTTTGCGCATCATAAAAACAAAACGGTGTGGAAAACCAATCGGCATATTCTTTGCTGTCATCTATATGGATGGTGATGTGCTTTTCGGCACAATATTCTCCTTTAGCTCTGTTCCACAATATATCCGGAACCTTATATTCGCCGTTGTCAAAATATTCTACCATGCCTTGCGCATCATAATAATCTAAAATGGCAAACAGCTCCTTATAAACAATATTATGCTCTTGCAAAAACCTATCGACCACCTTCTTTGGGCCGCCGGTGATGATGTATATTTCCATACCCATCTGTTTGGCCAGATGCGTAAACCGGCTGAAATATTCCGGATATCTATCGACCACGCCATGAAAATCCAGCCCTATACGAATCGGTTCTTCAGTCATTTTCTTCTCCTCCAAACATGGAAGAAACCAAGTCTTTTAACGAGCTGGGGCTTAAGGCCGACAGCGGATTGATGTTGATGGCCGGATCGCTCAAACCACCGGTGATGGTGTAATTGGCGGCAAAAACCGTGCCATCTTTTCCGCTCAAAATGTTGCCGACAATCGGCAACTTGCCGATAAAGCTATTTAAGCCATAGGCCGGCGCAATTACGCCTTTGATATTCAAATCCTCGGTGTTGCGGTCAAAATCTCCGTTCATGGTTATGCCCATGACATCGCCGAAGGCCTTGCCTTCATGCAAGCTCAAAACCTGATTTTGATAGGTGAACGGAATGTCTAAGTGCGAAAAGACTATACCTTCTCCGGTCAGCATATTCACCATGCCGCTGAAAGAAGCCACGGTCAACAATTTGGCCAGTAATGGTGTGTTGTATATGTTGAAATCTCTGATTTGGGCATGACCGATGAACTGTTTGTTTTTCTCACGCTTACCGTTAATGCTCAATCTGCCGCCGCGCATATTGTCATATACACGCAAGAACTTTAGGGTTCCGCCGGCATCATTACTATCTATGGAGAGCAGATATTCATTATTGGGGCGCGGCGAATAATCCAGCTTTAAATATTTCTTTTGGCTACCGTCAAAATTGCCAATTAAATGCATATCTTGAATGCCGATGCCATGGCGCAGTTGGGCTGAGCCGGCAAAGTTTTTGACCGAAACATATTCATTGGTCCAGATGTTGTTCACGGCGATGAAAATATCCGTATCGGTCACATTTTCCAAAGCATCTTCCTCTTCTTTGACGCCGGTTGTCTTTTTGCCGTTGGGCGTGGGCGGCGTGTCGTCATCTTCACGGAAAAACTCGGACAAATCATAGCTACTGCCGGAAACATTCACTTTGATTTTTTGCTTGGCGGTGATGGCAAACTCAATTTTGGCTTTGGCGTTGGTTTTGGGCGCTTTTATCTCGGTGATGTCTATCACTTTGATTTTTCCGGCCTTGTCTATCTCCATTTTGCCGTTCAATACAAAATCTTTTTTCTTAAAACCAAAGCTCGGAATCTCGGTCAATTTGCCGTTTTTGAAGTCCAGACGTACCGTGGCATCGCCTTTTTGGTGCGCCGGCTTATACAAACCAAAGAAAGAATAATCCACTTCGGCATCAGTCATGTCTGCGGTTAAATCAGCCTGAATATGCTTTTCATCAAATTTGGTGATGGCGGCAATAACGATTGTTTTGCCATTGATGTACGGTGGATTGATAAACTCAGTATCTATGCCGGCTTTTTTCTTCACATTATCATCAAGGACAAAGCTCAAGTTGTATTTGCTTTGATAGAGCTTGTTGGCAAAGTTTTCATTCCACATCAATTTGAGCGGAATATTATCCAGTTTGGCATCGCCTTCCACCAACAGACCGTTGTTATCAACCTCGAGCTTGAGTTCTTTGGCCGTGATGGCTTGTTTGTCCAAAACATCAGGAATTTCAACATCGCTCAAAACTGAAGAAACTTTGACCTTGACTTCATCGGGGGCCAAATCGCGCTTCAATTCAAAATCCAGATACAAATCCGTTGCCGCATTGCCCTTGAAAGAAGCCGGATCGATACCCATTTCCGTGGCATAGTTCAAAGGTTTATGGTCAATTAAATCCAGCGCATCGGCGATGCTTGATTCTGCCTGCAGGCTGATTTCGGCAAAATTATCATACTTATTTAAATCATACAAACGAACAAAACCGCTGTTGACCAAAACATTGTTGGACACGGCCTTATCAAAATCAATCTTAATCGTGTCATTGGAAAAATGAGCCGTGCCATACATATTGGTCACTTTGGGCATGCCGGTCAAATAATCCAAGCTGACATCGGCAACATTACCGACACCGGACAAGTTTTGAAAAGCAAAAGTTTTGCTCTTTTTGTCATAACCAAAGTCAAACTCAAAATCGGCATTTTTGATTTCTCCGCCAAAGAGGCTTGACTTGCACCAATCCCAAGCCAAAGTTCCGACGTAACGCGGCCAATAGTCATACAGCTCATCAAACTTCAACGCATCAACATGAGCTTTTAACTTCAATTTGAGATTTTCCATTGAGCGCTTGAGCAAATAGTCTTTCATGCCGTCAACATAAACACTGACTGTGGCTTTTTGCGTTCCTAAATCCAGCGCGGCATTTTCAATTTGCAATTTATCCAAACCGGCAGATAAATCTCCGCTCAGCATAACACCGGAAATTTTATAATCTTCTTCGGCTTTGTCGGTAAAGTGAATGGTGCCGCTGCCGCCTTCAAAATTGAACTTCAAACTCTCAATCGCCGTATCCAAACTTTGAATAATGTTATCTTTGTTTTTCAAAACTTCGGCAAAATTGATTAAGGCATCTACCCGACCGCTGACCGGAACGGCAATTTTGATAAACTTTTGAGCTTCTTCTTCCCCAACCAAACTTTCCATAATATCATTCGGGAACAGCTCGGAAAAATAAAACTGCAAGCCGACCTTGTTGCTAAACGGCCGATATTCGGCATCCAAACCCACCGAAGATTCATGATTGTTGGCTTTTATCAAGGCATTGAAACTGGTTTCAATATTGGAGAAATTGCGTTCAAAACTATAGTTCAAATCAGAAAAAACCCATTTGCGGCCCAAATCCACCTCATGGAACTCAACCGAGGCGTTTTCGATTGATATGTCATTAATATAGCTTTCCGGATAAACTTTGTCTTCCGAATTGAATCTATCAATAAACTCTTCAAAGCTGTCAAAATAATATTCAATTTTTTTCTGATTAACTTCGTTTTTGTTTTCTTCTTTGATGCCATAATTGGTAAAAATGTAGACCGTGGGCTTGCTCACCTCAATGGAGCTTGGCGCAATAATACCACGAAGCAATGCTCTGATACTGAAAGACAGAGAAGTGCGCGGCGCCGTTATGACAAAGCTGCCATCGGTTTTGCGATAGTCCACATTATTGGCAATAATCTTTAACGGTTTGATGGAGCGCACCAACTCAATATTCACACTATCCAATGTTACTTGATATTGACTGTCATCATGATTTAAGGCTTTGATGATATAGGGTTTTAAGAACGGAACCTCCACCGGCCCGCGATAAAGTTGCCACAAAAACAGCAAGAAAAAGGCTAAAAATATCACACCCACAAAATCTAAAATTTTGTGTAGGCGATATGCTTTAAGCCCCATCTTTTTCATTTTCTTCTACCCCACTTTGGCCGCCAAAGATGCCGCCAAGAATAAATCTATATCTCCGTCCAACACGGCTTTGGTATCAGAGGTTTCCACCTCGGTGCGCAGGTCTTTGACCAATTTGTACGGTTGCAAAACATAAGAGCGAATCTGATAGCCCCAACCGTTGTCACCCTGATTATCTCTGGCTTCTTCGGCTTTGGCCTCGCGTTTTTTGAGCTCTAATTCATATAATCTGGCTTTGAGCATATTCCAAGCGCTTTCGCGGTTTTGAAATTGAGAACGCTGGTTTTGGCACTGAACGACAATGCCGGTCGGAATGTGCGTGATACGCACGGCCGAATCGGTTTTGTTAATATGTTGTCCGCCGGCACCGGATGAGCGGTAGGTATCAACCCGGCAATCGGCTTCGTTTATCTCAATATTTATCGAATCATCCACCACCGGATAAACCCCGACGGAGGCAAAGCTGGTGTGACGACGGGCGCCGCTGTCAAACGGAGAAATACGCACCAAACGATGCACCCCGGTTTCTGACTTGAGCCAACCATAGGCATTGTGGCCGATGATTTTGATGGTCACCGACTTGATGCCGGCCACATCGCCCTCTTCTTCTTCCACAAACTCAACCTTATATTTATGTGCTTCAGCCCAACGGCAATACATACGCAGCAACATTTGCGCCCAATCTTGTGCCTCGGTTCCGCCTGAGCCGGAGTGAATTTCCAAAAAGGCATCATTCTTATCGACCTCACCGGACAAAAGGGCTTCAAGCTCCCCTCTCTTGGTTTGTTTTTGGAGCTCTTCTAAATGGGTCTGGACCTCATCCAAAACACTTTCATCACCTTCAGCCTCAGCCATTTCTGCCAATTCGACATTATCATCCAAGGCTTTTTGCATGGCTTGAAAATGGCTCAAATTGTCTTCCAGATTGGTCTTTTCGCTCATCAGCTTTTGCGCGCGTTCGGGATTGTTCCACAAATTGGCATCAGCCGACAGGGCATTCAGTTCA
Organism: uncultured Alphaproteobacteria bacterium; assembly: GCA_944390265.1. Taxonomy (GTDB): domain Bacteria; phylum Pseudomonadota; class Alphaproteobacteria; order RF32; family CAG-239; genus CAJLXD01. Next base: position 8,582 of record CALXPK010000042.1, on the reverse strand, counting down.
TCCAGACGGAGAAGTGCATTATCATAGTCAAAGAGACCTCCTCAGCAGTGCCAAAGACTGCTTAATCTCATCTACCAAATTGCTGATTTCTGCTCTCATCTTTTTCTTCTCCGCTTAATATTCCGTACCTAACATAAATTCTTCATCATCGCCGGCTTGATAAACATCCGGTTCGGCAACGGTTGCCTCTTCAGCCCCGTCTACCGTTCCGCCACCAATGACGCGTTGTTTATTTTTATCAAAGCTATAATCCGGTTTCAAAGCCTCAACAATCACGGATTTGTCCGTCGGGGTGGCCGGACGTCCGGTATCATAATTAATGCGCACCAGTTTGATGCCGGTGGGGATACGGAACGGAATATCCGGCTGATTGGCCAAGGCTTCGGCCATAAAGTTTTTGAATATCGGCAAGGCCGCCGCGGCACCGGTTTCATAGCGACCCAAAGTGCGCGGATTGTCAAAGCCGACATATACGGCAACCACCAAATCCGGTGAGAAGCCGACAAACCAAGCATCTTGCGTGTCATTTGAGGTACCGGTTTTGCCGCCTAAATGTTTGTTCAACGAGCGCAAGCGGGCACCGGTTCCGCGCACGGCCACACCTTCCAAAATGGAGGTGATTTGGTATGCACTCAACGGGTCGACAATTTGTTCTCTGACATCGGGAAGCTGCGGAATCTCTTGTCCGTCGCCCCAAGCCTCGACATTGCAGGTTTCGCATTTGCGCTTGTCTTGTTTTAAGATATTGCGGCCATAACGATCTTGAATTTGCTCTACAAAATAAGGCTTGATATCTTTACCGCCGTTGACCATGATGCCGTAGGCTCTGGCCATATCTATCACATGAGTTTCGCCTGCGCCCAAAGACATGGACAGCAAGTGCGGCAAATTTGGATTGACGCCGAGTTTTTTGGCATATTCGGCCACTTTATCCATGCCCAAATCTTGTGCCAAGCGTACCGTCATCAGGTTTTTGGATTTTTCCACGCCTTGACGCAAGGTCATTAAGCCATAGAATTTTTTAGAATAGTTCTCAGGTTTCCATTTCGGCAAGCCGGGGCCTTGATCCAAGACAAACGGGGCATCCAAAATCAAATCATTAGGCGAATAGCCGTTATCTAAAGCCGCCAGATAAACCACCGGCTTGAAAGCAGAACCGGTTTGGCGCAAGGCTTGGGTGGCGCGGTTATACTGCGATTTTTTGAAATCATATCCCCCAACGGCGGCCAAAACCTTACCGGTGTGCGGGTCAAGCGCTAACAAAGCACCCTCCACATTGGGCACTTGACGCAGATAATAGCTGTTATCGGCCAGATTTTTGGCTTTGGCGGTTTTTTCGGAAACTTTTTCAACCAAAATGACATCACCTTGTTTTAACACCTTGGTCATGCTGTTCGGCTCATCGGTAATACCCTGATTTTTCAGAGTTTTGCGGGCCCATTTGGCCAGAGTTAGCGGCACGATGCCGCGTTCGCCGGCAGCGGTTTCAATCTCTGCTTTGTCGGTTGCAACTTCCAAAACAACGGCTTTTTCCCAACCTTTTTTGGCTCCGGCCGGAATTTGGACTTTGGCCAAGGCTTCTTTATAATTATCATCGAGAGCAATATTGCTCAAAGCACCGCGATAGCCATGACAGGTGTCATAATTTTCAATCTCTTGACGGAAAACTTTGGTGGCAATTTTTTGCAAGCGTGGGTCTACCGTGGTACGAACAATCAGCCCTCCTTCATACAGAGCTTCGGAGCCAAATTTTTCACTAATCTCGCGACGCACTTCCTCACTGAAATATTCGGCATCTTGGATGAATTCATTATCGCGGTCAATGGTCACAAGCGGTTTGCTTTTGGCAATTTCGGCTTCTTCTTCGGTAATGTAGCCCTCCTCCAACATACGCTCGATAACCCAGTTGCGGCGGGCAACGGCGGCATCATATTTGGTTTTGGGGTTATAATTGTTCGGCCCCTTGGGCAGCGCTGCCAGATATGCGGCTTCTTCAATGGTCAACTTATCAAGCGGTTTGCCAAAATAGTTCAAAGCGGCGGCGGCCACACCGTAAGAGCGGTTGCCTAAATAAATTTCATTTAAGTACAGCTCCAAAATATGGTCTTTAGTAAAAGCCTGCTCCATGCGCATGGCCAAAATGGCTTCTTTGATTTTGCGGGTGTAAGACAATTCGGAAGAGAGCAAAAAGTTTTTGGCCACTTGCTGAGTGATGGTTGATGCACCGGCCGGACGACGCCCGGTGCCAATGTTTTTGATATTGCCAATCAGGGCGCGGGCAATGCCTAAAAAATCGACCCCCGAATGATGGTAAAAGTTTTTATCTTCGGCAGAAATGAAGGCTTGTTTGACACGGTCGGGAATCTTGTTCACCGGCACGAACAAACGTTTTTCGCTGGCATATTCTTTCAAAAGCTGACCATCTCCGGCATAAAGACGCGTGGTCACGGCCGGCTCATATTTGGCCAGCTGATGATAGTCCGGCAATTGCTCGGAATATTCCCATAAAGAGCTGATGACCAGCACAAATGCTATGACGGCAAAGAAAAAGCACGTGCTCAACAATGAAGATAATGTTTTGAACATTTTACCTCGGTTTTATCATGATAAATTATTATACGTATAGCTTACGGTTATAGAACATTTAATTTAAAATGCCAAAGCAATTTTTGATTTATGCAGAAATTAGCGCAAAAAAGTTTAAAAGACAGAGGCGTGCTGCATATTGTCAAAATAGCGGTCGATGGCTTTGACCGTGGCTTGTCCCAGTTTTTTGCGATAGGATTTTTGCTGGAGTTGTTTTTCTTCCTGACGGTTGGACAGATAGCCCATCTCAAGCAAAACGGCCGGAACGTCAGGCCCTTTCAATACAGCAAAACCGGCAAAACGGTGTGTGTTGTTGACCAATTTGACCTTCTTTTTCATTTCTTCCACCATGAAGCCGGCAAACTCGGAGGAGCGGTTCATGGTTTCTCTTTGTGCGAGGTTAATAAGGATGTCGGAAACTTCTTTGGAATGCTCCACCAAGTTCAAACCGGCAATCACGTCGGCTTTGTTTTCGCGTTCGGCCAAAGCGGCCGCTTCCTTATCTGATGCGGTTTCAGACAAGGTATATACCGACAAGCCGGTGGCCTTACGGTTTTTGGCACTATCGGCATGGAGCGACATAAACAAATCGGCCTTATATTTGCGGGCAATTTTAACACGGTCACGCAGAGGAATAAATTTATCGGTGCTGCGGGTTAAATAGACCTTATATTTTCCGGTTTTATCCAGCAAGGCTTTCAACTCTTTACCAAAGGCCAAAGTGATGTTTTTTTCATAAACGCCGGAATAGCCGATGGCTCCGGGGTCATGGCCGCCGTGTCCGGGGTCAAGCACGATAATTTTTTTCTTGTTGCTCTCTTCTTTAATATATTGCTTATTTGAAGAGGCTTTTTGCGCCATTTTGCTTTCTTTATAATTTTCATTGGTGATGGCGTGCGAACTGCCCAATCGAGAAGCAAATTCGCGCTCGGAAACCAGCTCCAAATCGACCACAAAACGCCAGCCGAAACTGCTTTGCGGCGCCAGCAAAAAGGCTTTTTTGACAATGGCCGGTTTTTGCAAATCAAAGGCGATGCGCACATCATCCACCCCCACCGTGCCCAAACGCGCGTTTTTGACAAAAGCATTGGAATCCAGCTCGTTGACAATTTTGGGATTAACCTTGATGTTTTGCGTATCCACAATCAGGCGGCGCGGTTCGCTCAACAAAAAGACTTTGTAGTCAAAACTCTGGTCCGAATCAAAAACCAAGCGCACACTGCCGACGCCTTGTCCAACCCGCAACGAGTTGATGCCGGCAGAAGCCTCAGATGCATAAAAAAACATTCCGCATATGACAAAAAGGACCGTCAACGTCAGATTGCGGCCGATTTTTCCGAAGTGTTTCTTTATATTTTCAACAAACATCAGAGCTCTCAAAAATTTTTTCATTATGTTTTATTATAGGCGTGAACTTATTACCAATCTCTTAAAAAAAACAGAATAAAAATAATAATTAGTTGTTGTGTTTTAAAACATTTCGTATATTTTATTGTTGTCGGATGGTCTATATATTTGTCCGCCCCTAAGTAAATAATCAATCAAAAAACACGGCGGCGCATTATTTTTTTGACCGAAACCGACAACAAAGAAAAGTTTTTGCCGGATGATATCCGCCCTGCACGGCTTTGTTGGAAAAAAGTTTGAGAGTTTGAGCCTTGCAGAAGAAAGTTTTTTATATATGACGGCCGGTCTGGTTGTTTTTTTGATATGACGGTCGTTTTGAACAGTTGCATTGAGGGAGAAGTTTAAACTTTTTTCCGATGCTTCGTACATCTAAATCTTTCGGCTATCTCCTCCGGCAGCGGATAAATTTTATTTTGCATTGTTTCTCAATGCAAACGGACGGAGTTATTATATATGACAAAAAGAATGTTGATTGACAGCACGCAAGAAGAAGAAACCCGCGTTGTTGTCATAAACGGCAACAAACTCGAAGAGGTTGAGTTTGAAACTTGCCACCGCAAACAGATTAAAGGCAATATTTATCTGGCCAAAGTGATGCGGGTGGAACCTTCTCTCCAAGCCTGCTTTGTCGATTATGGCGGGAACAAACATGGTTTTTTGGCTTTTGGCGAAATTCATCCCGATTATTATAATTTGCCGCAAGAGCAAATTGATGCCATTGACAAAGAGGTCAATGATATTATTGAAGCCAAAAAACAAGCCCTGAAAGAACGTGAGGCCGAAAGAGAGCGCATTCGCGCCGAAAAAGCTGCCGCTTATGCGCAAAAAATGGCTGAAAAAGCCAAGGCCGAAACTGAGGCCAAAGCTGCCGAAGAACGACGTTTGGCAGAAGAACAAAACGAATCCGAAACTGCGGTCGATGTGCAAGAGGTTCAAGCCGTTGCTGAACCAGCTCAAGCGCAAACAATGGTCGAATCCGAAGCCATTGCAGAAGAACCGCAAGCCCTAGTTGCTGAAACAGCTGAACCGTCTCAAAGCGCGGAACCTGCTTCCGAACTGACACCGGAACAGGCTCAGGCCGTGGTTGAAGCCGTTAATGACAAAATTACCGATGAAGAAATTGCGGCCGAGGCTGAGGAAGGCGGCAAAAAACACCCGTTGAAAAAGCGCGTGGCCAAAAAGAGAATCCGCAAGAAAAAAGAAGAAAAGAAAGAAGAGCTCAAAGTTTTGGCCGAAGATACCGGTTTGGATGAAGAGGAACAGGTTTCCGAAGAGGCCGATGATGAGGAAGCTCAAGAAAAGTCTGCCGAAGACAGCGTCAGAGCTTCGGCCAATGTTCAAAATGCCCGTGACGACGACGATGATGATGATGATGCCGAAGATGACGATGATGATGAGCTGGAAACCGATTTTGAGTTGCAAAGAAAACTTCTTCGCGCCCGCAAGCTCTATCATTCCAGCAAAATTCAAGATGTGATTAAAGAAGGTCAAATTCTTCTTATCCAAGTTGTGAAAGAAGAAAGAGGCAACAAAGGCGCCGCGCTTACAACTTATTTGTCTTTGGCCGGCCGATATTGCGTGTTGATGCCCAACCGCATCAAAAGCGGCGGTGTTTCTCGCAAAATTACCAATGTGGCCGACCGCAAACGCCTTAAAGCCATTGTCAAAGAACTGCCGCTTTCGACCGATATGTCTTTGATTGTCCGCACCGCCGGCGAAGAAAAAACCCGTGCCGATATCGTGCGTGACTACAACTACCTTATCCGCAGCTGGAATCTCATCCGCATTGCCGCGCTTAAAGGCAAGGCTCCGTCCATGATTCATGAAGAAGGCAACCTCATCAAACGTGCCTTGCGCGATATTTATACCAAAGATATTGCCGAAGTGATTGTGGCCGGGGAGGAAGGTTATAAAACCGCACGCGATTTTTGCCGCATTCTTTCGCCGAATAATGTCAAAAAAATCAAAAATTATCGCAACAACGATATGCCTTTGTTCCAACGTTTTCAGGTTGAAGGTCAGCTCGACAAACTGCATGAAGCCAATGCGCAACTCGAATCGGGCGGTTATTTGGTTATTAACCCGACCGAGGCTTTGGTTTCCATTGATGTGAACTCGGGTCGCGCCACCAAAGAAAAAGATTTGGAAGAAACCGCACTTAAAACCAATTTGGAAGCCTGCGATGAAATTGCGCGTCAGCTTCGTTTGCGCAACTTGGCCGGCTTGGTGGTGGTTGACTTTATTGATATGGAAGATCCGGCCAACAACCATGCGGTTGAAAAACGGATGAAAGAAGCCTTGAAGAAAGACCGTTCACGCATTCAGGTGGCTAAGATGAGCTGCTTTGGCTTGCTTGAGATTTCGCGCCAGAGAATGCACTCCTCCTTTATGGAGAGCAACTATCAGGTTTGCCCGTATTGCCATGGCCAAGGTATGGTCAGAACGCTTGAATCCAGCACCGTTTTTGTTTTGCGCGGGATTGAAGAAGAAGGAATCCGTAGTCGCTCATCACAAATTAATGTATATGTTCCCTCAAACGTGGCTATTCATCTGTTGAATCACAAACGGCAGACTTTGCTCGATTTGGAACAAAAATACAAAATGAGCATTATCATCTGCGCCGATGATTCTATCCAAAACATTGCCGATTATCGCATTGAAAAGATTAAAGGCGCGGTTAAAGAAGAAGCTCCTGCCCCCAAAGTCGTTCCGGAAAATAATGCGGAAGAAGAATGGAGCGAAGAGGATACGGCTGTCACCAATGTTGCTTCTGATTCTGAGGCGGAGGACGACGCCGCAACCGAGGCCGAAACTTCTGATGAAAATTTGGCTTCGGAAAACAATAATCGCCGTGACAGACGTAATCGTCGTCGTGACAGACGCAACCGCCGCGGCAGAGATCGTCGTCGCAACAACGGAAACAACCGCAACTCCGATGTCAGCGAGGAGAAAAAGCCGGAAGCCGTGATTTTGTATGACAGCCATGTCGACACAACGGTGGCGGCCAAAGAGGATAATACCAAAGAAGCGCCGCAAAAGAAAACCGCTTGGTGGAAAAAACTGATTAAAAGTTAAAGCCCATGTTTAAGCAATGCTTCATAAAACGGCTATTGTGCAGATTTTTTCTGCCTTTAGCCGTTTTGGCTTTGATGAGCAGCAAGGCTCAGGCCATCAGCCTTATCTCGGATGAAGAAACCGAACTTTTGTTGCAAAAAATTACCGCACCGATTTTCAAAGCCGCCGGCGTTCCTTTCAATCGCAACAAGGTATTTATTGTGAATGATGAATCGCTGAACGCTTTTGTCAGCGACGGTAACTATCTTTTTGTGCATACCGGAACCATTATTGCCGCCGATGATGTTGAAGAATTGAGCGGCGTGATTGCGCATGAAACGGGACATATTACCGGTGGACATATCATCACGCAAAAAATCAAGGCTCAAGAGATGCAACGGGTTAGTCTGGCCTCGATGATTTTGGCCGGCGGCGCCGCGGCGGCCAGCGGTAACGGCAATGTGGCCATGGCGGTGGCTTTGGGCAGCCAATCTTCCATGATGACCAACTATTTTCAATATCGAACCGAGCAAGAGCGCAGTGCCGACGAAAGTGCCGTCAAATTTTTGCAACAAACCAAGCAATCTCCGATTGGATTATATCGTTTTATGAAAAAAATCAATCAAACCAATGAAATGAGCGGCGTGGAAGAAAGCCCCTATTTTCGCACACACCCGATGAATCAGGAAAGATTGAAATTTTTGGAAAAAGCGGCCAAAGAATCGCCTTATGCCCCTATGCCGCCGTATCAAGAAGAATTTTCTCGCGTTAAAGCCAAACTTTTGGCTTTTTTATCCGAACCTAATGAAACTTTCAGAAAATATCCGTTACAAAATACGTCCGTGGCCGCTCAATATGCTCAGGCCATTGCTTTTTACAAGCTCTTGAACCTCAATCAGGCGCTTTCCCTCATCAACGGTTTGATTGAAAAAGAACCGAACAACCCGTTTTTCCATGAGCTGAAAGCGCAAATGTATATGGAAACCGGCAAGGTGAACCAAGCCAAAACCGAATATCAAAAAGCCTTGAATTTGATGCCCTCGGCCGCTTCTTTGCAAATTGCTTTGGCGCAGGCCACGTTGGAAACAAATCCGACATCGGCCGAGCTCAGAAATATTATCAGCATTTTGAACAAAGCCAATATCTCTCAACCTTCGGCCATGGGCTGGATGTTGCTTTCCCGAGCTTACGGTATGCAAGGAGACAAGGCTTATTCAACTTATGCCGCGGCCGAATATAGTGCCGCCATCGGCGAATATAAAACGGCCTTGAAGCAACTTAAAATTGCTCAAGATTTTGCCCAAAACAATCCGGCTCTGCGCTTAAAAATCTCCGATTTGGAAAATCGGGTCAAACCGCTGAGCGAACGCCAGCGCCGTTACTAATTTAAAAACAAACACTTAGCAAAATTATTTGACGCGAGCCTTTAATTTTAGTTGCAAAAAAAAAAAAACGTTTTTCATGAATGGTATAGGCTTTCCTTTTTTTTATTAAATGACGCTTTTCATTGTTCCAGCGTTTTTTTTTTTATTCAT